>NZ_PPQH01000003.1 GCF_002902385.1 Staphylococcus intermedius NCTC 11048 | reverse complement strand
AACACAGAAGTTAAGCTCTTTAGCGCCGATGGTAGTCGGACTTACGTTCCGCGAGAGTAGGACGGTGCCAGGTTATTTCAAAAGCTTCGAAGCAATTATTATTGTTTCGAAGCTTTTTTCGTGTGCGCGTATATGCGCTCTATATCGGTAAAGATTGGGATATGTTAAAATCATGTTGTTACAAAGTGCTTTAAACACATAAAGAAAGGGGGACTATGGGTGCAACAACCACCATTAAGAGCGAAAATGTTGGCATGGCGTGAACGTCAACCGATTTCGATGCATGTGCCAGGTCATAAAAATGGGACGATAGGTGACCTTTCAATGACACGTGTCCCATTTGATGTAACAGAGATTACAGGTTTTGATAATCTTCATCATGCTGAAGCTGTTTTATATGAAAGTATGCAACAACTCAATAAACATCCCGATTATCGTGGTTGTTTTTTAGTGAACGGGACGACAAGTGGTATTCTCGCAGTCATTCATGCGCTTGCGTCGATTCCAGGGGATGTCGCTATTGTACGAAATGTTCATAAATCAGTATTTCACGCATTAGAATTAGGACAACAAAGCGCGCAAATTTTAGCGACGTCTGTGAGTAAGAGGACGGGGCAATATTGTCAACCTGACGTTGGCGACACTGATTTGGAACATACGAAATTAGGTGTCGTGACCTACCCGAACTATTATGGTGAAACGTTTGATATAGGGCGTGTCATTGAGCAATTTCATCAATCCAACGTGCCGGTCCTTGTTGACGAAGCGCACGGTGCACATTTTGATTTATCTGGATTTCCAAAGTCAAGTATGCAGGCAGGTGCGGATTATGTCGTGCAATCGTACCATAAAACGTTGCCGAGTTTGACGATGAGTTCGGTGTTGTGGATTCATAAAGATGCCCCTTATCGTGAATGGATTGAGTATGGTTTACAAGTGTTTCAATCATCTAGCCCGTCTTATTTACTTATGGAAAGTTTAGAAGCCGCACAGACCTTTTATGAATCATATGACAGCACGTTATTTTTTGAAAAAAGAAAACAACTGATTGTCGCGCTTGAAAATAAAGGATTAACTGTTATCACGCCACAAGATCCGTTGAAATTGTTGATTCAATATGAAGGGATGTCGGGTTCATCGTTACAAGCGGAAATGGAAGCACAGGCGATTGATGTCGAACTGTCAGATGAGGATGCGGTGCTATGGATTTTACCGTTATGGCATGAACAGGACCGATTTCCTTTTGAACCATTACTTGAAAGAATTGAGCGGATGACCTTGACGACAGAAGCAAGCACTGTTCGTGACAGTCAACCGCAGTTATTTACGAAATCGAGTGCCTATCAAGCCATGGGGATGCATCCGTCGCGGCCGATACCTTATCAACAAGCAGAAGGGTGTACATTAGCCCGACACTTGACGCCGTATCCACCGGGTATTCCGTCACTGTTAAAAGGAGAAATAGTGACAGCAGATATGATAAAATTAATAGAATATTGGCAGTCTAGAGGCTTTCATGTGGAAGGTCTTACGGAAGGCAAAATTACAGTGAAGGATGAATGAAAATGTCTCTGTTTATCACAATTGAAGGTCCAGAAGGTTCAGGTAAAACGACTGTTGTTCAAGCGATATCGGAACAACTTTCGCAACAGTATGACGTCATGACGACACGCGAGCCAGGTGGTGTCCAAACAGCAGAAACGATTCGTCAAATTTTGTTAGATGGAGAAACGATGGATGCGCGAACCGAAGCCTTATTGTTTGCGGCTGCGAGAAGAGAACATCTCGTTGCGAAAGTACTTCCAGCATTAGCACAAGGCCAACTCGTGATTTGTGATCGCTTTATTGATAGCTCTTTAGCGTATCAAGGTTATGCCCGTGAAATTGGGGTAAAAGAAGTACAAACCATTAACGACTTTGCGATTGAAGGGCGATACCCAGATTTAACAATTTATTTGGATATTCCAGCTGAAGTCGGTCGAGAGCGTATTGAAAGTAATCGTCGTGCCCAAAATCGTTTAGATAAAGAAAGCGTGGCATTTCATGAACGCGTGGTTGAAGGGTATCAGCAACTCATTGCACAAGATTCTCAGCGTTTTGCGGTGATTAATGCAAATCAACCGATTGCGCAAGTTGTCGCTGCTACTATAGAAGCGATTCAACAAAAAATCAACGCACAGTAGTGTGTTCGGAAACAAAGTGAAGTCATGTACTCAGATATGTTATACTAAAGTCCAAGAGGTGTTAGTAAAATGAAAATGATTATAGCGATTGTGCAAGACCAAGATAGTCAAGAACTTGCAGACAAGCTCGTTGAAAACAATTTTCGTGCAACAAAATTAGCAACGACAGGCGGCTTTTTACGCGCAGGGAACACCACGTTTTTAAGTGGTGTTGAAGATGAACGTGTGGAAGAAATACTCGAACTCATCGGCGGCTCATGTGGTAACAGGGAACAACTTGTATCACCTATTACGCCAATGGGTGGCAGTGCAGATTCTTACATCCCATACCCTGTTGAAGTAGAAGTCGGTGGCGCAACAGTCTTTGTCATGCCGGTTGAATCGTTCCATCAATTTTAAAATAGCAAGGAAGGTTGTGACAGTATGACCCCAACAAGTCATATTGATGGTCGCAACCTTTTTTTATTGCCATGGCTGTACACACGGTCAAAATGAGTCTATCGTGAATGTGAAGATAGCTGATGATTTCCATATGCAATAGCCATCCAATCGAGATGATGACGAATGAAATAAAGTCATAGTCTATACACACATATTGCGGTAAAATGAAGTAGTATCTCATATGAATAGGTATCAATATCTTTACAAAAGGAGCGCAAGGTTAATGGAAGTAATCGAACAACTCACCAAAGCCTATCACAATCAAAAACTATCACACGCGTATTTATTCGAAGGTGATGACGCTGAAGCAATGAAGACGACCGCGATAGCCTTTGCGCAGTTCATTTTATGTCAAGATGAAGAACGATGTCGCTTGAAAGTAGAAGGACAAAACCATCCTGACTTTCAATATGTGATGACGGATGAGACGACACTTAAAAAAGAACAAGTCGAAAACTTAGTCCATCACATGAACCAATTGCCTATTGAAGGTGATTATAAAGTTTACATTATTCAAGACTTTGAAAAATTAACGATTCAAGGTGAAAATAGCATTCTGAAGTTTTTAGAGGAACCGCCCAAAAATACGATTGCGATCATTATGACAACGAAACCTGAACAAATTTTAGATACGATTCATTCTCGCTGTCAGCATGTGTATTTTAAACCGATGTCACGTGCTACATTTGTGTCGCGTTTAACAGCACAAGATGAAACGGTGACTGTACCGATTGCAGAGTTGTTAAGCACCTATACGACACAGCTTGAAGTCGCGCAACAACTTCATGAAAATGTTGAACTCGCACCGATGCGCAAAATGCTTTTACAATGGTGTTATAAGTTGTTAAAGCAACGTGAGATGGCATTAATTGGCGTCGTGGAATTGATGAAGCACGCAAAAACGAGGCAGTTACAATTATTGGCGCTCTCCGGAATCAATGCCTATTTTCAAGATTTAATGTACGTCAAAGTGGGCATGGTGGACCGGATTACATTTTCAGAGTTGCGGTCAGAATATGAGACGTTGGTGACACAGTTGAGTTACCACCAATTAACCTATATGATAGAACAAATAACAGAAGCGCATAAAAAGCTCAATCAAAACGTGAATGCCACGCTAGTATTTGAGCAAATTGCAATTAAAGTGAAAGGGTGACGCTGATGCATACTGTTGTAGGGATTTATTTTGAGAAGGCCAATACGTTAGAATATTATGCGCCGAATACAACTTCACTCACAATAGGGCAGTATGTCGTGGTGGAATCTAAGCGTGGCCACGAATTAGGTGTTGTGAAACATGCGCCGAGAGATGTAGCGGAGCAAGACGTCACATTGCCATTAAAGCCTGTTTTACGTGTCGCAACAGAAGCAGACATCATCCAATATGAAAAAAATGAAATCGATGCTGCGCGTGCGGTAGATATGTGTAAAGCATTTGTCGAACAATTAGGTCTTGAGATGCGTGTCGTGAATAGCGAATACATTTTAGACCGTTCTAAAATCATTTTTAACTTTACAGCGGATGAACGCATTGATTTCCGAAAATTAGTCCGTATGTTGGCGCAACGTTTAAAAACGCGTATCGAATTACGTCAAATTGGTGTACGTGATGAAGCGAAGTTACTCGGTGGGATTGGTCCGTGTGGGCGTTCGCTTTGTTGTGCAACATTTTTAGGGGATTTCGAACCGGTCTCAATCAAAATGGCGAAAGATCAAAATTTATCATTAAATCCGACTAAAATTTCGGGTGCATGTGGACGTTTAATGTGTTGTTTGAAATTCGAAAATGATTTTTATGAAACAGCACGTGAACAGTTACCAGATATCGGGACACGTATCCAAACGCCAGAAGGTCATGGTGAAGTCATCGGTTTGAATATCATTGATGTCTCAATGCAAGTGCGATTAGATGGCATGGAACAATTGATGGAATACCATATTGAAGAATTAGAAACATTAAAATAGGGAGGTACATCTGTTGGATCGAAACGAATTATTCGCTCGCTTAATGCAGTTAGAACAACACGTCGCGCGTCTGAATGAAGGCATGCAAGAGTTAAAGGCGCTGACTGTAGAGCTAGTGGAAGAAAACGTAGCATTACAACTAGAAAATGATAACTTTAAAACATTGATGCAACAAGAACGAGACCATGTGGAAGCAGCGCAAGTTCAAGAAGCAGAAACAGCGCCTCAAAAGCCTGCGAAAAAGCCGCGTCAAAGTCGTGAATATTTTGCGAAACTGTATCATGAAGGGTTCCATATTTGTCATGATGTATTCGGAAAACATCGTCATGGCGAAGATTGTATGTTTTGTCTCAATGTGTTGAATGAAAAGCAAGAATAGAGGTGCCGTGATGTTACAACCGGGTGAAAGACTGGACTATTTAATACGAGAAGACTTGCGCATTATTCAAAATGATGCGGTCTTTTCATTTTCTACAGATGCACTTCTCTTAGGTTATTTTACAGAAGTGAGGAAACGGGATCGTATTTTAGACATGTGTTCAGGTAATGGGGTCATTCCTTTATTATTGTCAGATAAAGGGACGAACACGATTACTGGTGTGGAAATTCAACCGCAACTCGTGGACATGGCAAATCGAAGTATTCAATACAATCATCTAGAAGAACGGATTACGATGGTTGAAATGGATATTAATGCGCTCATTCAAGCGTATGCCCCGGCACAGTTTGATTTAATTACGTGTAACCCACCTTATTTCAAAGCCAATCAAACGAATCAACATCAACTTGAGGCCCATAAAATTGCCCGACATGAAATATATTGTACGTTGGATGATTGTTTACGTGTTAGCAATCATTTGTTAAAAGAAGGCGGCCGCATTGTAATGGTGCATCGTGCAGAACGGATGCTTGATTTGTTTGAATCTATGCGTCGTTATCGTATAGAACCGAAACGTCTACACATGATTTACAGTAAGCCCGGTAAAGCGGCACAAACGATTGTCGTTGAAGGGCGCAAAGGGGGACGTCAAGGCCTTGATATTGCACCGCCTTTTTATATTTACGATGCGCAAGGTGATTATACGCCAGAAATGAAGGAGATTTATTATGGCTAAACATTATACGTATATTGTGCAATGTCAAGATGCGACATTTTATACAGGCTATACGAATGATTTGGAAGCACGCCTGGCCAAACATAATGAAGGTAAGGGTGCGAAATATACGAAAACAAGACGACCGGTGACATTGCGATATCATGAAATTTTTGAGACGAAATCAGAAGCGTTAAAGCGGGAGCACGCGATTAAAAAATTGACGCGACAACAAAAAATCCAATTAATTGAGGAGCGATAACATGGGAGAGCTCTATTTAGTCGGCACGCCCATCGGAAATTTAGAAGACATGACATTTCGAGCGATTCATACGTTGCAACAAGTGGACCTCATCGCTTGTGAAGATACACGTGTGACGAAGAAATTGTGTCATCATTTTGAGATAACGACACCTTTAAAATCATACCATGACCATAATAAAGAACAGGAAACGGAAACTTTGATTGAGATGTTGGTGGCTGGGAAAAATATTGCCTTAGTCTCTGATGCGGGCTTGCCACTCATTTCAGATCCGGGTTATGAACTCGTCGTTCGTGCGCGTGAACAAGGTGTAACAGTGGTGCCCATTCCTGGTCCGAATGCAGGTTTGACCGCGTTGATGGCCAGTGGTTTACCGTCATTTACATATACGTTTTTAGGATTTTTACCACGCAAAACACGTGATAAAGTCCAGATTCTTGAAACGCGCATGCATCAAGATAGTACATTGTTGCTGTATGAATCACCGCATCGTGTGAAAGATACACTCGAAGCCATTGCAAAAGTCGATGCTGAACGAGTAGTGACACTTGGGCGAGAATTGACGAAGAAGTTTGAACAAATTACGACCGCACCGGTGACTGTACTACTTGAGCAACTTGAAACGACTATTCCATTACGCGGGGAATTTGTGGTCATTATCGAAGGCGCTGCGCCAATCGAAGGAACGGCGTGGTATGAAGCGCTATCCGTCGAAGAACATGTGTCGCATTACATTGATGAAGGCATGAAACCGAAAGCGGCGATTAAAAAAGTCGCACAAGAACGTGAGATGTCGAGCAAGGTCGTCTACAACATTTTTCATGATATTCAATAGTGACACACCGCCAGACAAATAGGTTGTAACATTGAAAAACAATGCAATTTTAGATATATTAGATAAGATAAGAATTGAGGAGGAGCGCTGATGGTGAAAGATACTTTTTATATTACAACACCGATATATTATCCAAGTGGGAATTTACACATTGGACACGCGTATTCAACAGTTGCAGGCGACGTCATTGCGCGTTATAAACGTTTACAAGGCTTTGATGTACGCTATTTAACTGGAACTGATGAGCACGGTCAAAAAATTCAAGAAAAAGCTCAAAAAGCAGGAATGTCAGAGCTCGATTATTTAGACGGCATGATTAAAGACATTAAAGCATTATGGGAAAAACTCGATATTTCTAACGATGACTTTATTCGTACTACAGAGCGTCGTCATACAGAAGTCGTTGAAAAAATCTTTGAAAAACTATTAGCAAAAGGCGACATCTATTTAGGCGAGTACGAAGGTTGGTATTCAGTACCGGACGAAACGTTTTACACTGAAACACAACTGGTAGACCCTGTGTATGAAGATGGTAAAATTGTGGGTGGTAAAAGTCCAGATTCAGGTCATGAAGTCGAATTGGTCAAAGAGGAAAGCTACTTCTTCAAGTTATCCAACTATACGGACCGTTTATTAGCGTTTTATGATGCGAACCCAGAGTTCATTCAGCCCCCTTCACGAAAAAATGAAATGATTAACAACTTTATTAAACCAGGATTGGAAGACTTGGCGGTATCACGTACGTCTTTCAACTGGGGTGTGAAAGTACCTTCTAATCCAAAACACGTCGTTTACGTATGGTTAGATGCGCTCGTGAACTATATTTCTGCGCTCGGTTATTTAACAGATGACGACAGTTTATTCCGTCAATATTGGCCAGCAGATATCCATTTAATGGCGAAAGAAATTGTACGTTTCCATTCGATTATATGGCCGATTATTTTAATGGCATTGGATATACCGTTACCTAAAAAAGTGTTCGCACACGGTTGGGTATTGATGAAAGATGGTAAAATGAGTAAGTCTAAAGGCAACGTGATGGACCCGAACGTACTCATTGATCGTTATGGTTTGGATGCGACACGTTACTACTTAATGCGTGAATTGCCATTCGGTTCAGACGGCGTATTTACACCTGAAGCTTTCGTGGATCGTACGAACTTTGATTTAGCGAATGATTTAGGCAACTTAGTCAACCGTACGATTTCGATGATTAATAAATATTTTGATGGCGAACTGCCTGCATATCAAGGTCCAACGCATGAACTGGATGAAGAAATGGAACAAATGGCGTTGGATACGGTCCACGCTTATCATGAAAGTATGGAGAAATTGCAATTCTCTGTCGCATTATCAACGGTTTGGAAGTTGATCAGTCGTACGAATAAATATATTGATGAAACGACACCATGGATTTTGGCAAAAGACGAATCTCAAAAGGCAGCGTTAGGCAATGTCATGGCGCACCTTGTTGAAAATATTCGCTTTGCGGCAGTGTTATTACGCCCATTTTTAACACATGCGCCTTATCAAATCTTTGAACAATTAAATATTAATAACGAAGCATTGCACGGTTTTGAAGGTTTGGCAACTTACGGTCAGTTGACACAACCGATTATGGTCACAGCGAAACCACAACCGATTTTCCCACGTCTCGATGTGGAAGCGGAAGTGAGCTATATTAAGGCTTCAATGCAACCGCCAAAAGAAGAAAGTGTGGAGGAAGCAGTGCCTGCCAAAGCACAAATTGATATTAAAGATTTTGATAAAGTGGAAATCAAAGCAGCGACAATTATTGATGCTGAGAATGTTAAAAAATCTAAAAAGTTATTGAAAATACAAGTGGATTTGGGACATGAAAAACGTCAAATCATTTCAGGTATTGCGCAATTTTATGCACCAGAGGATATTATTGGTAAAAAAGTTGCAGTCGTGACGAATTTGAAGCCTGCGAAGTTAATGGGGCAAAAGTCTGAAGGGATGATTTTGTCTGCGGAGAAAGATGATGTGTTGACGTTGATTAGTTTGCCGAATGCGGTGCCGAATGGTGCTGTGATTAAGTAGGGTGTGTATGGAATGAATTTGAGGAGTGAGACGGCATGTTTGGTGTGTCTCACTCTTTTGTTTCGGGTGAGGAACATTTCAAGACACAATGGCGGTTTTGGTTTATAGAACATTTGAGGGTACATTTGCAGGTTTGAGCAACCTTCAGATTGCTGAATTGTGCTGCGCTTTCCTAGGGGACTTGCCTCAACTAAATTCAGCTTGATTGAAGTGTCCATTGGAAGGAAGCTGAATTGGATTTTCGGCTACGTCTGATCCCTCAGGAGTCTTGCACAATTCTTGCAATCTGGGTGAGTGCCTCAAACTGAAAATGGTGGTTTGAAGTGATTGGAAGTAAACCGCACGTCATAAAGTACGCCCCTCACAATCATCCTTCAGTTTTTGGGT
>NZ_PPQH01000029.1 GCF_002902385.1 Staphylococcus intermedius NCTC 11048 | reverse complement strand
TGTATAAGAGACAGGCTATAATAGATATTGTATTTTTAGAATTTTCCCACTATTAAGGAGGTTCACATTCATGAAGCGTATACATAAGTTATTAGTTGCAAACCGCGGTGAAATCGCTATTCGAATTTTTCGAGCAGCAACAGAATTGAATATCAAAACGGTAGCCATCTATTCTAAAGAAGATATGGGATCGTTACATCGATATAAAGCAGACGAGTCGTATTTAGTAGGTGAAAACTTAGGTCCTGCAGAAAGTTATTTAAACATTGAACAAATTATTAAAGTCGCGAAAGAAGCAGATGTGGATGCGATCCATCCAGGTTATGGTTTTTTAAGTGAAAACATGCAATTTGCTCAGCGTTGTGCCGAAGAGGGCATTGTTTTTATCGGTCCACATGTCGAACATTTAGATATGTTTGGAGATAAGGTTAAAGCACGTGAAACTGCCATTAAAGCGGATTTGCCGGTTATTCCAGGTACGGATGGGCCAGTAGAGGGCTTTGAAGCAGCGCAAAGTTTTGCTGAACAAGCTGGTTTTCCATTGATGATTAAAGCAACAAGTGGCGGTGGCGGTAAAGGGATGCGCATTGTGAGAGAAGCATCTGAATTACAAGAGGCTTTCACACGTGCTAAATCAGAAGCAGAAAAATCATTTGGTAATAGTGAAGTGTATATCGAAAAATTTATCGATCAACCGAAACATATTGAGGTACAAGTGATTGGAGATGAAGCGGGCAATATCATTCATCTGTATGAAAGGGACTGTTCGGTTCAACGTCGTCATCAAAAAGTGGTTGAAGTAGCACCATCAGTGAGTTTACCTGATGAATTGCGCGAACAAATTTGTGAAGCGGCTGTCGATTTAATGCGCAAAATTAAATATGTCAATGCAGGAACTGTTGAATTTTTAGTTTCTGGTAACGAATTTTACTTTATTGAAGTGAATCCACGTGTCCAAGTAGAACATACGATTACGGAAATGATCACAGGTGTGGACATTGTTAAAACACAAATTTTAATTGCAGATGGACAGTTATTGCATGACGAAGCCATTGCGATGCCACAGCAAAGTGACATTCGTACATTAGGTTATGCGATTCAATGTCGTATTACTACGGAAGATCCAACGCAAGATTTCATGCCGGATACAGGGCGTATCGTGGCCTATCGTTCAAGCGGTGGTTTCGGTGTCCGCTTAGATGCTGGTGATGCTTTCCAAGGGGCGGAAATTTCACCGTATTACGATTCACTCCTCGTGAAAGTGTCGACACATGCGATCAGTTATAAAGAAGCGAGAGAAAAAATGGCTCGCTCTCTTCAAGAAATGCGCATTCGTGGGGTGAAAACGAACATCCCATTTTTACGCAATGTGATCCAACACGACAAGTTTGCTTCTGGTGATTACACAACTAAATTTTTAGAAGAAGCGCCTGAATTATTCACGATTAAAACGTCGCGTGATAGAGGTACAAAAACGTTAGAATATATCGGTAATGTCACAATCAATGGCTTTCCAAGTGTTGAAAAAAGACCGAAACCTCATTTTGAGAAACCTCATATTCCAACGACAGATACGAAGACGATTGCTTCATTAAGTGGTACGAAGCAGTTACTTGATGCAGAAGGACCTCAAGCTGTGGCAGAGTGGGTCAAAGCGCAAGAAGATGTGTTGCTAACAGACACGACATTCCGCGATGCACATCAATCTTTACTCGCAACACGTGTGAGAACGCATGATTTACTCAAAATTGCACCAGAAACAGCACAAGTGATGAAAGACAATTTCTCACTTGAATTATGGGGCGGTGCAACATTTGATGTGGCGTATAATTTCTTGAAAGAAAACCCATGGGAACGTCTCGAAAAGTTAAGAAAAGCCATTCCGAATGTCCTATTCCAAATGTTGTTACGTGCTTCCAATGCAGTCGGTTATCGCAACTATCCTGACAATGTCATTCAAAAATTTATTGCAGAAAGTGCGGATGCGGGCATCGACGTCTTTAGAATATTTGACTCGTTGAACTGGTTAGAGCAAATGAAAGTCGCTAACGAAGCCGTTCAAAAAGCAGGGAAGATTTCTGAAGGGACCATTTGTTATACAGGCGATATTCTAAATCCTGAACGTTCTAATATTTATACGCTAGAATACTATGTGAAACTTGCGAAAGAACTAGAACGTGAAGGTTTCCATATGTTAGCGATTAAAGATATGGCTGGACTATTGAAACCAAGAGCAGCATATGAATTGATTGGTGAATTGAAAGCAGCTGTGGATTTACCGATTCACCTCCATACCCATGATACTAGTGGTAACGGTATTCTCGCGTATAAAGAAGCCATTGAAGCGGGTGTTGACGTAATTGATACAGCAGTTGCAGCGATGTCAGGTTTAACAAGTCAGCCAAGTAGTAATTCACTTTATTATGCAATGAGTGGTTTTGAACGTAATATTCGTATGGATATCGAAGGCCATGAAACACTTTCACATTATTGGGATGCGGTTCGTCCATATTATAGTGATTTTGAAAGTGATATGAAGTCACCACATACAGAAATTTATCAACATGAAATGCCAGGGGGCCAATATTCAAACTTACGTCAACAAGCGAAAAGTTTAGGCCTCGGTGAACGTTTCAGTGAAGTGAAAGACATGTACCGCCGTGTGAATTTCCTCTTTGGTGATATTGTGAAAGTGACACCATCATCAAAAGTTGTCGGGGATATGGCACTTTATATGGTACAAAATGAATTGGATGAAACGTCTGTCATTGAGCAAGGTCATAAATTGGATTTCCCTGAATCTGTTGTCTCATTCTTTAGAGGCGATATCGGTCAACCTGTGAACGGATTTAATGAAACATTACAGCGTGTCATTTTAAAAGGCCAACAACCTTTAAATGAACGCCCAGGTGAATATTTAGAGCCAATCGATTTTGAAGCTTTACGAGAAGAATTGCAAGAAAAGCAACAAGATCCAGTGACCGAGCAAGACTTAATTAGCTATGCGTTATATCCAAAAGTTTATGAACAATACATGCAAACGTATGAGACTTTTGGCAATGTTTCGAAGCTCGATACACCGACATTTTTCTTCGGTATGCGTAACAATGAAAAAATTCAAATTGAAATTGATAAAGGTAAGATTTTAATTGTTGAATTGAAAACAATTACGGAACCTGATGAAAATGGTGTACGTACTGTATTCTTTGATATGAATGGTCAAGCACGTCGTATTCAAGTGAAAGATGAGAATATCCAAACATCTCATTTAGCGAAAGTGAAGGCGGATAAAGGCAACCCAAGTCATATTGGTGCGCAAATGCCGGGGACAATTATTGAAGTGAACGTTGCTGAAGGTGATCAAGTAGAAGCGGGACAATCGCTCATTATTAGTGAAGCCATGAAAATGGAAACGACAGTACAAGCGCCGTTTAAAGGGACAATCACAAAAATTCATGTGAGCGCCAATGATAGCGTGGAGACACAAGATTTATTGATTGAAATTGAAGCTGAAGGATAAACGTGAATGGGAAAGCATTTCGGTGCAGTCCATTTTAGAAATTGAATCATATGTGACATGGGGCATCCATATAACAAACCCATCAAAAAAGACATCAAACAACGATAATGCTGTTTGATGTCTTTTAATTGACCTATCCATTTTATACTTCTTGATCTCCACGATTCGTACGTAAGATTAACAAAATGAAATAACTAATCATACCGAACAATAGCGTGATGAATAACGCATGAAATAAGGCGATAATCAAATTCACGTTAGTAACAATAGAGAGTGCCCCTGTGACAACTTGTAAAATAATTAAAATAAAGCTCACTGTATACCCGTAATGAATCGTTCTAATTATTGGATAATGTCTGACTGCATGGATATACGTAAACATAATGACGAAAAATGCAAGCATCGCCATCAGTCTGTGTGCCAGTTGAACCCAATCATGTACATCATGAGGCACAATGTCGTTAAATGGCAACGGCCATGCACCGTACGCTAGACTTGAATCTGTATGTCTTACAAGTGCCCCTGTGTAAATTGTTAAATACACAACAATTGTCATGAGCCATGTATAGCGTTGCAATGGTTTACGGATATGGACTTTATTCGCTTCGTATTTTTTATCCATGTCAAAAATGATTAATGTTAACACGAAAACAGAAGAAAAGCTGATTAAAGAAATTCCAAAATGAAGCGCTAATACATAATCATTTTGTTGCCACATCACGGCAGCTGCACCCACTAAAGCTTGGATGAGTAAAAAGCCAATACTAATGATACCTAAAGGCTTCACTTCTTTAATATGCCCAATATTTTTCCAAGATGTAATCACTAACCATGTCACAAAAATAACAGATAATCCAGATACAGCTCTGTGACTCAATTCAATAATTGTTTCTATCGGTAGGTTTTGTGGTAATAATGCGCCATGACACAGCGGCCAGTCTGAACCACAACCATCTTCAGAACCTGTTTTTGTTACGAGTGCACCACCAAGCTGAACCCAAGTCATAATCAATGTCGTTACGACAGCAAGCCACTTTAGGTTTCGCTTTTTAAACAATCTCAAACACCCCATTATGTATCAAATTAAATAATCTCTCTTCAACATCATTCACATTATAACAAAAACTGAACTAAAAAATGTGACTTTATCATGACGTTTTTTGAATGTCGTTAAAGTGTCACAAATTTTTCTTATTTTAACTAGTCATTCTTGATGCTTTCATATATCATGAATATATATGTTATTTTAAGGGGGGGAACTGATGTCCAAATCAGAGGTTGTATCACAAACTTCCGGTCGTATTACTTATCAAGAACTGAAACAAATTATTAAGTTAGGTCTTGTTCAAGGCAACTTAATTCCATCGTTTGCGGGCGCGTGGTTAGCTATTGTTTTGACACATCATGCATTTTTAGCTTCTATTCCACAAATTATTGTGATGATGATAGGTTCTACATTAGTAATGGGCGGAGCATGTGCATTGAACAATTTTTATGACCAAGATATTGATCAATTAATGCCAAGTAAACAAAATCGACCAACTGTTAACAATCGTATTTCAGATCGTCATTTATTGTTATTAAGTTTTGGTATGATGGTCGTGGGTGAAATATTATTGTTCATGTTAAATATGCCAGCAGGTGTGATTGGACTCGTTGGTATCGTTGGTTATGTCTCATTTTATTCCATTTGGTCAAAGCGACATACAACATGGAATACTGTGGTAGGCAGTGTGCCTGGAGCGGTACCACCATTAATCGGTTGGGTCGCGATTGATGGGCACTTAAGTTTGATGGCGTGGGCATTGTTTTTAGTTGTGTTTTGTTGGCAACCGATTCATTTTTACGCATTAGCTATTAAACGTAAAGATGAATATGCAATCGCACATATTCCAATGTTACCATCTGTTAAAGGCTTTACGCGCACACGTGTGAGCATGTTTTTATGGCTGATTGCGTTATTGCCACTACCATTTTTAATGCAAGATTTAGGTATGGTTTTCGTTGTATTAGCATCATTACTGAACATCGGATGGATTGCATTAGGGCTTACAAGTTTTAAATCGTCAGCGAATGAAACAAAATGGGCAACAAAAATGTTTATTTACTCTTTAAACTATCTTGTTCTATTTTTTGCACTTGTTGTCGTGATTTCTTTAATACAATTAATATAGAAGAACTACGAGTGAGGAATGAATAAAATGAATGTACCTATTTTACCTACATTAAGTACAACTTGTATTGTAATTAGTGCCATTTTAGTTGCTATCGGTTGGCGCTTAATTTGGAAACGTCAAATTGAACGTCATAAAAAAACGATGCTGTGGGCTGCTATTTTTGCAGTGGTCTTTTTTACAATTTACGCAAGTCGTACGATCTTTATCGGTAATACAGCATTTGGAGGACCAGATTCAATTAAAGTTTTTTACACAATTTTCTTGGTGTTCCATATTACATTAGCAACAGTGGGGGCAGTACTCGGTTTAATCCAAATTTTCACAGGATTAAAAGATCGTTATAATGTTCACCGCAAAATCGGGCCTGTCGCATCAATCGTTTGGTTTTTCACAGCCATTACAGGTGTAGCGGTGTACATCTTACTTTATGTGCTTTATCCTGGTGGCGAAACAACTTCGCTCATTAAAGCGACATTTGGTTTGTAATGACGTCTACATATTAAAAAAGCAACAGATGAGGAAAACGCACTCATCTGTTGCTTTTTTAAATGTTAAGAAATTCTGGCGGTGCAACATTAAAATGATATGAATCTATCCTATACAGTGCATGTAGTAGATGTATTGTTCTACAGATTAATGCACGAAAAAGAGGCAAAACATGACACGATGTTTTGCCTCAATCGTTTCAATTCACATGTTTGCGAATCGAAATATATTTAAATACTCCAGTAAAATGAAGCTTTAATGAACGATCTCAATTAGTTATTTTGCATTTCTTTTTGATGTTGTGCAACTTGACTTTGTCTTAATACATCATACATGCTCGATAAGTTTTTGTGGTTGTTGTATGCAACTACATCAAAATCATCTTTTGTTGATGTTGTAGTAGTTTGAGCTTTTTGTCGCTCAGCAGCTTGACTTTGTCTCAATACGTCATACATACTAGATAAATTTTTGTGATTGTTGTATGCAATAACGTCAAACTCATCTTTTGAAGATGTTGAAGCAGTTTGAGCTTTTTGATGCTCAGCAGCTTGACTTTGTCTTAACACATCATACATGCTAGATAAGTTTTTATGATGGTTGTAAGCTGTTGCATCAAACTCATCGGATTGCGTTGCTGGTGCCTCCTCTGCTGCTTGTACGTTAGTACCTAGTAACCCCGCTAGACCAAGTGAAACGGAAAGTGCTGAAACTTTGAATAATTTGTTCATCGTTCTAATACCTCCTTCAATTGATATAAAAAGTATACCACCTTTGGAATAAATTGTAAATGAAAAGGCTTTATTTATCAAAAAATCACAGTTATAGAATAATTTATAAATGTTTAAAGTTGTTAATGATTAAAGTACAACTTTTTTACATGAGTGAGATTGATGGATCAATAAGTTTTCATTTGATGTCGTCGAACTACAAATTTTCAATGATAACTTTGGTTAATAGTAGCAAGTCTATTTCAACAGTGATACGATATAATGATATTAATGATGCGGGAATTTTTAATTTTGACCATTCACAAAGCACTTGAATGTTTTATAATGAATAGTGAGTTTTAAAGTCGGATAAATAAAATAGAGATGATCAGCTTTAAAATGGAAAATGAAAATGAAGAAGAGGGGGTGTTCGAATGAGAAGAAAATTGATTAAAGTTTTAGCAGTGTTGTTGTTAGTTGGCTTTTTAGTCTATTTGTTTTATTCCCCTCAACTTGAGTTTGATGTGTTAGAAAATCCAAATCGTACCAATCACCAACAACCAGAAAAACCTAAAAATGTGAACCAAAATGACGGTCAAAATCCTCAATTAGAAACTGGCGTCGGTACATATATTGGAAAATCGTTAAATCAAATCACGTCACAATTCGGTACACCAGATCGAATTTATTCCTCTCAACATGGCTATCATCAATACATTTATCACGGGGACAATCGTTACATGATTTTTTCACTTAAAAAGGATAAAGTAAAGTCTGTTTATGTGACGGGGGAAGGTACGGAAAAATTATCAGGACCAATTAAAATCAATGCAAAAGCGACTGATTTGTTTGATAAATTTTCAATCAATACAGAACCTCAATTTAAAGTGAATGGACAAACCTATCATTACGAGTTGTCAGATAAAGATGTTAAAACGCAGGCGCTGATCCAATTTGACGATACATTCGCGCAAGTGTTTATTGATCAGCAAAAAAATAAGGTGCTCGGACTACGCTATTTAGATAAAGAAGCTTTAGCAGATATGGATCCGTATGCTCAAAATGATGGAGAAGAGACGCCGCAGCCAACAGAAAAATCGACAGAAGCAGATGTACGTCCTCCAGATCAAAATGTGAATGAGCGACTGACATTGTATGAATTAACAAATGAAATGCGTAAACTGAATGAGCGCCAACCATTAAAAGTGAATGATACACTAGAAAATGTGGCGACTGTCGACTTGTTTAATTACAGCAATCAAAAAAATACGGAATTTACAGAAGAAAATTTGCTTAATTTGATGAAACAAACGCCATTAAATTATAAATCTGTATCACAAAATGTAGGGTATAACTTTAATGATGTACCGACATTGGTGCATAGTTGGATCAATTCAGATATTCACCGTTCACGTATGTTAAATTCAAAATACGTTGAAATGGGTGGAGAAGTCCAACGCCAATATTATATGCTAATTTTTTTAGAGAAAGGGGAGAATGCGTGACATGTATGATGAACCATTGATGCAAGTGCTGGATCAAACTGATGATTTAGCAGATCAAATTCGCCAATCTGAACTATTTGACGCATATCAAAAAGCCAAACACGCTTTAGTCAATGATAAGGAAGCACAACGTTTGTATGGTCAGTTTTTGAAAAGTAAGATCAATTATGATGAAGTGCAACGGTTTGGACGTTTTCACCCTGACTATCAAGAAGTGATGTTGAAAACGAGACGACTGAAACGTCAATATGAAATGCATGATACAGTCGTCGCGTTTAAGCAAAGTGAAACAGCACTTCAACAACTATTAGATGAGGTTGTGACGATGATTGCGAAGAGTGTCTCAGCACATGTCAAAATTGATGCGGGAACACCATTGTTTGAAGCTTTAACGACAGGTGGAGGATGTGCCACGGGTGCGTCGTGTCAATGTCGTATTTCATAGAGGGATTTTGACCCAAATAAGAAGTGGCTGGGAAACTATATGTCCTAGCCACTTCTTAATTTAGAATTGTTGTTTGTGATAAGCCGTAAGAAATTGTCGACCAATAGAAGGACGATCCGTGACAATTGTATGCACGCCAAGTGACACAAGATGGTGCATGGCATCGACACTATTAACGCCATAGTAACCCGGCATGCGATTCGTGTCATTCAACCATTGAATGAGCTTCGGTTGCACGAGCGGAATACCATGAAAGTGTGTGGGCATTTGAAATGTTTGTGCTTTTCCGTGATAACAATGCTTCAAACCTGTATAAAGTTTTAAAATCCCCTCTGTCACTTCGGCTTGACTTGCGCCGATAGCGACTGTACCGTTGCTGATTTTGTGGAAACGTTCAATTTGTTCGCGATAAAAGCTTGTCACGAGTACGCGTGATTCAGCATGATGTTGTACAATGACATCATATAAGCGTTGTGCAGCAATTTGTCCTTCATAGCTGTCCGGATGATCTTTAATGTCGATATTGACGCGCTGTTCAGGATAGCGCGACAAGAGCTCGCCCATCGTTAAAATTTTGGCATCTGGATGATTTTGGTAAGGGTGTTCGCCGTTAATGTCTTTAAAATGATAACCAGCATCTAAAGCTTTCAATGCTTCTAGTGTATGTGCGCTCACTGGGCCGGAACCATTCGTTGTACGATCTACCTCAGCATCGTGAAAGACAATCACTTGCTCATCCTTAGAAATTCGAATATCTGTTTCAAAGCCAGTCAATTGCATCTCGACAGAATAATCAAATGCCAGTGCAGTAGACTCAGGTCGTTCACCCATGCCGCCACGATGGCTTAAAATATAAGGTGCTTGACCACTGAAAAATGGTGGGACCACTTGAGGTGTCGGTGTGTTTTTGGTCTTTTGAAGCAATAGCGCCCCCGTTACAACAGAAGCAGCACCTATGAGCGTTCCTTTTAAAATTTGAGATTTGCGAGTCATCTTGAATTACCTCCCAGTTAAAATAACGTCATACTCATACTTTCCGAAGACAGTCACACATGGTACGATAATATTGTGAAATTCGAGGTGAAAAAATGGATATCATACAACGTGAAAATATAATTATTTATCTAAAAAACATGAAGCATGAACGTCATATTCGAAAATATGGTCATATTGTTTATACCAATTCACAACAAAAATACGTATCTATGTATGTGAATCAAAAGGATATTGACGATGTGGTGACACGCCTGATGAAACTGAAATATGTCACACGCGTTGTCGGCTCGCCTTATAAAGATTTGAAACAAGTGTATTCTAAAGAAGCAAACGAATAAGCTTATTCCAATGCAGGAATCCAATGTTGCAGTCGTAATACACTTTTTAAATAGTTAAAGTAAAGGTCAAGTTCAGGGTAGTCATCAGGTGCATGGACATCTACACCGACCATGTCGATATGGTAAGGCGTCGCATAAGATTGGATAAGCTCGTATTTACGATTGCTTTCTGGATAAGGATAACGCAAGGCATCGAGCATGATATACATCGCCTGGAATTTACGTCCTTCAGTCGGTTGCATAATGATGGCCACGGATGTCAGTTGACGTGTGGATTTTGGTGTATGGAAAAAGACGATACGATCGATACGTTCATGATTATATTCGATGAGCGTTTTGAATTCGTACAAATCCGTCAATCCATGTCCTAATACAATAAATGATTGTTGCATTTGGATTCCTCCTCTTAAATGAAAGTATATTAAAAATGAATTCGGATTGGAAGTGTAAAAACATGCGTGTCATCGCAGGAAAACATAAAAGTAAATCGCTCGAAACATTGGAAGGCCGAAATACGAGACCGACGATGGATAAAGTGAAAGAGGGTATTTTTAATAGTTTACATACAGTTGAAGGGCTCGGGCTCGATTTGTTTGCTGGCAGTGGTAGTTTAGGCATTGAAGCACTTTCGCGTGGGATGGACAAAGTCATTTTTGTCGATCAAAATATCCGTGCTGTTAAAGTCATTCAACAAAATTTGAAAAAATTGGATTTAACGCATCAAGCTGAAGTCTATAAGAATAATGCGGACCGTGCGTTAAAAGCGTTGAATAAACGAGAAATTCAATTTGATTTGATTTTTCTTGATCCTCCATACGAAAAAGGGCTCATTGATGAAGCGTTGAAAAGTATTCATCAATTTGATTTACTCAAGCAAAATGGTATTATCGTTTGTGAGTATAGCCATCGTGAATCCATTGATACTTCACTATTTGAAGAAGTCAAAAGCTATCACTATGGTTTAACTGACACATGTGTTTTGAAAAAAGGAGAAAGTCATGGTTAATACGAAAGCTGTTATTCCAGGAAGTTTTGACCCTATTACTAAAGGACATATCGATATCGTTGAAAGAAGTGCAGACCGTTTTGATGAATTGCACGTCTGTGTGTTACGAAACAGTAGTAAAAAGGGAACATTTACAGTAGATGAACGACTTGAGTTAATTGAAAAGTCTGTTGCGCATTTACCGAACGTGTATGTCCATTCATTTAGTGGGTTATTAGTGGACTTCTGTGATGAAATTGGTGCAACAACAATTATTCGTGGTTTGCGTGCGGTCAGTGACTTTGAGTATGAGTTGAGAATTACATCAATGAACAAAAAGTTGAATGACAAAGTGGAAACATTGTATATGATGAGTTCGACGGATTATTCATTTATAAGTTCAAGTATGGTCAAAGAAGTTGCACAATATGATGCCGATATTTCTGAATTTGTACCCAAGCATGTAGAAGAGGCATTGTTGAAAAAGTTCAAGCGTGAAAAGTAAATCGTGCTCACGTTTGAAAATACATATCATCTAGAGAAAAGTTAAATAAAAAAAGATGGGACATAATAAACTTTGGTTGTCTCAATTGTTTTATTTTAATCAAATTGCCTTCATTAATAACAATTCTAAGCATCACAATTGCCATGATGGGCTCGCGTTCCTAGGGGCTGACCCTACAACTAATCAACGCTTTAATGATACTGCCACATGTGTAGAGGAAGCGTTGATGGATTTTCGGGAGCAGTACAGAAATCTCATGTACAACAAAGATTTCGTAGTACTGCCCCCGCAAGGCTGACTAGACTTCTCAAAAGTAAAACATTGAGAAGTCAGACAGCTACTGCGTGAAATAGTAACCTCTATCAAAGTTAAAAGTTGTCATTTTGTTTTCAATTTCACCCCTCAGGAGTCTCGCCCATTTTAGCAATTAAATATCAAAATCACGAATGAATGAAGGTAACCCCATAAGATCCAATGATGATGTCTCATTCATCCTCATTCTTGGCTGTTTTATCATCATTAATCGGTATCTGTCTATAAAAAGAATAGGAGCTGGGAAAACTTAATGTCCCATACTCTTCCCACGATTTGTCAAGGAGCCATATGTTGTCTCACTTAAACATTCAACGACCACGCACATATACAGGTGTATTAAAGTCTGTCATGCTATCACCCGTCAAAACGTTATAAATCCCTGTTGCTTTGCCTTCATTTTGAAATAATTTTGCTGTCTCGCGATTGATCGTTGTGATGATACGGCGTTCAGGAAAATGTACCTTTAAATATTTCAAATAACGCTGACCTTGAGGCGTCATTGCCAACACTCTTACGGCATGGACTTCATCGGATACATCCGCATATTGAAAGTTCAACAACACATTCATTAAAATACGTTGAATATGGGTATAAGTATAACGCTTCGTCTTTAATTTTTGCATAAACGACGTATAGTCTGTGCTTGATAATGCTGCACGGTATAATCGATTTTCAAAGCCTTCACTCATCGTATAAATATGTTTTAATGTTTCAGGTGTCTGTTGTAAAATCGAAAATTTAAGCAGGTCGAATAAACGCTGTTGATCGTTAAAGGGTGTGGTCATTAAAGGGATGTTTTGTTCAGGTACCATTCTTTGCCATGTCAGGTCACCATTCACAATCCCTTTGCGAATTGCTGTACCACTTGCCATAGAAGCATGGTGCATGTCAGTATCGTGATGCTGAACTTCTGTTCGCGGAATCGTCATCGGTTGCATCGTACTTTGTTGGCGTTGTAATTGTTTAAGATAGGCGATAGCTAAAATGTTATTTGGTTGACTTAATAGGTCGCTTTGCAAAGTTTCAGCTGCAATTCTGGCATAACTTTTACCTGATTTGATGGCTGTTTGAAAAGCAGGCGTGTTTTCGAGTTGAATCAATTGTTGTGCAGCGTGTTCCAGTTGAGACAGCTCGCCGCTCTCACTCCCGAAACTTAAAACATCAGCTTGTAAGTAATCAGCAACTTTAACGCCCATTTGAGCGAAAATATCACTGGATGATAGTGAGCCGACTAACGGCATTTCGACGACTAAATCGACGCCTGCTGTTGCCATTTGTGCACGTTTAAATTTGTTGTACATCGCGGGCATCCCACGCATCATAAATTGGCCACTCATAATGGCGATGGTGACATCACTTTGAGAAAGTTGTTGACTTTGCTTGGCCTGATAGAGATGTCCGTTGTGAAAAGGATGATATTCTGTAATTATTGCGACACTTTTCATTTGCATTCTGTCCTTTCGTGTCTCATTATGAATATTGTATCAGAACTTAAGATGTTAAGAAAAAATCTTGACAACTTAACTATCAATAGTTAAAATAAATTTTGTGCTTGTTAGAGGTGAAGCCATATGAAGTGGTCAATAACACAATTGAGAAAATACCAAGGACAACCTTTTAAATTTAATCAGACCGTAACGTTTAACCATCTGATTCAAAACATGGATCTGTTAGACTTATCACCGATTGAAATCGAGGGTGAGTTGATTGTTAAATCGAATGAGGTTGTTGCGACGATGCATTTAACAGGGCAGTATACGATGGCGTGTGCGCGTACGTTAGTGCCTGTAGATGTTCCATTGGACGCAACAACAACGGAAGTATTTGATTTAGATGGTTTGTATGAGGATGAGGACGATGAACATTATCATCTTGTCACTAATGGTATGATTGATCTTCGCGAAATTGCCGAAGAGATTGTTATGCTTGAGAAACCAATGCGTGTCGTTGCGGATGACAGCGATCAAATGCTTACTGGTGGTCAAGGTTGGGAAGTTATTGACGAAGATAATTTGGATAATGACCCATCTCAAGATGAATCACATGTGAATGTCGATCCAAGGCTTCAGAAATTACAACAATTATACGATGATAGTAATCATGCACGCTAAGTTTTTTGAACTACGATGCGTCAAATGAATCGAATAAAAGGGAGGATTAACTAACCATGGCAGTACCAAAAAGAAGAACTTCTAAAACAAGAAAAAACAAACGCCGTACACATTTTAAATTAGCAGTACCAGGTATGCAAGAATGCCCAAACTGTGGTGAATTAAAATTATCTCACCGTGTATGTCCAAACTGTGGTTCATACAAAGGTGAAGAAGTCGTTTCTAAATAATAGACTTTTTACAGTAACTGGATATTAATGTAAAATAGGACTGGAACAATTATTGTTCCAGTCTTATTTTTTGAGCAATACACGAACTTAATGATGAAGTGAGATGAGACAAAAATGGAAGCAATCACATCGATACAGAACTCGAAAATTAAAAATTACAATAAATTAAAAAAGAAAAAAGAGCGCGATAAGCAAGGTTTGGCAATTGTTGAAGGATTTCACTTAGTTGAGGAAGCAGTCAAAAGTCAAATCAAGGTGACACAATTGTTTATGATCGAGCCGAAGCGTGTCCCAACAGAATTGATTGAAGCGGCTGAAGAAGTGTATGAGATTACACAAAAAGTGGCAGAAACATTATCGGGCACAGTGACACCTCAAGGCATTTTTGCGGTCATTGAAAAACCACAAGTTGACGTTACAACAGCGAAACAAGTGTTGATTTTAGATCGTATTCAAGATCCTGGCAACCTCGGGACGATGATTCGAACAGCTGATGCAGCGGGTTTAGACTTAATCGTGTTAACAAAAGGGACAGCTGATGTTTATCAAGATAAGGTATTGCGTGCGAGTCAAGGCAGTGTATTCCACATTCCTATTCAATACGTAGAAGATATGTCAACGTGGATGTCGACATTTGAAGGACCAATTTACGGTACAGCATTGCAAGATGCGACGACGTATCATCAAATCTCAAGCCAACAAGAAACTTTTGCACTCATTCTCGGCAATGAAGGTGAAGGGGTTGCGCCAGAGTTGTTAGCGCATACGACACAAAACTTGACGATTCCTATTTATGGCCAAGCCGAAAGTTTGAATGTCGCTATCGCAGCTGGAATTTTAATGTTTTATTTAAAGGGTTAGACTTTGGGTTGACCCTTAATGGACGCATGTATATAATAGACGTATTAACAATTCAACAAACTGCTGATAAAAAGACGTAAACTATTATCGAGATTGTTCAGGGAAGTCTGACATGAACTGTGAGTTGGGCTCAATCTACATAGTTTTTTTCACCTTTTTAGCTACTTAAAGAGATTTAAGTCGGAAGTAAAATCCGTTATCAATATGAATTCAGAGTGTATGTGTCTTGGATACATAAAACTGGGTGGTACCACGGAAGAGATTTCGTCCCAATAGTGCGGGCGGAGTCTTTTTTATTTGTGTGTGATGTGATTGAGGATACAAGACACATCCGACATTTGACATGATGAAGTGTGGTAAAGAGGTTTCAGTATGAATGGCGTTAAAGATTAAAAGGAGGAATGACAATGGTGCAAAATGAAGCAATGATTCAAATCAAAAATGAAGCAATGACTGATATTGAACAAGCACAAGATGAAAAAGCGTTACAAGATGTCAAAGTCAAATATTTAGGTAAAAAGGGTCAAGTGACAGGTCTAATGAAACAAATGAAAGACTTGCCAAAAGAAGATCGCCCAGCTTATGGACAAAGTGTCAATGAAGTACGTCAAGCGATTGAAGGGGCGATTACTGAACGTCAAACGATTCTTGCTGAAGCACAATTAAACCAACAGCTTGCTGAAGAGTCTATCGATGTGACATTACCAGGACGTACAGTTGCAACAGGGGCACAACATCCACTAACGCGCACAGTTGAAGAAATTGAAGACTTATTTTTAGGTTTAGGTTATGAAATTGTAACGGGCTATGAAGTAGAACAAGATTATTACAACTTCGAAGCGCTCAACTTACCAAAATCACATCCAGCACGTGATATGCAGGATAGTTTCTATATTACTGAAGAAGTGTTATTACGTACCCACACCTCTCCAGTACAAGCGCGTACAATGGAGCAACGTAATGGGCAAGGTCCAGTGAAAATCATTTGTCCAGGTAAAGTGTACCGTCGTGACTCGGATGATGCGACACATAGTCATCAATTTACACAAATCGAAGGCCTTGTAGTGGATGAAAATATTAAAATGAGTGATTTAAAAGGTACACTCGAATTATTGGCAAAATCACTTTTTGGTGCAGATCGTGAAATTCGTTTACGACCAAGCTATTTCCCATTTACAGAGCCATCTGTTGAAGTCGACGTATCATGTTTCAAATGTAAAGGAAAAGGCTGTAACGTGTGTAAACATACAGGATGGATCGAAATTTTAGGTGCGGGTATGGTACATCCGAACGTACTTGAAATGGCAGGATTTGATTCGAAAAAATATTCAGGATTTGCATTTGGTATGGGACCAGATCGTATCGCGATGTTGAAATACGGTATTGAAGACATTCGTCATTTCTATACGAACGACATCCGTTTCTTAAATCAATTTAAAGCAGTAGAAGATAGAGGTGAACAACATGTTAATATCTAAAGAATGGTTAGAAACATATGTAGATTTAGATGTTTCGGTTGAAGCATTGGCTGAACGTATTACACGTACTGGGATTGAAGTCGATGATATCCAAGACTTTACGAAAGATATTAAAAATTTAGTGGTCGGATATGTTGAGGACATTGCACCCCATCCAGATGCGGATAAACTCAACATTTGCCAAGTGAATATCGGTGAAGACGCCCCTGTACAAATTGTTTGTGGTGCGCCGAACGTAGGTGCTGGTCAAACGGTGATCGTCGCAAAAGTAGGCGGTCGTTTACCAGGTGGTATTAAAATTAAGCGTGCTAAATTACGAGGCCAAGTGTCTGAAGGCATGATTTGTTCACTTCAAGAGATCGGTCTACCAAGCAATGTTGTACCGAAAGCATTTGAAGATGGTATTTATCAATTTGCGACTGCCATCGAACCAGGTACAGATGCATTAAAAGCGTTGTATTTAGATGACCAAATGATGGAATTTGACTTAACACCGAACCGTGCAGATGCTTTAAGTATGATTGGAACAGCTTATGAGGCAGCTGCATTGTACGATAAAAAAGTGGTTAAACCTGAAACAACGGTGACAGCACAATCAAAGCTAGCACAAGAAACGTTAACGGTAAAAGTAGAAGATACAACGCAAGTGCCATATTACAGTGCACGTGTCGTTGAAAATGTCCAAATTGCACCATCACCGGAATGGATGCAAGCGCGTTTAATGAAAGCAGGCATTCGCCCAATCAATAACGTAGTCGATATTTCAAACTATGTGATGTTAGAATACGGCCAACCGTTACACATGTTTGACAAAGATCATATCGGTTCTAATGATATTGTCGTTCGACTCGCACATGAAAACGAAAAAATGACAACTTTAGATGATCAAGAACGTGAACTATTATCAAGTGATATCGTCATTACGAATGGTCAACAGCCAATTGCACTTGGTGGCGTCATGGGTGGCGATTTCTCTGAAGTGACACCAGAAACGAAAAATGTCGTTGTGGAAGGTGCGATTTTCAACCCTGTCGCAATTCGCCACACATCAAGACGTTTGAACTTGCGCAGTGAATCGTCAAGTCGTTTCGAAAAAGGTATCGCGACAGAATTTTTAGATGAAGCTGTAGACCGTGCATGTTATTTACTCGAAACATTAGCACAAGGTCAAGTGTTAGACGGCCGTGTGACAGATGGTGATTTAGGTGAATTGGTGACGGACATTACCATTACAGCGGATAAAGTGAATCGTACGGTCGGTTTCGATTTAACAGAAGAAGATATCGTACGTGTATTTGAACAACTCGGCTTTAACACAGAAATCACGAACAACGACATTCATGTGAAAGTCCCATCACGTCGTCGCGATATTACAATTGAAGCGGATTTAATTGAAGAAATCGCACGTATTTACGGTTATGACAATATTCCATCTACATTACCTGTATTTGAAGATGTGACAAGTGGTGCGCTTACTGACCGCCAACGTAAAACACGTGTCGTGAAACGTACATTAGAAGGGGCAGGTTTATCACAAGCAATCACGTACTCATTAGTAGATCGTGAACGTGCAACAGCCTTTACAACAGCAACACATGACACGGTGGAGTTGTTGATGCCTATGAGTGAAGCCCATTCAACATTACGCCAAAGTTTAATTCCACATTTGATTGATGCAACACAATATAACGTTGCACGTAAAAATCAAGATATTGCACTATATGAAATAGGAAATGTCTTTTTCGGTCAAGAAGGCGAAACGTTACCTGAACAAGTGGAATATTTAAGTGGGATTATGACGGGAGAATACGTATCGAATCCATGGCAAGGTAAAAAAGAAGTTGTTGATTTTTATCTTGTGAAAGGTATGGTTGAACGTATTGCTGATCAGCTCGCATTACGTTTCGAATATGAAACAACGCAAATCGATGGACTTCATCCAGGTCGTACAGCTGCAGTGACTTTAAATGGAGAAGCAATTGGTTTTATCGGTGAGTTACATCCAACAGTCGCGAAAACATATGATTTAGGTCGTACGTATGTTTTTGAACTGAATTACGAAAAAATCATGCAACAATCAGTCGGCTATATCAATTATCAACCGATTCCGAAATTCCCTGGTGTAACACGTGACATTGCACTCGTAGTAGATTCAGAAGTGCGTGCCGCAAGCCTTATTCAAACGATTCATCAAAATGGTGGTTCTATTTTGAAAGATGCACATGTATTTGATGTGTATGAAGGCGAACATATGGAAGCGGGTAAAAAATCTGTTGCGATTCGTTTAGCTTACTTAGATGAGAATAATACATTAACAGAAGAGCAAGTCACAAAAGTTCATGAAACGATTCTTGCAGCGTTAGAAGCTCAAGGTGCGACATTGCGTGGCTAATAAGTAAAAATATGAAACACCAAGTAACGCGTGAAGTTGCTTGGTGTTTTTTTGAGCTGGTTCGTTATATGAAGATGCACTTTAAATGATAGCCTCATGATTGACAACAGTGACCACATTCCACTGGCTGATATCGAAATAATGCTTTAGCGGTTTCATTCGCTTCATCTAAATTTAATATTTGATAAGGTCCCGTATATTGAACTTGTTTAAGATATTCTAGGGCATTTTGCTCGCTTGTAAAAAAGTGAATATAAGGACAACAGTCAACATTGCAATTTTCTTTTTTCAGCACATCTTTATATAAAACAAAAACGTCGTGTTCATTTCGATTGATGATATGTCCGTCTTTCATTTCAAGGTGGATGGGTGTGTGCGTCAATTCGTCTTCACTCTCAATCGTGATATTCGAATGAATCGTATAATGCACACCTATCGCATCAATCGCACACATTGCAAATACTGGCGACGTTTTTTGATTTGTGTATACTTTTTTATTCGTTGCTTTAAGTGAAATCGGATAAATAGAAATCAATTCACCATTTTCAGCAACAACAACATTTTTGTCGATGAGTGTTTGATATTTAGGCTTTACTTTAAAAGGTGTTTCTGGGTTGCGGCAAATATAGTGAATCATCTCAAGTCTTAAGTCATTCTCTGCTTCAGTTAAACCATGCGTAAAATTCAAGTCAATCCCTCAAATCGTAATTGTTTCGATTTATTATACATGGAAACACACTTTGAAGTAAAATGTAAAAGTCCAAATGAGCAAATAAAGTATAAATTTTGATTCGCAAAAAGCAAAAATGAATAAAATTGAAAAATCGTCTATCAAAACGTAAGAGAGAAGCAATAGATCAAAGAAGGCTAAAGATAACTAGATGCTTAGTAAATCAAAGGGGGAAAGGATTAAAGTCATTCACATGTTGAAAAACAGAAAAAACACATGAATCATCAATATTAAGAAGTTGAGATTCAATGACAAAAGACGTTGATTAAGAAAATAGTAATCGAAAGAAAAGCAGATGCGCACTGAGTCAAAGAGGTAAGGATTAAAGTCATTCACATGTTGAAAAAACAGAAAAGCAGCAAAGATTGCAAGAATCGCGCAAGACTCCTGAGGGATCAGCTGGCCCGGAAAATCCAATTTGGCTTCAAACAAATGCCTATTTCAATCAAGCCGAATTTAGTTGAAGGGCCAGCCCCTAGGAAAGCGCAGCGCGATTCAAGCAATCTAAGGTTGCAACGCCTACTGTCAACAAGTGTTCATAACCCCAATCAACGCTTTGAATTCACCAGTGCCAACGCTTTATTTCGGTTACTAAAATGACTTTTACTTATCCCATCAAGCACCTCAACCCCATACTTCTCAATCACTTTTGCCGCCGTCACATCTACCTTATGACTCGCACCTTTCAAAATCTCCATCCGATACCGTTTCGACAACTGATCCATATGTTTCACAAAAGCATACCGTGAAATAATACTCGCCGCCGCAATCGCCAATGACTTCGATTCACCCTTCGTCTCATATTTCGTTTTCTGACGCTCCGGCACTTCACCTAAAACATAGTGTTCGTAAACCTCGCGTTTCGCAAACTGATCAATCACAATATAATCGACCGCATTTACATCCACTTTCTTTAAAACATTTTTAATACATACATTATGTAAAACAGCTTTCATTTTTACCTGCGACCATCCGAGTTGTTTCCGTTCATTGTATTTCGGATTGTCTAAAACGAGTAAAGAATGCGGTAAAAATGTGACGAGTTGTTCCGCTAATTCAACAATTTTTTTATCAGTTAAACGTTTGGAATCATCGACACCTAATTCTTTCAAAACAGGAATATGTTGTGCAGAAACGTAAGACGCACAAACCGTTAAAGGTCCGAAATAATCGCCACTTCCTGCTTCATCACTTCCGATACAACTATGGGTATTATATGCGATGGTATTTGTTGAAGTTGCTTTTTTCTTTTTAGCTTCTTTTGTCGTTTCTGATGCTACGATGGATTCGCCCAATAATTTAAAACATACAGCTTCTGCATTTTTGCCTTGAAACATCACTTTTTGTGAATGATAAATACTGATAGTGACCCCTTCATATTTCGCTCGTGCACGCATGCCAGTAGGAAGATTTTCTGTGTCGAGTTGAAGTCGTTGCAAGAGTTGCTCGATTTCACTTGGATTGAGCTTTTTAACAATATTTGACATGTGATCACTCCACTTCTTTTTTTACTTTCAAATGGTAACATAGATTCAATAAGACTGGAACAATGATGATACACAAATAAGATCAACTCGTGTATAATGTACCATGATCAATCAAAAAGATAATAAGGCTAGGTGAGTGAAGATGGGTGAGTTTAAAAACCGAATCAATGTAACGATTAATGATCAAAACTATACGATTTTAGGGGAAGATGATCCTGAACGTATTCGTTATGTCGCTGACTTAGTAGATGGTAAAATTCGAGAGTTGGGACGTCGAAACGCAGGACTCGATTCTGTGCGAAAAGCTGTACTGACTGCGGTTAATGTAATGCATGAACTCGTGTTACTAGAGGAAGAAAATGCACTGTTAAGAGAAGAAATTCAACGTTTAAAACATAGAGGTCACTAATGTGTATCTACTATTGATTATAATCGTCTTGCTACTTTTTGCAATGACAGGCTTTCATAGAGGATGGAAAGTCAGTGCGTTACATTTTGGGAGTACATATTTTTCATTATGGGTTGCAGCTCAATTTTATCAACCACTCAGTCACTATTTTAGGTTGTTTATTCCTTATCCAAGAACGGTTGCTTTTGATACGCAATTTGCGATGAATATCGAGCATCCTGAAATGCGATTCAATGATGTCATCGTATTCCTTTTGCTTGTATTGATTGTAAAAACGATGTTGTATTTTGCGATTGGCAGTTTTAATGGTGTGTTTGCATTGCAACGTCTTGGATGGTCCAGTAGAATAGTAGGCGCATGTTTCGCTTGTTGTTCGGGCATTATTTTTATACATTTTGCTTGTTATGTCACTGCATTGTATCCAAATGAGATGATACAATATGCACTTGCACAATCACATGTGGCCCAATGGTGGATTACCGACATACCCTTTTTATCAGAATTTACATTGAATTTGAAATAAAACAGACGAACGAGGCTGAGACTGATATGTGTTGTCACATGGTTTCACCCTCTTTTTTAATGAGGTGATGAGATGACTAAGAAAGATGTAATTCGTTTATTAGAAGAAATCGCGACTTATATGGAGTTAAAGGGAGAAAATACGTTCAAAGTCTCTGCATATCGTAAAGCTGTACAAAGTTTAGAAGCAGATGAACGTACGATCGATCAAATTGAAGATGTGACAGCACTGAAAAATATTGGCAAAGGTGTAGGGGAAGTCATCAATACTTTTTTAGAAACGGGAGAATCACCAACACTGAATGCATTAAAGGAAGAAGTGCCAAGTGGTTTAATTCCGTTATTGAAAATTAAAGGGCTCGGCAGTAAACGTATTGCACGTCTTTATCAAGAACTGAATATTACGGATAAAGAATCATTTCAAAAAGCATGTGAAAACCATGAAATTAGCGCATTAGATGGCTTTGGTAAGAAAACAGAAGAAAAATATTTAGAAGCTGTTCGTGAATTAGGCGCTAAAAAAGATGCTTACCCTATTGATACGATGAAAGGATTAAATGCACTCATTACGAAGCACCTCCAATCGATTGAAGCGATTGAGCGTTTTGAAGTAGCGGGAAGTTTTCGTCGTAAGAAAGAAATGAGTAAAGATTTAGATTACATTATTAGTACCAATGAGCCGCTTGAAGTTCAACAGCGACTGTTAGCGATACCTGAAAAAGTGGAAGAAGTTGCAGTAGGGACAACAAAAGTCTCACTGGAACTGAGCTTTGATGACGAAACGATTGGCGTCGATTTTCGTTTAATTGAACCTGCTGCGTTTTACCATACATTGCAACATTTCACGGGTTCTAAAGATCATAATATTCGAATTCGACAAATTGCGAAACAAACGAACGAAAAAGTAAGTGAATACGGTATCGAACAACCAGATGGTACGTTGTTGCAACTCGATAGTGAAGCAGCGATTTATGAACATTTTGGTGCCAAGTGGATTGAACCAAGTATGCGTGAAGACGGGTCAGAATTTGACAAAGACTTATCAGAAATTGTGACACTCGATGACATTAATGGTGATCTTCATATGCATACGACTGCGAGTGATGGTGCATTTTCATTAAGAGAAATGGTCGAAGCGAATATTGAAAAGGGCTACAAGTTTATGTGTATTACAGATCACTCACAAAGCTTACGTGTGGCGAATGGCTTATCAGTTGAGCGCTTATTGAAACAAAACGAAGAAATTAAAAAGTTGAATGAAGAATACTCGGAAATTGATATTTATTCAGGAACAGAAATGGATATTTTGCCTGATGGTCGATTAGATTACGAAGATGAAGTACTGGCACAACTGGATTATGTCATTGCGGCAATTCATCAAAGTTTTAATCAATCAGAAGAAGAAATCATGAAGCGATTAGAAGCAGCATGTCGAAACCCATACGTTCGCCACATTGCACATCCAACAGGTCGCATTATTGGGCGTCGTGACGGTTACGCGCCGAATATGGCACAATTGATTGAGTTATGTCGTGAAACGGGGACAGTGCTCGAAATTAATGCGAACCCGAAACGTTTAGATTTAAGTGCAGACGTGTTACGACAAAATCCAGGTTTGAAAGTAACGATTAATACGGATGCGCATCATGTCGATCATTTAAATTTTATGAATTATGGCGTTGCGACAGCACAAAAAGGCTTCGTCAAAAAAGAAGATGTGATCAATACGATGTCTCGTGAAGCATTTAAGAAATTTATTACACAACCCAAAACTGTTGAATAGAAATTGAGGGATTGGATGAAACAAAAAACGTTAGAAATATTGGAATTTAATAAAGTCAAGTCATTGATTGCGCTAGAAGTCATCAGTGATTTAGCGATTGAAAAAGTAAAACAATTAACGCCATCGTCAGATTATGAGACGGTCGTTCATCAAATGAATGAAGTGGATGAAATTTCACACATTTACAATCAATATCGTTTGCCAAGTATGAGCGGCTTGTCTCGTGTGCAACCGTATATTAAACGTTCACAAATTGGTGGGACATTGAACGTACAAGAACTGAATGCGATTAAAGCGTTGATTCAAGTTCAAAATCAGTTTAAAACTTTTTATAATCAACTTGTAGAAGATGAAGAAGCCGTTCATTATGAAATTTTAGATAATCACATGCAACAACTTCCTGTATTGACGCATTTGTATCAATCGATTCATCAAAAATGTGACACTCAGGATTTATACGATTCTGCAAGTATGGAGTTACAATCGATTCGAAGTCGTATTGCTAAAACGAATCAACGTGTCCGTGCACAATTAGATCGTATCGTGAAATCTACAAGCAATCAGAAAAAGTTATCTGATGCGATTGTGACGGTAAGAAATGAGCGTAACGTGATTCCTGTGCGTGCAGAGTATCGACAAGATTTTAATGGGATTGTGCATGATCAATCTGCATCAGGGCAAACACTTTACATTGAACCTTCTGCTGTTGTTGAATTGAACAATCAAATCAGTCGTCTACGCAGTGAGGAAGCAACTGAAGTCCAACGCATTCTAGCTGAGTTAACCGCTGAAGTGGCTGAAGAAGCTGAAGCGTGTTTAATTTCCGAACAGATAATGGGGCATTTAGACTTTTTAATTGGTAAAGCCCGCTATGCTGCTAAAATTAAAGGGACAAAGCCGACATTTTCAAAAGAACGCCAAGTATATTTACCGAAAGCATTTCATCCGTTACTTGACCGAGAAACAGTTGTAGCGAATACGATTGAATTTGAGTCGTCTATTCAAACTGTCATTATTACCGGTCCGAATACTGGGGGTAAAACAGTCACATTAAAAACGTTAGGCTTAATTATTCTTATGGCGCAATCAGGGCTGTTAATTCCGACGCTAGATGGCAGTCAGTTGAGTGTGTTTGACAACGTCTTTTGTGACATTGGTGATGAGCAGTCGATTGAGCAGTCATTGTCTACGTTTTCTTCACATATGAAAACGATTGTGAATATTTTAGAAGAGGCGAATGATAAGAGTTTAATTTTATTTGATGAGCTTGGTGCAGGGACAGACCCAAGTGAAGGTGCGGCGCTCGCGATGAGTATTTTAGACCATGTGCATCAAATGGGCGCACTTGTCATGGCAACGACACACTATCCAGAATTGAAAGCGTACAGTTACAATCGTGAAGGTGTGATGAATGCAAGTGTGGAATTTGATGTAGATACTTTAAGTCCGACATACAAACTGTTAATGGGTGTGCCAGGGCGTTCGAATGCATTTGATATTTCGAAACGTTTAGGTCTTGGCTTGAAAATCATTAACCATGCGAAATCCATGATTGGTCAAGATGAACAAGAAATTAATGAAATGATTGCGTCACTTGAAAAAAATGCAAAACGTGTGGATGACCAACGTATTGAGCTTGATCGTCTCGTCCGTGAAGCGTCTCAAATTCATCAAGATTTATCTCGTGCGTACGAGCAATATCAAAATATGGAAGCCCGTTTAATAGAGGAAGCGAAAGATAAAGCAAATCAGCGTGTCAAAGCGGCGATGGAAGAAGCGGATGATATTTTGAAATCATTACGTGACATGCGTGATCAAAAAGGGGCCGAAGTCAAAGAACACGAGCTCATCGATCAACGTAAACGCCTAGAAGATCAATATGAAGCGAAATCCATTAAGCAAAACGTACAAAAACAAAAATGGGACGAAATCAAAGCGGGTGACGAAGTTAAAGTACTTTCTTATGGTCAAAAAGGGGAAGTCCTTGAAGTATTGAGTGATGACGAAGCAGTCGTTCAAATGGGCATTATTAAAATGAAATTACCATTAAGTGACCTTGAGAAAAAAGAAAAAGCAAAAACACAACCGAAAAAAGTCGTCACACGTACGAATCGTTCTACAGTAAAAATGGAATTAGACTTAAGAGGTTATCGTTATGATGAAGCGATGATTGCACTGGATCAGTATCTTGACCAAGCCGTACTCAGTAATTATGAAGATGTATATATCATTCATGGTAAAGGAACGGGGGCATTACAAAAAGGCGTACAACAACATTTGAAACGTCATAAAAGTGTCGCTACGTTCAGAGGTGGTATGCCAAGTGAAGGTGGATTTGGTGTGACAGTTGCCACATTGAAATAAATGAGCAACGATAATGAAATCAAGCATACAATTTGTTATAATTTTAACATCACACGATATTTAAGGAGGAAACTTCCTATGGCAATCATTGAAGTGCAAGATTCAAATTTTGACGAACAAATTCAATCAGGTGTTAAGTTAGTAGATTTTTGGGCAACTTGGTGTGGCCCTTGTAAAATGATTGCACCTGTACTAGAAGATTTAGCAAGTGATTACGAAGGTAAAGCTGACATTTTAAAATTAGACGTTGACCAAAACCAAGCAACAGCAGCAAAATTCGAAGTAATGAGTATTCCAACATTAATCGTATTTAAAGATGGTCAACCTGTAGATAAAGTTGTTGGATTCCAACCAAAAGAAAACTTAGCACAAGTATTAGATAAACATTTATAATCACAAATTCACTTCGATTATAATAAATGTGTTGAACAGTTAGAACATCAAATGACAGTCATTTGATTGAACGGAAAGCGCAGTCGGTGATGAGTGAGTCCGCGTGCTTGTATATTATGAAGTGAATCACCGTTGCGGGAGTGAAACAGTCATTGAACTATTGAGATGACGTTCGTTTCACTCCTTTTCGTTGTATTCATTCACAATGGTATGACATGAGGATGAAGTTGTTTTAGGTGGGAGATGTAAAGAAGGTGAATGATACATGGAGGAAACGCAAAAACGAATTAAACAAAAGTTAGGCGTATTACCGATGGAACCGGGTTGTTATTTAATGAAAGATCGACAAAATCAAGTGATATATGTCGGTAAAGCGAAAAAGCTAAGAAATCGTGTGCGGTCATACTTTACAGGGGCACATGATACAAAAACGACGCGTTTAGTTCGAGAAATTGTTGATTTTGAATATATCGTGACGTCTAGTGAAACGGAATCATTGTTGCTTGAGCTCAATTTAATTAAAAAATATCAACCACGTTATAATATTTTGCTGAAAGATGATAAGAGTTATCCTTTTATCAAAATCACGAAAGAACGACATCCCAAATTGATTGTGACGCGAACAGTACGCAAAGGAAGCGGGAAATATTTTGGTCCGTACCCAAATGCGTATTCCGCACATGAAACGAAAAAGTTGTTAGATCGTATTTATCCATTTCGTAAATGTGATAAAATGCCCGATCGTTTATGCTTGTACTATCATATTGGGCAATGTTTAGGACCGTGTGTATATCCTGTTCAGCAAAACGAATATGAGCGTATGACGAAAGAAATTACTGAGTTTTTAAATGGTGAAGATAAAACTATCTTAAAAAACTTAGAAGATAAAATGATGAAGGCAAGTGAAAATCTAGAGTTCGAGCAAGCAAAAGAATATCGTGATTTGATACAGCATGTGAATAATTTGACGAAAAAGCAAAAAATTATGTCGGTTGATCAAACAGTGCGTGACGTCTTTGGCTATTATGTCGATAAAGGTTGGATGTGTATCCAGGTGTTCTTTATTCGACAAGGGAATTTGATTGAACGTGAAGCAACGATGTTTCCATTGCAACAAACGCCTGAAGAAGAGTTCTATACATTTATCGGTCAATTTTATCAACTGAATCAACATTTTTTACCTAAAGAAGTACATATTCCAAAACAACTTGATGTGGAAATGGTGCAATCTGTAGTGGATACGAATATCGTTACACCGCAACGTGGGCAGAAAAAACAATTAGTCGATATGGCAAATAAAAATGCGCGTATTTCATTAGAGAATAAATTTGAATTGATCGCACGTGATGAATCTCGTACGGTGAAAGCGATAGAACAACTTGGCGATGCGATGGGGATTCAAACACCGATACGTATTGAAGCGTTTGATAACTCAAATATTCAAGGCGTGGACCCTGTCTCAGCAATGGTCAGTTTTGTCGACGGGAAGCCGGATAAAAAAGGGTACCGGAAATACAAAATTAAATCAGTGGAAGGACCCGATGATTATAAATCGATGCAAGAAGCAGTACGTCGTCGATACACACGTGTGCTGAATGAAGGCTTGCCATTACCAGACTTAATTATTGTTGACGGCGGGAAAGGTCATATGTCGAGCGTGGCAGATGTGCTTGAAAATGAGCTCGGATTAGATATTCCGATTGCAGGTCTTGCCAAAAATGATAAACACCAAACTTCAGAGCTGTTATATGGAGACACTGCACAAGTTGTGCCATTAAAGAAAAACAGTCAAGCATTCTATTTATTACAACGCATTCAAGATGAAGTGCATCGATTTGCAATTACATTCCATCGCCAAACACGTCAAAAGACAGGATTACGTTCGATATTAGATCAAGTCGAAGGGATCGGACCTAAACGGAAGACCAAATTATTGCGTACGTTTGGCTCGATTAAAAAAATGCGTGAAGCTTCTGTAGAGACATTACAAGAAGCGGGGTTGCCGAAAAAAACGGCGGAGGTCCTTTTTAAAACATTGCAAGAGGAAGGCTAGATAAATTTGGTGTGAGAATCATTCTCATACCCAAATTTGTCACATTTAATGTTACAATAATAGAAAGTTGATTTCTTTTTTTAACTTGATATGCAAACGTTTTCTCAGCAACGAATTACAAAAGGGAATCAAAAAATATTAATAGTATCGCAGGGGGGACTTCCTTTGGCACATTCAAAGAACCAATTCTACCTTAGACGTTTACATTCGTTACTTGGTGTCATTCCATTAGGTGGCTTTTTACTCGTTCACTTATTGGTTAACCATCAAGCAACACAAGGGGTGGAAGCATTTAATAAGGCGGCTAACATGATGGAGTCGCTACCATTTTTATATGCTTTAGAGATTATCATGATTTATATTCCAATTTTATATCATGCAGTCTACGGCGTACATATCGCTTTCACAGCTAGTCACAACATCGGACATCATTCGTATATGCGAAACTGGATGTTCTTATTTCAACGTATTTCGGGCATTTTAACGTTTATTTTCGTAATGATTCACATGTGGCAAACACGTATTCAAAAGTTTTTTGGCCAAGAAGTGAATTTTGATATGGTACATGACATCGTATCGAATCCTTTTTGGTTAGTGTTCTACATCGTATGTATCATTGCGGTGGTATTCCATTTCTCAAATGGTTTATGGTCATTTTTAGTAACTTGGGGCATTTTGCAATCACCAAAATCACAAAAAGTGTTTACTTGGGTATCACTAGTCATCTTCATTGTGGTTTCATATATCGGTGTAAGTGCAATTTTAGCCTTCGTATAAACGTTTAATCATTTCAGGGGAGTGACAATTCTATGGCAGAGAAGAAAATTATTGTTGTCGGAGGCGGTCTTGCCGGTTTAATGTCAACAATTAAAGCAGCGGAACAAGGGGCACATGTAGATTTGTTCTCGATTGTTCCAGTAAAACGCTCTCACTCAGTATGTGCACAGGGCGGTATTAACGGAGCGGTAAATACAAAAGGTGAAGGTGACTCTCCGTGGGTTCATTTCGATGACACAGTATACGGTGGAGACTTCTTAGCGGATCAACCGCCTGTTAAAGCAATGACTGAAGCAGCACCACAGATTATTCATTTGTTAGACCGTATGGGTGTGATGTTTAACCGTACAGCTGAAGGACTTTTAGATTTCCGTCGTTTCGGTGGGACGTTACATCACAGAACTGCATTCGCAGGTGCGACAACAGGTCAACAATTATTATACGCATTAGATGAACAAGTACGTAGCTATGAAGTAGACGGACTTGTAACGAAATATGAAGGATGGGAATTTTTAGGTATCGTTAAAGATGATGACAATGCCGCACGTGGTATCGTCGCTCAAAACATCACAACTTCAGAAATTCAATCTTTCGGTTCTGATGCGGTCATCATGGCAACGGGTGGTCCAGGTATCATCTTCGGTAAAACGACGAACTCTATGATTAACACTGGATCAGCTGCATCTATCGTATATCAACAAGGGGGAAAATACGGTAACGGTGAGTTTATCCAAATTCACCCTACAGCGATTCCAGGTGACGATAAATTACGTCTCATGAGTGAATCAGCACGTGGTGAAGGTGGCCGTATTTGGACGTATAAAGACGGTAAACCTTGGTATTTCTTAGAAGAGAAGTATCCTGATTATGGTAACTTAGTACCTCGGGATATTGCGACACGTGAAATTTTCGATGTTTGTGTGAATCAGAAACTCGGTATTAACGGTGAAAACATGGTCTACCTTGACTTATCGCACAAAGATCCACATGAGTTAGACGTTAAATTAGGTGGTATCATCGAAATTTATGAAAAATTCACAGGTGATGACCCACGTAAAGTACCAATGAAAATCTTCCCAGCAGTACACTACTCAATGGGTGGTCTCTATGTCGATTACGATCAAATGACGAACATTGATGGTTTATTTGCGGCAGGGGAATGTGATTTCTCACAACATGGGGGTAACCGTTTAGGTGCGAACTCATTATTATCAGCAATTTACGGCGGTACGGTCGCAGGTCCAAACGCTGTGAAATATGTGGAAAACATTGAAAAATCATATGTGGACATGGATGACAGCATGTATCAAAAACGTGTGGATGAAGAACAAGCACGTTTCGACAAGTTGCTAAACATGAAAGGTTCTGAAAATGCATATAAATTGCATCGTGAACTTGGTGAAATCATGACAGCAAACGTTACTGTTGTACGTCATAACGATAAATTGTTAGAAACTGACAAGAAAATTGTTGAATTGATGAAACGTTACCAAGATATTGACATGGAAGATACATCACAATGGAGTAACCAAGCCGTATTCTTCACACGTCAATTGTGGAACATGCTTGTGTTAGCGCGCGTAATTACAATCGGTGCTTATAATCGTAATGAATCTCGTGGTGCGCACTATAAGCCAGAATTCCCAGAAAGAAATGACGATGAGTGGTTAAAACACACTTTAGCTGAATATAAAGGTCCAGATGCACCACCAGAATTTACTTACAAACCTGTTGATGTCAGCTTAATCCCACCTCGTAAACGTGACTACACAAGTAAGTCAAAAGGGGGTAAAAAATAATGGCAGAAACACAAGAGAAACAACACACACCACAACAAGCTCAAAGTAGCAATTCAAATAGAACAATCAAGTTAATTATTAAACGACAAAAGGATCAAAACTCAACACCATACGAAGAAGCTTTTGAAATTCCTTATCGTGAAAATATGAATGTCATCGCGGTGCTCATGGAAATTCGTCGTAACCCAATTAATACAAAAGGTGAAAAAACAACACCTGTGACATGGGATATGAACTGTTTGGAAGAGGTCTGCGGTGCATGTTCAATGGTGATTAACGGTAAAGCACGTCAATCTTGTTCAGCGATTATTGATCAACTTGAACAACCGATTCGCCTTGAACCGATGACGACATTCCCAGTGATTCGTGACTTACAAGTGGATCGTACACGTATGTTTGACAACTTGAAACGTATGAAAGCATGGGTGCCGATTGATGGTACGTATGATTTAGGTCCTGGTCCACGTATGCCAGAGAAAAAACGTCAAACCGCATATGAATTATCAAAATGTATGACATGTGGGGTATGTTTAGAAGTATGTCCAAACGTAACAAAAACAAACAGTTTCGTTGGGGCTCAAGCCATTTCACAAGTCCGTTTGTTTAACTTACATCCGACTGGTGCAATGACAAAAGATGAACGTTTAGATGCGTTAATGGAGCAAGGTGGTTTACAAGCTTGTGGTAACTCACAAAACTGTGTACAAGCGTGTCCAAAAGGGATTCCATTGACAACTTCTATTGCGGCAATGAACCGTGAAACATCATTCCATATGTTCAAATCATTCTTTGGTTCTGACCATGAAGTAGAATAATGATATAACAATGGCGCATGTTCTGTAGAGAGCATGCGTTATTTTTATGGACGTATATCGATGAATGATGATAATCAGATTGAACAACAAAAACAGTATGTAAATTTGATTCATTATACATTCAATATGATAAAATATTTGAAGTTGTGTGTTTCAGTGTAGATTTACGAAATACCAGATTGTTCAACTTCATATTAGATGTGATAAAATAAAAAGCAATAATGAACACGAATAGGATGAAAGAGATGGAAAGACCAATTGGAGTTATGGATTCAGGTGTAGGGGGGCTAACGGTAGCGAAAGAAATTATGAGACAGCTCCCCAATGAAACCATTTATTATTTAGGGGATGTCGGTCGTTGCCCATACGGTCCTCGAAATCAAGAAGAAGTTAAAAAATTTACCATTGAAATGGCCAATTACTTAGTACAATATGATATCAAAATGCTTGTGATTGCGTGTAATACGGCAACCGCTGTCGCATTAGAACCATTACAAAAACAGTTGAAAATACCAGTGATTGGTGTTATTGAACCCGGTGCGAGAACTGCCATTATGACGACTAAAAATCAAAATGTACTTGTACTTGGAACAGAGGGTACAATCAAATCAGAAGCGTATCGTACACATATTAAAAAAATCAACCCTCATGTAGATGTTTATGGCGTCGCATGTCCAGGATTTGTCCCGTTAGTAGAAGAGATGAAGTATAAAGATCCTACGATTACGAATATCGTGATTCATCAAACATTAAAAAGTTGGCGTCAAACAGAAGCAGATACGGTCATTTTAGGGTGTACACACTATCCGTTGCTGTACCAACCGATATTTGATTACTTTGGAAAAACGAAAACAGTCATTTCTTCAGGGCTAGAAACAGCGAGAGAAGTGAGCGCGTTACTTACATTTAGTCATGAACATGCGCATTACACGCCGCAACCGAAACATCGCTTTTTTGCGAATGGTGAAGTTCGACACATGACTTATATTATTCAAGAGTGGCTTAAAATTGATGCTGAAGTTGAAAGAATTCAGTTAGGATAGGAGAGAAAACTATGGCAGATATCGTCATTGCATCATCGAACCAAGGGAAAATTAATGATTTTAAAGTGATTTTTGCAGAAGATAATGTGATTGGCATTAACGAGATGATAGAAGACTTCGATGTTGAAGAAACAGGCACGACATTTGAAGAGAATGCGCGGTTAAAATCTGAAGCAGCAGCCAAATTACTGAATGCGACTGTGATTGCTGATGATAGTGGTTTAGAGGTAGCGGCATTGAACGGTGAACCGGGTGTCTATTCCGCGCGTTATGCAGGATTACAAAAAAGTGATGAAGCGAATATTGAAAAAGTACTTAAAGGGTTAGAAAATGAAGAAAACCGCGCTGCACGATTTGTTTGTGTGATTAGTATGACAACAGCAAATGGAGAAACAAAGACGTTTAAAGGTACAGTTGAAGGTGAAATCACTTTAAGTCAAATCGGCGAAAATGGCTTTGGATATGATCCTATTTTCTTAATTCCTGAACGTCAAAAAACGATGGCCCAACTTACTGCTGAAGAAAAATCGGAAATCAGTCACCGTCGTAAAGCCATTGACCTATTAAAAGCGTACATTGAAGGTGAAGCGAAATGAAAAAAATTATCGTACTGAGTGACAATCATGGAGAAACGGGCATTTTATATGATGTGTATCAACAGCATAAAGACGCAGAAGCATTTTTTCATTTAGGTGATTCAGAATTTAAATATGATGATACAGAGTTGAGTTTGTTTCAGCGTGTCAAAGGAAACGTAGACTTTTATCCTGAATTCCCAGAACAACAAGTGGTAACTGTTGGTCATGTGCGCATATTTTTGACGCACGGGCATCTTTATAACGTTAATAGTGGTCGTCAACAACTTGCTCAAGCTGCAATCGCTCATGATGCAGTCATTGCACTTTACGGCCATACACATGTAGCAAAATATAAACAGATTCATGATGTTCATGTGATCAATCCAGGAAGCATTTCGCAATCACGAAGCGATATGGAAGAAACTTATGCTGAAATCGTGTTAGATGCTGCGAACAGTCGAGTGAACTTCCGGAATCGCAATCATGAAATCATTGATACAGTCACATTTCAAATAGAAGTATAAATAGCGAAGCAGTACAGAGTTGGCGGATCTTTCCAATTGTGTGCTGCTTTTTGATGCTGAAATCAATAAAAAGACGTCTTACTGTGTATTCATACGAGATGTAAGAAGAATGAACGACTCCAAAGTGTAAATCGAAAAGAAAAGAGCATGCATCAGTTTCATACAGCCTCAAACACAGTCTAATGAAAGCAAGCACGATTTAGAAACGATGTGTGACGGCACATGATGCAAATACAGGAAAGCAATCATTTAAGAGTATTGAGAATAAAAACTATTTGTCTAAAGTTCATTAAACAACAAACATAGAGAGAATAGTGGAAAGTACACCGTATCAAATGGTATCTGTACACAATCATCCTAGAATTCCTTTGCCGAGTGAGGACGATTTAACAGCTCACCATTTAAGTAAATATGAAAAAAGCATAATAGGGGCTCATAATGGTAGGCTACTAGTTTATTGTGTTAATAAAGATATAGATTTTGAATTTTTGAAAAACTCATTGTAAGATACAAAGTGCTGTTTTTCAAAATAATATAACGACGCAATTAATACATTAAACAAAATGGATAATAGTTAAAAACGACGAAGTTAAATACAAGTCTTTAAAGCTAGTAATAGCAAGGGATACAGCGTATATAAAATTATGCTGATCCTTGCTATTTTTATTTTGGGATAAAATTGGGACAAAATTATTATTTACGGTTTGTAAGTTTGTTAAGTGTGTTTGCTATTTCTTTTTCACTACTTGGATATAAATGCCCATACACGTTAGCAGTTGTTTGTATATTATTGTGTCCAAGATGTTTAGAAACGCTATATAATGGTAAACCGTTATTAATTAATAGCGAAGCATTAGAATGTCTCAAGTCATGCACTCGTATTTTTGGTAATTTTAAATTAGCGAGATATTTATTCATTATGTGATTAGGTGTGTTTGTTTGAAGAGGTACGTTTTTGTTTTTGTATGTGAATAAAAAATCATCTGAGTATTCTTTGTATTTATTTGTTTGATGCTCGATCAATTCTATTACATGCTCTATAACAATATCTGGAACACTAATAACACGAACAGAATTTTTGTTTTTAGTGGTTGTGACCTTTTCACCATTCCAATTTTTATTAATTGATATTGTATTATCGTGCATGTTGATGTCGCTTGTCTTTAACGCTAACGCTTCACCTTTACGCATGCCACTCCAAAATAATAAGATAAACAGTGTTTTATAAACTGGATTGTCCACCTCTTTTATAAAGGTGTTAAATTCATCAACAGTCCAATATTTAACTTTTTCATCTTCGTGAGCACCGCTATTCTTTTCTGGAATCTTAACTAATTTAACAACATTTTTGGGTAAATCGTAAAAGCTCATAGCATAATTAAACATAGATGATAGTATTGCCTTTATTAATTTTAAATACGATTTTGAATATTCATCTAAAAACTTGTTATACAAATCTGCAATGTCTTTAGGTTTTATTTCTGATATTACCTTTTCTTCAAAGTGAGGTATCAATATCGTATTAATAACAATGTTTTGAATTTTAATACTACTTTCCTTTTTTCTTCCAACAGAATAATTCATATAGTCTTCTGCGATTTTTTTAAATGATGTCTTGTGACTGAGCTTTTCTTCTTTTATTCTTTTTAAAAACTCTTGTTCAGCTTGTAATGCTTCTTTCTTTTTATCAAAACCTCTTCTTTTTTTAGTTACCCATTTTCCGTTTTCGTTTTTAACTGCAACTTGAAAATACCATTTGTTTGTTTTTGGATCTTTGTATGCTACCAAACCACATCACCTGTCATCTGATTAAAGAGTAGTTTGAGGCGATTGCGAGCACTTTCGTAGTCTTCGTTAAAGAAAGAAGTTAATGAACGTTCGTCATACAGTTCATTTTCTATTATTACGTCTTTTGGCATACGAAATAATAGAGAGAATTTATTTGCTTCATACTCTTGTTTTTCGTTAAACATGTCAGGCATAATGTGTTGGTTTGTTGAGTGTAAAAAATAATGTCCTAACTCGTGTGTAAACGATCGCCACATAGTTTGTTCGTCACTTTGTTTGATATATATAACGTCATGACCTTTACGCTGCATGTAGCAAGATAGGTATTCGTTATATACTACAAAGATGTTTAAAACATCTGATATTTCTTCAATATTTAGTTTGATATTGAATTTTTTTAATGTTTTCAAAATGCTTTCTACTTTATCTTCTATAAACATCTAAAATGCCCCTTTGCGAATGTATGTTCGTGTAAAATTCCTAAATAAAGGACAGAATAATAGTCTGTCCAAATTGGTTATTTATTTTTTTGTTGAGCAAGTTTAATAAAAAAGTCAGCTTGTTCTTTTAAAAATTTTATGATTTCCTTTTTCTCTTTTTCGGGAAGTGCGTCGAATGCTGCTTTATCCTCAAACATAAAAGGAATAACTCTTTCTGAGAAATCGCCGTCCATTAACTCATACGTTGTTATATTTAAAACGTCAGCTAAAGACTGTATTTGTACCGAGTTTGGTCGCGTATAACCTCGTTCCAAATTAGATATAACTTGCTTAGATACGCCGATACGCTTAGCAAGTTCTAGTTGTGTAAAACCACGTTTTTTTCTAATTTCTCTTAAACGCTTATTAAAGTCTAACTCCATATAATCACTCCTATATGTTTATAAGTCGCTTTCTGATTCTTCGTCTTGAGATTGTTCGTCAATAATAGCGTTGTATCTATCTATCATTTCGTTGTATTCTTCTAAATTGACATCTCGGTTAACGTGATCCATTTTTTCGTTATCAGCTACCAATTCGTTATATCTATCAACGATTTCATTATATTCATCAGCTGGATATAGCTCTTCTTCTACGCTGTATTCATCAGTTTCGTTGTTAGAATCTAATTCTTCACTTGTTGAATCGCTATCATCTATATCTGAACTTAAATCTTCCTCACTTGAATTTTCTTCTTTTTCTTGGTTTTCTGCTGTTGTACTAACAATAGGAGTAACGTTATCATTTTTAGGCTTACCGTCATCAGCCAAATTGAACCTTAATTCGTCGCCGTAATAACTTAAAGTAGAATTGTCAGCTGGTTGTTCGATCGTTACACCGATTTCTTTTGGTGTTTTATCTTCTTGATAATTTAACGGAAGAATTGCATATCCTTTACCTTTAGAATTAGCGTTATATTCTTTAGCAAGCGGTCCGGAATTTAGACCGGCGTCTGGTTTTAATTGTTCACCAGTATCAGTTACAAAATGAATATAGTTTAAAAACTCTAGCGCTTTGTCAGAATCGTTTTTAATTTCACCAAAATAAGCTAATGATTTTTCTTTTGTTTCAGTATTTTCAAGAAGCATATAAGAAAAGTTGAACTTAAAACCGTTATTATCTTTTTGCGTCATGCCGTTTTTATCAGAATCTTCGTTTGTATATTTTTTTAGCATTTTGTACTGGACGCCGTTTTCATCTGTAAATATAGTACCTTTTTTAGATTGTGCGAACTTTAAAGCGTCAGTCGTATCTTTAGTTTCATTGCTTTCAGTTTTAGTTTGATTGTCATTACTCTCGTTTTGGTTACAAGCCGTTAAAGTAACGGCAGATGTTAATAAAACGACAGATAAGTATTTAAATTTCATTGTATGCCCCTTTGCAAAATTGTTTTTTTAATCTTTTTTATATTTGTGAATTAAAAAGTCAGCTTGCTCGTTTAAGATGTTCATCACTTTTTGCTGATCTTCCAACGATAGTTTTTTAAATTCTTCGATGTTCTCAAACATCAATACTGGTTCCTCTTTATAAGGTGTATCTTGAACTTCGATATTATCTTCGTTCGTAATATATCCGGCTAACTTCATTAAGTATAGATAGTCTAATTTATAACCGTTTGCAAATTTTCTTAAAACACTAGGAATGGGTATCGGTCTTAATCCACGTTCAAGTTGTGAAATGAAAGAATTTGATAGACCAGTTTTATAAGCCGCGTGATTTAACGAATAATTTAATTCTTGTCTTGTTGTTAATAGTAAATTAAATAACTCTTGCCCGTCCTTGTAACTATCGTTTTCCAATTTGAACCAGACCTCCAAAATAACGGTAATTTTGTTTTGTATACTAATGATAACGTAAAAAAGAATAAAAATCGCTGATTTTTTAAAATAAACACTTTACATTATATAGCGCCGTCGTTATACTTTGTATATAAGTTGGAGAGACTAAAAAACAAGGTTTTTATAAGGAGGAAACAAAAAATGATTAAAGTACTAAATATTAAACAAGGCAACCCGCACTTCGACCCAAGAAAGCAGAATGACGGGGGAGGTTACGACCAACCAATCGTAACTTTCGAAAAAGATGGCATTATTGGAACTTACCACAATTCGTCTTGTGGAGACTTCGGCAGTCGCTACCACTTGGAGTGGAACGACAAAGTCGAGGTTTGGGGTACGATGGAACCAGATTTCAATTACCATGATGATTTCAATGAGGATGAATTCGATGAAATCATGAGTAGCATTAAAAAAGCATTGAAAGGAGGCTATCACAATGAAAGTTAAATCAATGCCTAAAAACGAAGGTCTTCTATTTGTAGCAGCAACTATAGAAGAAGCTGAATTATTTGAAAATAAAGAATTTAAAAACAGCTTTGTCAATAACTTGAACAAAGCAATGGAATCGAAAATCAAAAACAAATAATAAAAATCAGCGCTCACATTGAGCGTATACGAGCGAGAGTAGGCGACGATATGAGCCGCACTAAAATACATTCAATAGTCATTGCGAGGACTGTGCGTTGAATGTGAGCGCTGAGCAATGTAGGAGGATATATAAAATGGAAATCAAAAACATGAATAAAAAAGAAGTAATCGAAGAAATTCAAAATAAAGCTGAACAATTGTTCGACTTTGTGAAAAAAGTAAGACAAGAAACAGAATTTAAACCTTGTCTTATAACGTTTGCAGCTTTAGACGAGGGAGACGAGATGAATCTCTTTAATCAAACGCTTCTTGGAAACTTTGATTTATTAGCACTGATGTTGAGCACTGCAGAAAACTTTGAAGAAGTTTTAATCCAAGCTTCAACTATTAAAATGTTTGAAGCTATAAAAGAGAAGTAGAGGTGTGAAAGAAATGCAACAGTTACAAATCAAAACTGATATCGAACAAATGTTTGAAATCCAAGAAAAAGAAAACGGAGAAATCGCAATAAGTGCAAGAGAATTATATAGCGCTTTAAACATAAAAAAGAGATTTAGCGAATGGGCTAAAACAAACTTAAAGCATTTTAAAGAAGATAGAGATTTTACAAGTGTACTTTCAAGTACAGTTGTAAATAATGGAGCGATAAGACAATTGAATGATTACGCGTTAACGTTAGATGTAGCCAAACATATTGCCTTGATGTCTGGCTCAAAAAAAGGTTTTGAATTTCGCGAGTATTTTATACAAGTTGAAAAAGCGTGGAATAGTCCTGAAATGGTAATGCAGCGAGCATTAAAAATAGCTAACAATACCATTTATCAACTTGAAGCAAAAATCGAACGAGATAAACCAAAAATCGTGTTCGCTGACGCAGTAGCTACAACAAAGACATCAATTTTGGTTGGTGAGTTAGCAAAGATCATCAAGCAAAACGGTGTAAACATTGGTCAACGTAGGATGTTTGAATGGTTACGACAAAACGGCTACTTAATCAAACGAAAAGGTGTTGATTATAACATGCCGACACAATATTCGATGGAAAGAGAATTATTCGAAATTAAGGAGACTACTATAAGTCATTCGGACGGACATACTTCAATAAGTAAGACACCTAAAGTCACTGGCAAAGGTCAACAATATTTTGTTAACAAATTTTTGAAAGAGGAGGAATAAAAAAATGGCATTAAAAAAACAAATTGAAAAAAATTACCGTTTAAAAAATCTTCGTGATAAACAAGGGTATTCACAAAAAGACATGGGAAAATTTTTAGGAATCTCTCATGTTACTTACTCGAGCAAAGAGATAGGTAAAATGCTCTTTACTCATAAAGAAATGTTAATTATCGCGAAGTTGTTTAATACAACTCTCGACGATTTATTTTGGGAAGAATTTAAGGAGGAAGTAGAAAATGGAAAACAACATCAAATTTGACATTCTCGATTGGTTCGAGATATTAATCGGAACAATACTAACATTAGGATTTTTTATGCTTGATTGTTTGTTCTTATTTGAACCGATTAAGTGGCTTTTGGTTCAAATGTTATTCGTTATAATCCCAGCAACTTATGGGGCTGGAAAATTGATACGTTATTTTTTTGATTATAAGTAACGGATTGGGTTACTTATTGAAAAATAATAACGTTAGGAGGTGATATTATGCACACACTAATGGACATGTTTAGAGACAGTCAAATGCATGAACCACAAGAAGAAGAAGGAGTATTTTTATATCTTCTAGAAGATGAACTAGAGGATAGAAGAATGGAAGAAAGAGAAGGGGCAGAAGAATAAAAAAGCACTCAAAGTGAATGGGAGTTACTTTGAGTGTCAGGAAATATAGTATATGCCATAGATATAATGGTTGTTTAAAACAACTTTTTAACTCCCTCAATTATATCAGGAGGTTAACAAAATGTCATTTAAAAATCTAAAAAGTATTAAAACAAAAGATATGTCCGAAAAAGCGTGGTTAGAACTACGAACGCATTCGCTAGGTGGTTCAGATTGCGGAACTATCTTAAATATGAATAAGTGGTCCAGTCCTTACAAGTTGTGGGTGCAAAAGTGTTACCCCGATTTGATAGAAGATGATCTATCAGACAATGAATACATTTACTGGGGGAATACACTTGAAGATGTTGTCGCTAAAGAATTTGAGCGACGCACAAATAAAAAAGTGAGACGTCATAACTACATGATGTATCACAAAGATTACGATTTTATCAGCGCGAATGTTGATAGGGTTGTAATCGGTGAAAACGCATTGCTGGAGTGCAAAACAGCGAGCGAGTATAAAAAATCTGAATGGCAAGATGACAATGTGCCAGGCTCTTATATGGCGCAATGTTATCACTACATGGCAGTGACTGGCGTTGACCGTGTATATATCGCTGTTTTAATCGGCGGAAATCATTTTGTTTGGAAGACGATCGAACGAGATGATGAAGTCATCGAACAAATCATTAAAAAAGAAGTAGAATTTTGGAATGATTATGTTGTTACTAAAACACCACCACCAGTGGACGATAGCGACGCAACAAGCAAAGCATTGAACGTTTTCTGGCAAGACACCAAAAGCAGTAGCATCGTTGTTGAAGACAGTGAAGCAAGTTACTTTAAAGCAATACATTCTATCAACAAACAAATTAAAGAGCTACAAAGTGAAAAGAAAGGTTACGAAAACAACCTTAAGGAGCTGCTAGGTGAAAATGAAAAAGCAGTAACTAACGGTTATAAGGCAACATGGAAACCTCAACAACAAAAGCGCATTGACTCAAAGCGGCTGAAAGAAGAACAACCAGAGATATACGAAAAATATATCAAAGAAATCAAATCACGACCGTTTAAAGTTGAAGAAACTAACGGATAAGGTTATAAAATGACGTTATATAACGTAAATAAGGCGTATAACAAACAAGAACAGAACAAACGATAAAACATACCAAATTTCGTTATCGCTTGTATATGTGCGTTTAAACAGCAAACTAGGAGGGAGTAAAAATGTATTTTCCAACAGGAGAAGAATATACAGGAATCATTGAAATCGAAGGCTTTAAATTTCGAAAGCATGTTATAAGACAAGATGATTATATCTTGATTGAAATAAGTGATATGGCATACAGAACTGTAGCAGAAACAAAGGTTTACGACATATCAGACGTAGACATCGCGCAAGAGGTACTCAGTGTAGCGCTGTATAACTACATTGAGAACGAAACAGATGATTTAGACAAAATTATGTCTAGATTTATCAAATAGAGATTTTAGGAGGACTATAAAATGGCTAATGCAAATTCATTTAAAGAACAGGTAAGCAAAAACGAAGTACAAGAAACGAACAACGAAAAACCAAAAGGGCCACGTCAACAAGTAAGTGACTTGTTAGAACGCATGGCACCTGAGATTCAAAAAGCATTGCCGTCGCACATGTCGGCAGAACGAATGGCTCGAATCGCAATGACAGCGATTAGCAGCAATCCGCAATTGCTCGAGTGTAACCCACGTTCGTTAATTGGTGCGCTATTACAAGCATCACAAATCGGATTAGAACCAAATACAGCGCTAGGTCAAGCGTATTTAATCCCATACTACAACCACAAAAAGAAAGAGTTCGAAGCTCAATTGCAATTAAGTTATTTAGGGCTTATCGAATTAGCAACACGTACAGGGCAATACAAAGCTATTTATGCTCATGAAGTGTACAAAGAAGATGAATTTTATTACGAATATGGACTTCATAAAAATTTAGTTCATAAACCAGTAGACGATCCTAATGGTGAACCAGTTGGATATTATGCAGTTTATCATCTTCAAAATGGTGGTTTTGACTTTGCCTACTGGACTAAAAACAAGATTGAATTGCACGCTGGAAACTATTCAAAAGCAGTTCAAAAAGGCTGGAACAGTCCATGGAAAACAGACTTTAATGCGATGGCCAAAAAGACAGTGCTTAAAGACTTATTGAAATACGCGCCAAAATCAATCGAAATCAGTCAAGCAGTTGGTTCGGATAGTAAAGTTACAGAAATTAATAAACAAGGCGAAATTATTGATATTACTGAATATGGACAGGAAGCTTTGGAGGGGTAACAAGTGAACGAACAACCTAGTTACTACGCAATAATAACAGCGAATGTCAGATATGATAACAGACTGACAGATAGCGAAAAAATATTATTTGCAGAAATAACCGCTTTAAGTAATAAGTATGGATATTGTACAGCTACAAATGGTTATTTTGCTAGTCTGTATGAAGTAACAAAAGTTACTATATCTAGACGTATTTCCAAGTTGAAAGAACACGGATATTTAGATATAGAAATCATCAAAGAGAATAACGAGTTTAAACAAAGAAAGTTATACCCATTAACACAAAATATAAGACCTATTAACACAGATGTTAAGACACCTATTAACACAAATGTTATGAGGGGTATTAACACAAATGTTAAACATAATAATACAAGTAATAATAATACAAGTAATAATAATACGAGTAAAAACCACCACCACCACCTATATAGTACTAATAATATATATAGTGATCCTACCACTTTAAATCAAGGTGGTGGGAGTGGTAGTAATCCATATCAATTTTTTCAAGAAAATGGTTTTGGACATATCAATAGCTATATAGCAGAAGATATGTCGATGTGGATTAATGACTTTAAAGAGTATGGCAACGACATGGTTATTGAAGCTATGAAGATAGCAATCGATAACAAAAAAAATACTTGGAGCTATACCAAGTCTATATTAAAACGCTGGATTAACGAACGAATTATGACACCTAAAGACGTGCAAGCAGACGAAAAAGCTCGAGAATCACATAAAAAGCAGCCGAAAATTGTAGGACCTGACGGCTTAACACCAGAAGAAAGAGCGGAACTTAGAAAAGATCCGGCATGGTGGGATTAGGAGGTTGAATAATGAAAAAAGCGTTTGGAAACTTTAAAAGCGAAAAACTTAAAAAGTTCGAACCAGTCGAAAGCATTAAAAACTTAAAATGTGAACAATGTAAAAAAACTTACACACTTCACAAATTCGAAAGTGGATACTCATATAAAGACGGTTGTGATTGTGAAATGATAGAAGCAGCTAAAGCATCACAATTAAAAAAAGAAGTTCAAGCCGCCTTTAGTAATTCGACTTATGACGAATCGATAAAAGATGCGACTGTAAATAACTACAAACCGCAAAACGAGTCACAAGAATACGCAAAACAAACAGCCATAGAATATGTAACGAATTTTAGTTTAGATAATCCTCGTTCAATCATTTTTCAAGGGGACTTTGGAACTGGTAAATCACATTTAGCTTTTGCGATTACTAAAGCTCTAAAGAATAAAAATTACAAAGTAGCGTTTATGCATGTCCCTGATTTAATGGATAGGATAAAAAACACGTATAACAAAGCGAGCCTACAAAGCACTGATGAACTTATTGATGAACTTAGCAACTTAGATTTGTTAGTTCTTGATGATGTTGGGGTCGAGGATACACAGCACACTTTGGGTAAGTTGTTCAGCATTGTAAACAAACGTCAAAACCTTAACAACATTTACACAACGAACTTTTCCAAAAAGCAGCTAGTTAAGTCACAAGACTGGGAACGCATTAGCACACGAATGAATAAAAACGCACGACGTGTAAAAGTGTTAGGCGAGGACTGGAGGGAAACGGACTCGTGGTAGAAATAAGCGATGTAATTACAAAGCGTTATATCATGAATTGTTTAAATTGTAGTCATGTATACGCTCAAAAGATGATAGACGCATATCCAAACGATCAATCAAAATTAAAAAAGGAGCTTATACGTCAAATTTTAAAACAACAAATGACACCAGCAATCACCTATGTTGGTTAACGCTTCATAAACGCACAATACAAGCCTTTAATTATTTTACGATAAATAACACCCAAAATGATTTATCGGCTAGTATTCAAAGGATATGAAAGAATTAGAGGTATTTGTAACGGATTAAGTTATAAAATGAATCGAAACAACCAAAAAGGAGAATAAAAAATGATAAACTCAGTAAATTTAAGTGGTTATATTAGCAATGAAATCAAGTACGCGGTATCTAACAGTGGTACGCAAATGGCGCAATTTAATTTAGCAGTACAACGCTCATTCAAAAACCAAGAGGGTAAACGTGACGTCGACTTTATTAATATCAGTGCATTTGGGAAAACAGCTGAAATCATTAACACATATTTAGGTAAAGGCGATCTTGTTAATGTAGGTGGAAGATTACAATCACGCTCATACGAAAACAAAGAAGGACAACGTGTAAATGTAACAGAAGTAATAGTTAGAGACTTACAAATGATTAATACTGGACAAAAGAATAAACAACAAGCAGTTCAACCGTCTAATCAACAACCAAAACAACAAAACGGTTGGCAACAACAATACAACAGCAATAACGATTCAGGAATTAATGATAATCCATTTGACAATGGTCCGATTAACATTAGTGATGACGATCTTCCGTTTTAATATTAAGAATTAAAGGAGAGTTAAATATGGCGATACAATTAGAAATCATCGATGGTAGATTGGACAGCACACAAAGTATTTACAACTTCGAAACATTAGTTAATAGCTTTTTAAGAACACACACTATTATCGATGTTGAATACAAAACGATAGAGCGAACAATACAACAAACTAATATAAAAACAGTAATTCAAGTCGCTTATATCACATACGATGATAATTTAGATAAAACGTGGAAAGGCATTTTTAACGAAATATCTGGAAAAGGATATAGCTACAAAGAATTATTAAAAGCATTTCTTAAAGTAACGGATATAGATATTTCCGAGGAAACAGCTAACGCGTTAGCAGATTATTATGACATTGAAAACTTAGCGCGAGATTTAGCAAAAGAGATCAACATAGATTACAAAGTAGACCAAGTGTTAAAGGAGTTGGAAGACAATGAATAAAACTTTCAAATTGTACAACGCCCGTAAAGAACCTATGGTAATTGTTAACAAAAAAATTGATGGCAGCTACCGCGTACTAGGATTAAAGGGCACACAATTATCAAATGTTAATTTAACGACTAACCACTTAGATGAGTTTAAAAACGATTTTAAACTTATGCATTACGAAGAGTTAGGACAGATAGGTCTTGAAGAACTTCTTGATTTTTAAAATTCACTAACAAAGTGACATCAGAGGTGATTTTATGTGGATATATGAACCATTTCACCATAGAACTACTAAAACAACTGTTGAACACCTACACAATCTAACTGGAATTCCAAAAATGACGATATATCATCAAGAATACAACAACAGCTATAACAAAAAATTAAGATGTTTCTTTTCGAAAGATATACCACGAATAAAAAAGAAACAAATGTTTAACGAAAGAATCAAAACAGAAGATGAGTATTGGAAGTATAGCGGTAAATACGGTTTATACGTTAGTGATTTAGGTCGTTTTAAAACTGTTAACGGAAAATTTAAGTTCGCAAATGACAATAAAGGATCTTTAAATATAATTGCAAACAAACGACGTTATCGTGCCGCAGATATAGTTTATGAAACATTTGTTAAGAAATTAAGTGCAGAAGCACACGCTTACCCAAAAGATAGCACTTACTACAACATCAGTGTCAGCAACTTATTTGAAACCACTTTTAAAAACTACAGAGTGTATAGACGAAATGAAGGCACTTCTAAAGCGTTGTATTTGGTTGATAGTAGTAACAACATTGTTGAAGAGTTTGTTAGTACAACGGAAGCAAGCGAACATTTAAATTTTGACAGACGTTATATCGCAAAGTTGTGTAATAAGAAAACGGTTAAAAACGATTTAATGTTTGTATGGGTTAGCGAGTATGAAAAGGTTTCTAAAGAACAACAAAAACGAAAGGGAGTAATTTGATGGACACTAAAGCAAAAGTAAAATCGAATTTAAAACAGTATTTTAGCAGCAAAAAATATTTATATCAAGATGGCAAAAAAGTAGCGCATATGCATGTTGTAAATAGTGTGTATTACCTACATGGACAAGTAAATGCTGTTGAGTGGCAAGGCGTTAAAAAAGAATTTAACAACAAACGTGATTTTGACGATTACCTTAAAGAACATGAGTTGTATTTTATAGAATCAACTATCTAGTTTTTTGAGTGGATCAGATGAGGTGTAAAAAGAGAAGGAGTGATGCCGAATGAACAACTATGTAAAAATACTTGAGTTGTTTGGTAGGGCGGGATAGGTGCGCCTAGAAAAGCGCTTCTAAACTTAGGCTATCCCCACAAAGCAATTGATTATGTAGAGATTGACGAAAAGTCAGTACGAACATACAACGCGCTATACGACCACCTACACAAACCGCAGTCGGTCGTCGGTTGGAACTTAAAGCCAGATATTCTAGTGCATGGTAGCCCTTGTCAGGACTTTAGCCGAGCAGGCAAACGGCTTGGTGGAAACGACGAAGATAAGACGCGTTCATCGTTGATGTGGGAGACAATCCGCATTATAGAGAACATGGGCAAATGGAAACCGAAAATCGTCATTTGGGAGAACGTTAAAGGCGTTCTCGCAAAAGATATGATTCATAGCTTTCAAAAGTATTTCGTGGAAATGGAGCGACTAGGATACACAAACAGCTATAAAGTTTTAGATGCTAGGGACTTTGGAATACCTCAAAAGCGTGAACGTGTATTTGTTATCAGCATGCTAGACGGTCATTGGTTCAATTTTGACACACTAGAGCACAAACCAATGAGAAGTGTCGACGAATTTATATTAGATCATGTAGACGACAAATACACAATCACTTCACCGTCAATGTTACGCGCAATAAATAAACGTAATGGTTTTGGTGGAGGATTAAAACCGATTGAAGAATACAGTTGGACCATAACAACTAAACAAAATCGAGTGCCAAACAGCGGTATTGTAACGATTGGAAACGGAAAATACAGATTGCTAACCGAACTTGAGTGTTGGCGCTTGATGGGCTTTGATGATGAAGATTATTACAAAGTCGCAAATGAGCACCCTACACGAAAAAACGCAACAAATGGCACGTTATACAAGCAAGCAGGTAACAGCATTGTTGTACAAGTGTTAGAAGCAATATTCAAGAAAATTATTGATATGGGAGTTATAGAAAAGGAGTGTATGAGATGAGTGTAGAGTTAGAACAAGTGTTTTTAGATCGTGATGAATACATCGAGCATAAACCTTTGTTTGGAGGTATTCAGTATATCTTCAAAACAGGGACGGGCAAAAAGTTAAGTGTGGTTCGACATGAGTTTTCACACGGCAATGAGTGCGGAGAAGGGTTATACGAGTTAGCAGACATAACGGACAGAAGTATCGATATAGTACAAGGTTATTTAGCACCTGAAAGAGTGATAGAAATTTTAGAGGAGGAACGATGATGAAGATTAAGAAAAAAGTAGAAATGAACTTAGCTGGATTAATTCGATGGGCGTGGGAGAATGATGTGAAAGGCAAAATTTTCATATCAAAGCGTGGAAAGAAAGTGGAGTTTTATAGCGAGGGCCCGTTCAATGTACTAGAGCCCATCTGGCCTCATGACGTATTCACTGTCGAAGCAGAAGAGGAAATCACAGTGGATACCGTTATTCCTATGTTAGTAGAAACGTATTTAAGTTCAAAAGGAGAACCTTCTTGTTATTCCTACAGAAACAAAAGCATAAATTATATTTTAGAGAACAATAAGTATTATAACAACATGCCACCTAAATATATCTACATGCTTAACGACGACATGACTATGACATTAATCTGGAAAGACGGGGAGATGGTCTAGCATGTACGATTCAAAGGATTACTGGTATAACGAACTACTCAAGTGTTCAAAAGAACGCGACGAACTAAAACGCAAGTTAGATGATGTGGTCGAATTGTTCAACACACACTTATATCACAAAAAAGCATGGTCGGATAATCCGTACTACGACTTAGTCCAACGTAGATTGAATCAGATTGTGGACGGTTATCCAGTCGAGACTACTAGACTAAGACGTCTATACTCAACTGAAATTGAGCAAGCGTTGAAGCACAAAAACTTAGCAGCATGTTTGTTCTTGTTAGAAAAAATACAAATGGATCTAGAGGAGGACGAGTAAGTTGGCAAAACACACTTAATTTGATTATTAATGTGGTTGGCGTACAACTGAGTAACGTATAACGATATTTAATTGATTGAAGTAACGCTATAAGGTGGAGGGAGTATGAATGAAAGATTTATTTTTGAATAAAGTAACGCAGATTGATTGTGTTGAAGGAATGAAACGATTACCAAACAATTCGATTGATTTAACTGTAACAAGCCCACCATACAACAATTTAAGAGACTATGACGGTTATAACTTTGATTATAAGAAAACTATTGAACAGCTATATCGCGTAACCAGATCGGGGGGGTGATCGTATGGGTAGTTGGTGACGCTACTATTAAAGGCAGCGAAACCGGTTCGTCGTTTAAACAAGCGTTAGAATTTTTAAATGCAGGTTTTAAACTACACGACACAATGATTTATAAAAAGAACACGTCATCATTTCCAGCTAGAAGAAACGGTAAAAGGTATACGCAAATCTTTGAATACATGTTTGTATTTTCGAAAGGTAAACCAGAAAAAGCGAGTTTAATATGTGATAAGCCTAATAAATGGGCAGGACATACAAATTGGGGGCGTAATACCCAAAGAGGAAAAGACGGCGTGTTAAAGCAAACTAAAAACATTAAACCAGTACCTACACATTCACCGAGAAATAATATATGGGAGTATTCAATTGGTGGTGGAATTGGACAAAAAGACAAATTAGCTTATAAACATCCGGCCACTTTTCCACTTCAATTAGCAATCGACCATATTTTGAGTTGGTCTGATGAAAAAGATGTGGTTTTAGATCCTTTTATTGGTAGCGGGACAACAGCAATTGCAGCTATAGAAACCGATAGAAACTTTATAGGTTTTGATATTAGTGAACAATATTGTGATTTAAGCAGAATGAGGATAGAAGCAGTATTAAATGAAAATTTTAGATTGGTGTAAGGAGGACAAGTGAATGTTCGAAATTATATCTGAACGTGACGCATTGCTAGAAGAAAAGAATCAAAACGAGGATTGGTGGAACGAGCTCGATTTTTGGTTGAACAAACGTAAAACAGAAAGTAAGCAGATTGACATCGATAAAGTACTTAATTTTATTGAAGATTTGAAACGATAAGGAGACTAAAAAATGAAAACAATACCGGCATTAGCATTCGAATTTAAAGACAGACCAGGCGTGTACATTGGCACTTTTGATGGAGAAACAACAAATATTGAAGAAGCAGTGGTATACGCTTTAAAAACAGGAAAGAAACCGGACAAAGAAAAAGCTAAAAATTATTATCTGGAGTTAGGAAAATTGCATAAAAAGCAGTTATTAGAAGAGTTTGGAGAAAACGCGATCAATAACTTCGATACAGAAAAATGGTTCGAGTTATGTAATTTAGTAGATGTACAGATTTCAGAAGAACATTTTAGGGAGATGTTAGAAAATGACTATTAGTGTTGGAGATAAAGTATATAATCCTGAAACAAATGAAATGTTAGAAATTGTGCAACTGGTTGGAGATATTAGAGAAACGCATTATAAGCTGTCTGATAATTCGGTTATTGGACTTATAGATTTTATCATCAAACCAATTTATTTAATTAAGGAGGACACAGACAATGACTAATCAATTACAAATTAAATTATTATCAAACAAAGCAACACTACCAACGCGTCATCATGATACAGATGCAGGCTTTGACATTTATGCTGCTGAAACAGTGATTTTAAAACCGCAAGAAAAAGCATTAATCAGAACTGACATAGCGGTCAATATTCCAAAAGGATACGTAGGTCTACTAACGTCAAGAAGTGGTGTAAGTAGCAAGACGCATCTTGTTATTGAGACTGGAAAGATTGATGCGGGCTATCAAGGTCATATGAGAATAAATATGAAAAATGATCATGAAGATAACGGAATGCAAACTATATTTTTAAGAGATATTGAGAACGAAAAAATCTTCGAGGAAAAACGTCATCTATATCAACAAGGTAGTTATCGTATTCACAAAGGCGAACGAATAGCTCAATTGGTTATCGTGCCTATCTGGACGCCGGAGTTGCAAAAAGTGGAGGAGTTTACAAGTGAGTCAGCAAGAGGACAAAAAAGTTTCGGATCATCAGGAATCTAAAGACATACTAGAAAAGGTGAAGGAGGTGTTGAGGAAGTGAATAACACTGCTAGCGCCAAAAAAGAAGTTACTGAAAGCTATATAGAAGAAATATACAGAGAAAAGATAGAACCTAAAATAAATAAAAAAGCAATACAAGGTAAGTCAGAATTAATGCACTCGACATTTTGGTCCTATACAAATGTAAAAGCGATAGCTAAGTATTTAGAAAGGTTAGGGTATGAAGTAAAAATTGGTAATAGTGTTTGGTTTTTTGGTTATGCCCTAATTATAAAGTGGTAGTAAAAGAGACATTAGCAAGGAGTGGAATAAATGACTACTTTTAAGATTATAGCTAACGGATTAATCGAGAATGACATTTCATTCGAATTGCAAGACGGCTATTTAGAAGTAGAAGATTTTACGGTAACGATTAGTGACAACGGTTTATATTATGTGAGATTGGTCGGTATTGATAGCGAACAAGGTTTAGCAGTAAAGTCACCGTTTGCGGTTTTAAGTTTTCTTATAAGCTATTCTCGATTGATTAGAGATAACCGAAGTATGAGTGTTAGTGGTTTAAAAAGGAGCAAAAATGAAATCTAATGAGACGATAGCAGCAGAAAGATATTTATATAACTTGTTATTAAAAGATAAGTTAAATGTTTATGGTTGTCATGAAGTAACAATTGGAATAGAGCCTTTAAAAAAGGGACGAGAGATTGTGGACTTTTTAACTTACGACACCAAAAATGTTTTTAGAGCTTATGAAATAAAAGTTACTAAAGAAGATTTAAAGAGTACCGCAAAACTATCTTTTGTTGGTCATTACAATTATTTAGTGCTGACTGAAAAATTGTACAAAGAAGTAAAAGATACAAATCTTATCCCATTTAATATTGGGATCATAATCGTAGGTAAAGGTGTTATTAAGAAATCTGGAAGAAAAACGTTAAGTATGAGCGATAACATTAAGTTGTTAGAAAGTTTAATGCGATCGCTCTATAGAGAACATAAACAAAAATACTTTAGTAGCTTAAAATTGTAAATTACGTAGAGGTGATAAGAATGAAGCGCATTTTGGACGCATGTTGTGGCAGCCGCATGTTTTGGTTCGATAAAAGTAATCAAGATGTGATTTTTATGGATAAACGTCAATTACAAACTAATTTGTGTGACGGTCGCAAATTAGAAGTTAATCCAGATATTGTGGCCGACTTTAGAAATATGCCGTTTGATGATGAAAGTTTTTATATGGTTGTGTTTGATCCACCGCATTTGTTGAGGGGTGGCGATAAAAGTTGGTTAGTACAAAAATATGGTCGTCTGAATGAAACATGGCCAGAAGATTTAAAACAAGGTTTCGATGAGTGTATGCGTGTTTTAAAACCAAATGGCACATTAATATTTAAATGGAACGAAGAACAAATCAAGCTATCTGAAATATTAAAAGTGATTGATTATGTACCTTTGATAGGTAACAAAAGAAGCAAGACGCATTGGTTGGTTTTTATGAAAGGGGCGGAACAATGACACAATACCTAATTACTACATTCACAGATTCAACAGGTCAAACATTCACAGAAGCAACTAAAGCGCGTGAGAATCAAACGTTTAGTGTTGTGTTAGCAGAAAGTAAAGAGGAAGCGCTGGAGATATAACGAACGATAAAGGGTGGCAAGATTTTATAAAGACGCTTAAGGAGGAAACAGAATGGGATTAGCTGAATTATTAACAATTGTATTTGTCGTTTTAAAACTAACTGGGGTTATTGATTGGTCGTGGTGGTTAGTACTTCTGCCTGAGATTATAGCAATCTTGATATATACTGTATTGTTTATTATCACCGTTGTCTATGCAAGAATGCAGAACAAAATATTCATGAGTAAATACGAACGCGCAGCTAAACGAACACGTAATAAACATGAAGAATATTTAAAGCGACGTCAAAAATGGTTTGAGAATCATAAATTAGATAGAGGTGAAAAGAAATGAAATACATCATCACAATCGCAGTGATTTTATATATCGCTTATGACTATTATATTCGTTTAACTGCGAATGACGAGGTGGATATGTTTAACGAGTATGATCATATCAACTTAAATAATATACGCGCGGAGGTATCAGACTAATGTGGGCGATTATATCATTATTACTATCAATCAGTTTATTAATTTCTATCGGTACAAATAATATGTTAAGAAAGAAAATCGAAACATTAGAATATTCGATAGATTGTTTAAGAAAAACAGAGGAATAATCATAGACTTAAGTAACGGATTAGGTTATACTGAATGTAGTGCTTCCTTATTCATTTTATACCCTACTAATCTATATTTGCTCGAGCCCCTTTAAAAAGGGGCTTATTTTATTGGTATAAAGAGTTTAAACTTCACTTAAATTAAGTAGAAGTTTTTTATTTTTTTAAATTCCTTTTACACGTGTTTATTGGTAAAATGAATCTGAGTAACGTAAACCGTTATTACATTGTTTTTCTCCATGTAAAGAAAGCATATAAAGCAATATTAATTATTTGGAGGTGAGCATATGAAAAAGATAATCTAAACAATGTTGAAAACAATTTTGATACATGTGTTATATAAGTCCATAAAGCTAACTATTTTTTTATCTCGAGTAAAAGCTAAAAATGGATACAAAAATAAAAGTGCTAATTATAACAAAGTATATAACATGAACGACGAAGAGTTATTCGAGCTAGAAGATTATATTTTTAAACACAGAAATGATCGATAAGGGGAATTTAAAGTGATTGATTACAAACATTTAAAACACGTTGAAGATATATTTGTAGATGACGAGGTAGTAAGCGCAAAATACCTTTTAGCAGCTAGAACATTATATGATACTCAAGCACCATATCAACAAGACTACATGTTGACAATTGATGTAAATAATCATCAAGTTAGGAATATCGAAACTATTGAGGATAAAGACAATAACAAAACGTCACAAGTTAGCTTTTTATGCAAGAATCGTCTAGTTCTATTGATGTATGAAAAGGGGATTATCTATGACATTTAAAACACCGTATAAAAACAGAGGGAAGTTTTTAGAGGACGCGATCAACGCAACAAACAGGCAGTATTTGGAAAGAGATTTAGCTTTAATTCAAAAAATACCAACACCAACTATTGTGAATACACGTACCGGAAAAGGTAGATATTCAGAAAAGAGCACTGTCGATTTCGTTGGTGTATCGCGTGGGAAACATGTTGCTTTTGATGCTAAAGAAGTATCAACAAAGGTATTCCTTTTTAGCAGGTTAAAACCGCATCAATATAATTATCTATTAAACGTGCACAAACAACGAGGAGAAGCATTTATCCTTATTCTATTTAAGCAAGCAAACGAGTTGTACAAACTAGACATATTCACTTTTGCAAAACTAAAAAGAGAGTTAGACCGTAAATCAATCCCATATGAGTGGTTTAAAAGTAATTTAAAACCGATTAAAAGTAAAAACGGTATTTACTATGATTACTTGGACGTTGCTCATAAATACATTTAAAGAGGTGTAGTCAGTGCAATATAGCCCTAAACAAGTGATTAACATGATGAAAAGGTACAACGAGAACAAGAAGACATTAGCACGCTTGAAAGCAATGTATGACAAAGAATTAACGACTGGTGAGGGTGTAGCACAATATGGCGATGACGCTGCTATGCCTAAAAGTGACAACGTTAGCGATACAACGTTCAGACGTGCAAAACAGTTAATGGAATCAAATAATATTGTTGCTAATCTACAAAATAAAGTTGACTTTATCGAAAACAACGCAGACAAGTTAATCAAAGACCGTCATATCATTGTTTTTACGTTACGTATACAAGGTCATACATGTGAATATATAGGTGATGTATTAACGACATCAAGGCAAACCGTTCATACGACTATAAACGAAATAGCGCAAGTGTTGTGTAAGTCTGACGAAGAATATGAAGCGTATAAACAAAAACAGTTAAAAAAGTCTGCTAATAAGTAACGTATTAAGTTATTTTTTAAGACTTAATAACGCCAGGAGGTTGAAACATGGAATTAAAGAAAATGAATATAAACGATTTACAACCAGCAAATTATAACCCGCGTGTCGATTTAGAAGCACATGACGAAGAGTATCAAAAAATCAAAAGAAGTATCGAAAAATTTGGTTATGTTGATCCTATCATTTGGAACCAAAAAACAAACAACATTGTCGGTGGTCACCAACGTTTTAAAGTCCTCAAAGATTTAGGTTATCAAGAAGTAGACGTGTCTGTTGTTGATTTAGACGAACAAGGAGAAAAGACGTTAAATATCGCCTTAAACAAAGTTGAAGGGGATTGGGACGCTGACAAGCTAAAAGAAGTTATCGAAGAGCTAGACGCGTCTATGAGGGAATTAACAGGTTTTGACGATGACGAAATAGAAAACTTAATGAATGATATGGACGTTGATAGTTTATTTGAAGATGATGACGAAGCAACTAACTCAAATAACGATGACGGTGAATCAAAACTAGAGCGAGCTATTGAGTTGTTAAAACTAACACATGATAAATTAATTGACGATTTTGACGATTATAAAAGCGGAGAACTGTATGAAGCAGTTGAATACTTTTTGGAGGAAGTATAATGACGCGCTTGTTTTTAGCATCATGGACAGCACGTCCGTATTTACTAGCAGAAGCTAAACCACCTTATGTCCTCGATAGCTTTCACTATTTCAAAAAGGTGTCAGGTAAATCTGAACGTACAGTTATGGACTATGTGTTGTCGGACGATTGTAAAATGTTTTTGCTTGATTCAGGTGCATTTACTTATATGGCCGAAATTAAAAACAGTGGTTCAGTGAAGATAAATTTTGATAGGTACGTTGAGGAATATGCGGCATTTATCAACAAGTACGATATAAAATACTTCTTTGAACTTGATATTGATAGTGTGGTTGGATTAGAAAAAGTTGAGCAGTTAAGAGCAAAGCTAGAATCACTAACCGGCAAGAAATGTATTCCAGTATTTCACAAATCAAGGGGAAAGGAATATTGGTTTAAGATGATACAGGAATATGACTATGTAGCGCTAGGTGGTATTGCTATCAAAGACTTTAAAAAAAGTGAACATAAATTATTTAAGTGGTTTATTGATACAGCACATAAAGCAAACACTAAAATACACGGGCTAGGATATACTAACGACTCGATAACAAAGAGAAATAACTTTGATAGCGTTGATAGTACAAGTTGGCTAGGTGGAAGTCGTTTTGGAAATTTAGACATGTATGATCCAGTCAAAAAGAAGTTAGTTAAATACCCTCGTCCAGCAAACACAAAAACAGTTAAAGGCTTTTACAAACATGCTGATTACCTCCAGTGTATTGAGTGGGTAAAGTGGGGACAACATCTTGAAAAAGCTAACAAACGAAAGGTGTTGTGGTGATGATAGTCTTTATATCGTGTGTTAAATCAAAAGTAAATCAACAAACAACAGCTGAAAACTTATATAAAAGTGACTTGTTTCATAAACAATTAAAGTATGCAAAGCAAATAACTACTAAAGATGATCACATTTATATTCTTAGCGCAAAATACGGCGTGTTAGAACTCAATGATATAGTGTCGCCGTATGAATTAACTTTAAACAATATGAACAAGTTAAAGCGTAAGCAATGGGCGTATAAATGCGTAAAACAACTTCAGGAAAAGGAAATTGATTTTAAAGATAAGACGATATTTTTAACAGGTAAGCCATATAGTCAATATCTATCACAATTATTTCCTAATAAAGAATTTCCGTTAAACGATTTAAGTTTTGGTATGAGATTAAAGCAATTAAAGGAGTGGTTAGATGAGTAAAGCAATTGTCGTGTTTAGTGGCGGTCAAGATAGCACAACATGCTTATTGTGGGCTTTAAAACGTTACGATGAAGTTGAAACAATTACATTTTCATACAATCAAAGACACAAGCAAGAAATCGAAGTGGCCAAAAAAATATCGAAAGACTTTGGCGTTAAAAATCAGGTTATTGATGCATCTGTTATTAATGAATTAACAGTCAACGCATTAACACGTGATATGGATATTGATGTTGATAATGATACAGGTCTACCTAACACATTTGTACCTGGACGAAATATCCTATTCCTAACTTTAGCAAGTGTTGTAGCATATCAACGTAAAGCGGACACAATCGTTACCGGTGTGTGCGAGACAGATTTTAGCGGTTATCCAGATTGTAGAAATGAATTTGTACGGGCGTTAGAACCAGCATTGCAATTAGGGCTAGACAAAAACATCACAATTGAAACACCGTTAATGTGGTTAAACAAGGCGGAAACGTGGGAATTAGCTGCCAACTTAGGTCATCTTAAATACGTCGTTAATAACACACTTACGTGCTACAACGGCGTAATAGGACAAGGCTGTGGAGAATGTCCGGCATGCAAATTAAGACGCAAAGGGCTAGAGGAATTTATACAAAAGCACCCAAAAGAAGTTGGATTAACAACATTAGTAAATACACCATTTCAACAAAATTAATTTAATCTAGGAGGAGTTTAAATGTTACAACAATTTTACCCTGTCGCACCACATAATTTTAAATACGAACTAAACAAAGACATGCAATTTGCAGCAGCTCATTTTATTGATCACGTAAGTGCTGGTAAGTGTCAAAACGTACACGGACACACTTATTTTGTTAATGTCACTATTGTAGGTAATGAGTTGATGGAGAACGGTTTTTTAGTTAACTTTCAATTGCTTAAGCAAGCAGTACACGGACGATACGACCATACACTGATGAATAATCATGATGAGTTTAGATTTAACCAAGAAGAGCCGTCTACTGAGAACGTAGCAAAAGCAATTTACAAAACACTACAAGAAGAATTGAAGAATTATAACAATAATCCGCAAGTGTTACAGGTGATTGTACGCGAAACACCTACTTCATACGTAACGTATAAGGAGGGATATTAATGGCAAAGATTCCATTTTTAGAAGTGTTTGGTCCTACAATTCAGGGCGAGGGCATGATAATTGGTAAAAAAACAATGTTTTTGAGGACTTATGGTTGTGATTATAGCTGCTCATGGTGTGATACCAAATACACTTGGGACGGAAGTGAAAAGGGCAATGTAAGACGCAACACGGCGCAAGAAGTGTTCGATTTACTTGTAGAAGAAGCAGGCGACAAATCATTTAGTCATGTTACAGTGTCAGGAGGTAATCCGGCGCTTATAGGTAAGGCTATGGACGAATTTATTGATATTTGTCATAAAAACGGTGTAAAGGTTGGATTAGAGACACAAGGGAGTATTTGGCGTGATTGGTTTTTAAAAATTGATGATTTAACAATTAGCCCAAAGCCACCAAGTTCGCTGATGAAAATAGATTTTAATGTGTTGGATGACATTGTGTCTAAGCTATTAACGCATAAAGTTAATTTTAGCTTAAAAATCGTGTATTTTAACGACAAGGACAAAGAGTATGCTAAAGAAGTATTTAATCGATATAGAGACAATAATATCCCTTATTACTTATCTGTAGGCAACGAATCGCCGTATACAGACAAAGACATTACGAAGCAACTGTTAAATAAATTAGACGAGTTATGGAACGTAGTTATTAACGAACCAGAATTTAACGACGTTCAAGCACTACCACAATTACATTCAATCGTTTGGGGGAATAAGCGCGGTGTTTAATCAAGTTGAGAGTTTAAAAGTTATTAGTGATGAACAGTACAAAAAATTAGAAGTGTTGAAGCCCGACATCAAAAAAAACGAACAAGACCTCCTAAACATTATGATAGGTTTAAGAAAATTAATTCGTGTGTGCGGTGATGATCCGACGCGTGACGGATTAGAAGAAACACCGTTTAGAGTGTTGAAAGCGTATTTAGAGTATACAGAGGGCTATCGAGAGGACCCAAGAAAACATTTAGAAAAAGAATTTGATGTAGACGGACATCAGGAATTGGTAATCGTTAAAGACATTGAGTTTAATTCGTTATGTGAACATCATTTCGCACCCTTTCATGGTCGTGTACATATCGGCTATATTCCAAACAAAAAGATTACAGGATTATCGAAATTTGGGCGTTTGGTTGACGGTTATTCTAAACGATTTCAAGTTCAAGAGAGACTAACAACACAAATTGCGGACGCTATTGACGAAGTTTTACAAGCTCAAGGTGTCATGGTAGTTGTAGAAGCAAAACACATGTGCATGTGTGGTCGAGGTATTAAAAAAGCGACGTCATCTACTACAACATCAGCTATTCGTGGTTCGTTTAAAGATAACGCCCAATTAAGAAATGAATTTTTATCTCTTATCAAGTGAGGTGATAGTAATGACTAAAGGTAAAGCGGGTAGAAAACGCGGTAATATCACAATGTATAAAGAGTGGTTAAACGAGGAAAAACTAGCTCAAATCACTCAGTGGAAAGGTCAAGGTTTGTCCAATACCGAATTAGCTGAAATGATAGGTGTATCTCGACCTACTTTGTACAACTGGATTGAGAAATACGAACCGATTAGAAACGCAGTTAAAGAGGGACAAAAGCGTACAGTACAACACATCGAAAATGCCTTGATGAAAAAGGTTAACGGTCACACTATACGCGAAACACGTCGATATAGAACGACAGACAAGGACGGTAACACGATCGAACGTGTTGAGATTATCGAAAAAGAAGTGAGTCCGGACACAACAGCGATTATTTATGCGCTTAAAACAAAAGACCCAGAAAATTGGAACGAAAAAATACGTATGGAACATAGCGGACGTGTTGATAGTAATGTGAATCATTATGCTAACTTATCTGAAGAAGAATTGAGAAAGCTCGCGCAATATGGCGACAAATAAAATACCACATCAAGTTAGAGATCAAGCACGCTTAGAGTTAGCACGTTCACATTACAAATACTATTTACTATTATCACATCACGATAGTTTTACACCTTACGCACATACAGATTTAATAGCAAATGAATTACAAGAAATTATTGACGGTAAACAAAAACATATCATTATTGAAATGCCACCACGACACGGTAAGTCGATGGCAGTAACTGAAACTTTCCCATCGTATTTTTTAACAATGCACCCAAATAAACGCGTAATAACAGCATCTTATTCAGATGGATTAGCGAGAAAATTTGGTCGCTTAAATCGTAATAAGTTTTTAGAGTTTGCAAACAGCTTAAATAAAGTACAAATCGCATTCGACAATGGTTCAGTAAATAACTGGGGGATATTATCAAAACGTGGTGGTATGATTTCAACTGGTATCGGCGGTTCTATTACCGGACAAGGTGCCGACTTAATGATAATTGACGACCCAATCAAAAACGCTAAAGAAGCTCAATCCAAAACTTATCGCGATAATGTGTGGGCTGAGTGGGAATCAACATTATCAACGCGTCTTCATAAAGGAGCGAGTGTTATTGTAATTATGACGCGATGGCACGAAGATGATTTTGTTGGAAGATTATTAAAAGGTAGTCCATACAATTGGACGCGCTTAAGATTGCCGGCAATAGCTGAAAAAAACGATGATTTGTTAGGGCGGGAAATCGGTGAAGCGTTATGTCCAGCACTAGGCTATGATGAAGATTGGGCAGCTTATAAAAAGAAAGAAGTTGGAGAAAGAACGTGGGCGTCATTATATCAACAAAGACCCTCTCCAGAAAGTGGCTCGATATTTAAAAGGAAATGGATCAGCAAGGTTGATAGCGCGCCTAGACAGCACGATGACATGCTTATATCGTGGGACTTTACATTTAAAGATACTGATAAAAGTGACTTTGTTGTTGGGCAAGTTTGGATAAAAAAAGGTGCTGATTTTTATTTAATTGACCAAGTGCGCAAGAGAATAGATTTTACACAAAGTGTTAAAGCAACGCAGCAACTTCACAAAAAATATCCACGATGTAGAAAAATATTAGTAGAGGACAAAGCGAATGGTCCAGCTATTATAAACACATTAAAGCGTTCTATTAGTGGAATCATACCTATTACACCAAAAGAAAGTAAAGAAGCAAGAGCGTATTCAGTTACACCGTTTTTTGAAGCAAATAACGTACATTTTGTTAAAACAGTTCCACATCTTGATGAAATGATAGAAGAATTGGCCACGTTTCCTAATGGTCAAAATGATGATACAGTCGACGCATGTACACAAGCGCTTAATTACTTTGCTAATAAACAAGCTTCGAGAGTATCGTCCACAAACGCATGGTAGAAAGTAACGTAATAAGTTATTATTTAAAATAAAATAACGGGAGGTAGTGTAATGGCTGTTTATAGAGATGATGAGTTGAATTGGAATGAATTTAGTAAAGACACTATTAAATCAGTTCATGGAGATATGTATTATTATCGAAATTTATACGAGGGTAACCACCACGAAATATTCCCTAGAGCTAAAGAGTTAATCGAAAACGGTGAAATTATTGATGTTTATAGTGCTAGTGGTGATAGCACGACAAGTAAAAACGTTAGAACACCATATATTATGCTAAACATGTGTCGTATTATTGTTGATATTCCGTCGTTATTGGTATCGCGTTCAATCGGACAATTCAAAACAAATTATCCGAGAACAAGCAAAACAGTAGCAGACCAACAAGAATCGAACGAAAATAATACAAACGATAATGAACAAGAGATAGAACTAATTGAAGGCACTGAAACGGACGACATTAATGGACAGATAATTGATCCTCAACAAGAATTGATTGAACAAATTATTAAAAACAGCAAGATTAATCACGCAATGAACATTTCTCAACTACAAATTGATGGCGGCATTGTAGCAGTACCGTCAATCAAAAACAATCAAATAAGCATTGAATTTAAAGAAAGAAACATTTATTATCCGCACACGGACGGCTTAGGTGTTGACCTTGTTTATGAATTAGAACCGACTGCTGAAGAAATGGAAAATAACATTAGTTATATCCATGTGTATACGGAAAGAGAACAAGAACAATCGTTAGTGACAATAGATAGATTGTATCTTCGTAGCGATGACGGAACGCTTGAACAAGTAGACGACCCGTTATTAATTCAAGAAAAGTTAAAAATGGCACCAAACCAATTAACAAAAGAGTTTAAAGGGCGTCAACGTGTGTTAGTTTGTTATTTAGCTAACGAACCAACGTTTAACAACAGACTAGGCAAATCAACGTTAAAAGGTTTGGACGGTAAACAAGAGGAAATTAATTGGTCTTTAACGCGTTCAGCACAAACATTTGAGCGTAACGGTAAGCCGCGAATTAGTGTGTCAAAACAAACTATGGACGCATTAAAGAATATTGCGCTTGATATGTACGGTGACGAAAACAAAATTGATCATCGTTCGTTAGAAATTACTGAAATCGACACCGATACAGGACAATCCATTCAGATTCATCAAATAGACACTACGAAAATTGGTGATATGACGTATATCAAAGACATAGTTCGTGCGATGTTAGCAGAAACACAAACATCAGAAAATGCCGTGGAGATTGTTAAACGTGAAAGTAGTAACGCGCAATCAGGTGTTGCAAAATTCTATGATTTAATGGTGTCTATTATTAAGTCGGAAAAGATTAGAGATGAATATGTTGAGTTTTTAAAAGATGTTATTGAATCGACGTTGTGGTTAGCAAACTATACAGATAGTTCTGTAATTATAGAACGTCCAAATATTATGTTTAAAGATATGCTACCACAACCAAAACAAGAGGTATCGACAGACAATATCACAAAATATCAAGCAGGTGCACAATCGTTAGAAGAAACAGTGCGTCAAAACAATCCAGATAAATCAGAAGAGTGGATAGACGAGGAAATCGAACGTATCAGAAGCGATAAAACGTCTACCGATTCGTTAGCAATAGATAGAGGTAATCAAACGCTACAAAACTTTTTAAACAACAGAGATGAAGAAGGTAATCCGTTGGACGAGTTTGGTAATCCTATCAATAACAATCAAGACGAAGAACAAGATGAATAGAGTGATATAAATGACGCCAGAACAAATTAAAGCGCTTATTCGCTACCTATTACAAAAGATTGATATTTATATCAAACAGACAAACATTACCGATGAACAACAAATCAATAAGTTATATAAGCAAGTTGATAACCTTTTTAAAGAGTTGGACGCTGGATTATCTAATACAATACCTAAAGAGTTGTACAACGACTATCTACAAGGCTTGTCTGACGCACAAAAGCTATTAATACAAGAAAGTGTGATTGCAGCTGCTACCAAATTTAATCCGAAACAAGTTATTAATTCGGCTATACATGTAACGTCGTTAACAAATATTGTTACAGACACAATGTTAGATTTAACCGCAGCAGTTAGAACAGCGAAAGCGAATGCTAACAAAAACATAAAAAAAGTGCTTAATGATGTTAACAAAGAGATTAATAACGGATTGCTTGTTGGAATGCCTAATAAAGAAGTGTCAAAGCGTGTTGCGAATAAGTTTGCAGATGAAAAACTTACGGCTTTTGTTACAAAAGATGGTAAACATTTACCTTTAGACTTTTATGCTGAAACGGTAACGCGTACTAAAAAGCAAACTGCATACAATCATTCGCATTTGAACAGATACAAAGAGCATAACGTTAAACATGTCTATGTAACTGGCAATATACCTACATGCGAAACTTGTGCTAGGTACAGAGGGAGAGTGTTTGCGACAGAAAGAGGGGACAAGTTCCCTTATATCAATCTGTATAAAACATTTCCATTGCACCCAAATTGCAGATGTAACTTTAGACCGTTTGTTTTAAAGTTTAAAAGTAAATCAGAAATCGACATGCATTTAAAGAAATCAAAAACTTTTAATGTCGACGACGATCCTCGCACCAAAGAAGAAAAAGAAAAGTATGATAATATCCAAAAAGCACAAGCAAAAGCAAGGCGACAAGCGTTATCATACAATAAGATGCAACGAAGATTAGGTAAAAATGGTCCAAAGTCTTTAAACGAATACATTAAAGTAAAAAATACAGACAAAGTTAAATACTATGATTGGGTAGCAAAGATGAAAGGCTTACTACCAAAAGACAAAGATGTTACAATAAACAAAACCGTACCAATAGAAAAACCTAACTTTAAAATGACTGACAAAAAGATTCGAAAGTTAAAAGAAGCTGGTGAACTTTGGGCTAAAGATTTAACAGAAAACGAATTTATTGCAGTTTCGAAGTATACTCTTATGGATTATGAATATATTAACAATTATTTAAGAGGAGTTATTACTGGTATTGATGATGATCAAAAGGAACTTATTAACAGTATTTCTGTTGCTTTAAATAAGTTTAAACTTACTGAACCGATTCAAGTGTATAGAAGTATTGATATAAGCGAATATGAATACTTAATTGATAACAAAAAATCAAATACGTTTTTGTCTTTTACTAGCACAAGTATTGATAAGGAAGTTGCTGAGAACATAGATGACCGAGCAAAAATCTTAAAGATTGATGTTCCTAAAGGAGCAAAAGGTGCTTATTTAGAGTATGTTAGCGAATTTTCAGAGGAACTGGAATTTTTATTAGACAAAAACACAAGATTTAAAATCATTTCAGATGACGAAGCTACCGGCGTACTACATTTGGAGGTGTTAACATGAGTGTACTAACAAAAGAGGAGCAAGAAGAAGTTAGAAGAAAAAGAGAGAAAGCTGCCGCGATTGCGAGAAAAAGCGCTATCGAAAAAGGTCGTAGCCCTAAAAGAAAATCACTTCGCGAACGTTGGAAAAAAGAAGCAGAATCATATCGAAAACACAAAACTAACAAATAAAAAAGTGATTACTTACTTTACAAAGTGAACATGACTTGGACTTTTGTAACGTAATGCGTTATAATGTGGGCATACCCGTTGGTATATTTCGACATGACTGTGTATGCGTAGCCTGGCTAATAGCCGGGCTTTTTTTATGTCGAAAATTCGTAAGTAACACGTTACGTTACAACCCTTTCGGTGTCGTAACACCGTATAAAAAAACGTAAGGAGAGATGTTTTTATGAGTTTTACTAGAGATGATTTAAGAGGATTAGAATTGTCTGATGAGCAAGTTGAAAAGGTGATGTCGCTACATGGTCAAGAAGTTCAAACACTAAAAGAACAAGTAAATGACTTTAGTGCTAAGAACGACTATGCGCAAGAAGAATTGAAGAGTTATAAACAACGTATCGACGAAAAAGAAAGCGAACTAAATGAGTTACAAAAGAAAGCTAAAAACGGCGATGATTTAAGCGAGACGTTAGAAGCGTTAAAACAAGCAAACAAACAAAAAGACGAGCAACACAAAAAGGAAATGGATAGCTTAAAACTAAAATATGAAGTTTCTAAAGCGTTAACCAATGCTGGAGCTAGAAACGAACGCGCTGTACTTGCTTTAATCGATACAGATAATTTAACTCTATCAAACGAGGGACATGGTGTTATTGGTTTAGAAGATCAACTTAAAAACTTAAAAGAATCAGACAGCTATTTGTTTAACGAAGACACAAATAATAGTTCTCAAGATAACTCTAATTCAAACTCACCTGGATATAATGCAGGTGGACAACAAGGTAACGGCGGCATTGAAAAGTCTGATGAATCAATCGGCATTAATAACGCACGTCGCTTGTTAGGTAAAAAGTAAAAAAGGAGGAATAAAAACAATGAACTTAAAACCTAAAACAATCAATCAGTACGATCGTAAAATCGAATTTTTACGTGACGGTAAGTATGTTCAGTATACTGTCGGCAATCCGGTGTTAGACGCTTCTAAGTTTAGTGCTGTAACAAGCGTACCCGCGGGCACAGCTATTTTTAGAAATGATACAACTGGTTTGTATGAACTTGTAAAAGAACAAACACCAGAAACAATGAAAGGTGCAGTATTAACGTCGTTTGATGTTACTGTTGAACCAAATACAAACGAAATGGTAGGCGCTATTCGTGAAGCGTCAGTTATCGAAGCGCGCTGTCATGGTGTTACACAAAACTTTAAAAACGCGACTAAAGGTCGTTTAATTTTTGATATTTAATCATTTAATAAGAGGAGGAACATTTAATGGTATTAGAAGACGCTAGATTACAAGCTACATCATTACAAGCGTTTGTTATGGAAGCAGACAAGATTCGTAACGAAGATGGTACGAATTTGGTTAAGTATCCTTTAGCAAGCGCATTTCCAGTAGAACAAGTTTATGACATCGATAATGTTTATGACATTATCGAATCACAAATTAATGCTGCTGCATCAATCACTGGTTTCAACAGTGGATCACCTATTCGCTCAAAAGGACAAGGGAAGCAAGCAGTTGCAACATTAACAAAAATTCAAAACGCTTATTTCTTGGACGAGGTTGAAATTTACAAGTATAAAAATCCTCGTATGCCAGAAGAAAAGCAACGCGTTGTGGATAACGTGTTGATGAATACGAATGACTTGTCTGTGTCAGTTGACGACACAAAAGAATACATTCGTGCGCAAATGGTTTATAACGGACGTTTTGACTATGCGGACGCAGCAACACAAACGCGCTTAACTTTTGATTTAGAAAGACCGAAAGAAAACGACGTTGTCGCAGCTATTCCGTGGGGACGTCAAGACTCTACTCCAATCAGCGATTTATTAGCAGCGGTTAAACAATTCCAAAAAACAAACGGACGTAAAAAGCCTGACGTTATCAAAATGTCATCTGCTACTTACGAAAAGTTGGTTAGATCTGGTCAAATCAAAAATGAACTATTTGCTAATTCAAATAGCCCTCGAATTGTTACAGACGAAATGTTAAATGGATTGTTTACATCTGTTAAGTTACCACCAATTCAAATTGACGATAATGAAACAATTATCGAAAATGAAGATGGAACATTCACTGAGCACAAACATTTAGCGGACGACAAAGTTGTTTTACACGCTGCTATTTTAGGTTCTACAATGACAGGTCCGTCAGTTGAAAATAACTTTAAAATCGGTAAGTTTATTCAAACAGTTACAACACAAGACCCAATTACTGAAAAAACAATTGTTGGTGAAGTTGTAATGCCGGTTACTAAAAACTTAAATGGAACTGTTTATCTTGATGTTAGCGATAGAAAAGGTGAACAAGATTTAGGTAACGACGGTACAGAAGAAGAAAGCGTATAAAGGCGTGATTCCTTATGAATAAATATATTATTAAAGATGGAGTAATTGCGTATAAAGGTAACATTTATCGCAAAGGTGATTTAATCGAATTAGAAGATAAGTACGCACAATCTTTGAAACCGTATTTAGATATGTCGATAAGTAATCAAAAAGATTTATCTCAATACGGTGATATTAATGATTTAAAGGTTAGCGATCTCCAAAAGATCGTCGACGAATTTGGCATCGAAGTTATTCCGACAGGGAAAACAGGTCCTATCCGTTCTGACTATCTTAAAGCGTTAGATAGTTATAAAGTCTGAGGTGGTAAGTTATGGCAAATGTAACCACTGAACAAGTGATTAAATACATTAATAACATGCCGACAAATGAATATTATAAAAGTCTTGATGAAAATGTCGTTAATCAGCACATATTCGCCGCACAAGAAGAGGTAAATGATTTATTGATTAATTACCCTAAAATTACCTTGTCGGCGCGTATGGTCGCTTTACAAGCGTTGTATAACATTGAGGCGGAAGAAGAAGGTTTTGGTATGTTGCGGAGGCAAGGCGTTAAAAATTACAGCGTTAAAGATGTGAGTGTATCTTTTGACGATAATATAAGCCCTCGCTTGTTAGAATTGATTCGACGATTAGACGAAGCGACAAAATCAAATATTGCGCGTGTAGGTAGATTGATATGAAACCAGTAATGAACCAATCCATAACAATCGAAGTGCCTACACTTGATGATAAAGGACGAATTAAATTAAACGATTACGGTCAGCCGTTAACAAAAAAAGTTTCTGGTAAGTGTAGGGTAGTTGAAAACGGTGAAGTACGCAGAAATGAAATGCTAGCAATCACTGACGCTAGTGATAAAATAGACGTGTTACCAAATTTTCCAATTGTAGACGGTGCGAAAGTAACTTATACAACAATTGGAGGAATAACTAAAAATGGCACTATCAAAACACATACAGAAACAACAAACTTAACGGCAAACAAAGTATACTTTAGGACGTTAATTGTAGATGCCTAATAGTAAAAACATGCGTGTTACTATTGATTCGAGTAGAATTCGTGCTTTAGAGGGCAAATTTGCGGGAAGCAAAGAAAGATTTGATAAAGCGTTACGAAAAAACGTCGGATTATTTAGCTTGGAAATGGAAAGCGATAGTAAAGCACTGGCACCTAGGCAAGACGGTGAACTTGAAAACTCTATTCAATCAAAAACATCGTTTAGAAACGGTGTCGCTTCATCAGTTACAGGATCAAACCTAAAATATGCTTTAAGGCGGCACGAAGAACACGAAAGAAAAGGTGTGTATCCTTTGTATCGTCGCGGTGTTAAACACCCCGATTATTACTATAACGGACGCGGTGAAATAACAAGAGCAAAATCGCCTGTTGGTGGTTTTCAACCTGGAAGAAAATATTTGCATAATGCAGCTATTTTAAATAAAGATAACTGGTATCAAACTATCTCTGATTCGTTAAAAGAAAGTTGGGAGTAGCTATATGATTGAGCAACCGTTAAAAAATTATATAAAAAATGCACTTGATAATGATATGTACTATACCATTAATTACAGTAGTGTTAATGATAATATAGTGACGGTTTATAGCGAATCTGGCGAGCGTCCAAGTAGTTACAAAGGTGTGTTGGTTAAACCTAATTATCAAGTGCTTATTAAATCATCAAATTTTGAAAAAGCATACAATGTAGCAGACAAAATTTATAATTTACTACATCAATTACAAGACATAATTATGAGAGTGCAATTAGAAGATAGAGAGCTTAATTTTAAAGTGTACTCTATCGAAGCGCTCCATCTTCCAGCCAGACTTGGTGTAGATGAAGATAAAATCATGAGTTATAGCATTAATTTTCAAGCATATATTAAAGAGATTAAACACGTTCAGGAATGAGCGTGTTTTTTATATTAAGGAGGAAATAACGTGGAGATGAAAAAATATCCATTTACACAAAAGAAAGATTTTTTGAAATTAAACATGCAACACTTTGCACAAACCGCTAAACGTAGTGGGGACGATGAAATCATGTTCGGACTTGCTGATATCTTAATCGGTGAGGGCGATGATTTAATTAAATTTGATGGTAAAAACGGTGACACACGTTCGTATTTACAAGTTGAGGGCGGTTCAGTATCGTTTGAACCGGACTTTGAAGACATTACATTCCAAGATTACGGAAACGGTGCATACGATCAGCGTGTAGTTTCTTATGGTGTAACTGTCAAGATTGTTGCCGGACAAGAAACAATTGATATTCTTAAATTAGCGATTGCTGGTACTGAAGATGTTACCGACGAATCAGGTGACGTGACAGGTGTTACAGATAGCCCGTTAGGAGCTTCTAACCGTCGTCGTGGTAAACCAATTCGTATTCACCCACGTTTTGCAGGTAACGACCATTCGCGTGATATTAATATTTATAAAGCTGCTTCAAACTCAGAAGCCGAACGTGCTTTCGGTAACGAACAAGGTACATTTGAAATGGAATTTATCGCTTACGTACGTGATGGTGCTGACGCGAATAAAAAAGGTAACTACTTCTTTACTGGAGAAACTGACCCTAACGGTGTATTACCTACATGGAACGAAGTTTTAAATGGACAATTATCAAAAGAGGTTTCTACACGTTTGGACGACGTACAAAATACCAGTAAACCTAATGTAACATCAATTAATTTAACAGCAGATAAAGAAACGATTAAACCTTTAGAAAGCACAAGAATTACAGCAACAGTGCAACCAGATACAGCAAACAAAGCACTTAAATATTCTGGTAACAATGATAGTGTTGCGACAGTTAACGCAGATACTGGAGAAGTTACAGGCGTTGGTGAGGGCGTTGTTGACATTACAGCGACAGCACAAGACTCTGGTCGTGTAACGGGTACTATTCAAATTACAGTTGAAAATCAAGAGTAATAACGTGGGGCTATACGCCCCATTTTTTTATGTTTAATTATAAATTTTAAAATCGGAGGAATTATAAATGACTAAAGTAAATTTAAAGAAATTTAATCAAGATCGTGAAGGGAACTTTGTAGATACAAATGAATCAGTAGCCATTGAAATCGAAGCGATTAGACCACGACAATTTGCAGCTTTAACAAAAATCTTAAACGAAACACAAAAGGATCTACAAAGCAATAAAGATTTCCAAAAAACTGTTGGCAATTTAATTGAAAACTTAACAGAAGGCTTTGATTTTGAAGATATTTTTAGAAGCGAAGAATTTAATGTATTCGATATTTTAAACGCGCTAGGTTTCTTAATTGAGGAAGTGCCACAACGTACAACTGAAATTTTATCGGTGACTAGCGGAATCTCGCAAGATTATTTAGAACTACAAGACATGGACACGTACTTTGAAATTGCTGAAGCAGTTATCGAAGTTAATGATATTGAAAAGATTGTTAAACGCGTTCAATCACTTTCGAAAAAATTGGGAAAGGCTCTAGCATTCATGAAACCCAAAACAGCAGAAGAACAAATGAAGAACGCGAACAAATAAGTATAGAAGATGCTTTTGTATATAAGCTATCAAATATTTTGGGCGGTAGAGAACAAGTTCTTAACACACCAACTGTCGATTTACTAGGTTATTTATTAATTCACTTCAACGAAGAAGAAGAAAAAGCGAAAATACAACGTCAAGAGTTATACATCAATCACGTATCACGGTCATTGTCGAACCCTCAAACAAAAGAACAAGCAAAAGCAGCGCAAAAATTCTTAAAACAATTAAGTGCTGATGAATCAACGAATCAAAACACACAAGTTTTAACCAGAAAAGATTTAAATTGGGACGACTTTGACAAAATCAAACGAATAGAAAACTCGTGATATAAAGAGAGGTGAAGTAAATGGCTGAGATTGACAAGGTTTCCGTACGCTTTGACGCTGATGTTAACGGTTTTAATCGTGGTGTATCAAGAATGGAAAGAAAGTTAGCTGAATTTGACGCAGTAACTCAAAAGACTGAAAAGAATTTTGGCAAACGCTTTGACTTAATGGATAAACAAGCGAATAAATTAAATAAAACTTTAACCAAAACTGGTGACGACGTTGATTTATCAGGTTTTTATAACGAACTTGATAAAGTGCGAAAAGAGTACAAAGAAACTGGTACAGTAGCAAATACTACTATGAAAAACTTGGACAAAGCGATTAAAGACGTTGATTTTGATTCAATGTCAAAAAAATCACAAAAAGCGTTTAAAACACTTACTAAAGATGTTAAAAACTTAAAAGAACAAGCCGTATCTTTAAATCAAATTAAATTCGCCGATAGATTTAAAGGCGAATCAAAAATTATGGCTTTATCGTTGTCTAAAACAAAGGATCAACTAGACTCGTTAAGAGATTCCGATTCAAAATTACGCAAGCAAATGAAACAAGATGCATTTGCTGCCTATACTAAAAATTTAGATAACGTTAATATTTCGTTAGATCAAGCGTCTAAAGAACTTAAAAAAGTTGGACGAGTGTCTGACGAAACAATGACAAAAATCAATAAAGGAATTAAAGATGTTGACTTTAAAAAGTTATCAGGACGTTCAGCGGTTGAGTTTAATAAAGTTCGCTTTCATGTTACTCAACTGAACAATTCCTTTAAAGGTATTGATACATCTTTAAGTCTTACTCAAAGAAATATTAATAGATTTAGTAAAACAAGTAGAACTAGCCTTAACGCTATACAAGAAGATTCTAAAACTTTAATCGCCCGTATTAACAGAATTGGTACAGCTTTTCGCAATGTCGAAGAGGTTTTAGGTGGTACTTTTAAAGGTGTTGTTATGGCAGTGTTACCCGCTATTGTACCTATGGCTGGCGCTGCTACTACATCTATTATGGCGATAGGTGCTAGTACTGCAAGTGTTGCTGGCGGTGTCGTAGGATTAGGTGGAGCATTTGGAATCGCCGGTGGAGCTGCTTTTGCATTTGTAAAACAAGCGACGTCCGCATTACAAATGTTGGAGGATAAAACTTTAAAAGTTACAACTGAGGTTAAGAACTACCAATCATCTTTAAAAAGTTTAAAAAAGACGTGGGAAAGTCTTATCGCTCAAAATCAAGCTGCAATTTTTAATACTATGACAAACGGTATTAATACAGCGAAAAGAGCTTTGATTATCTTAAACCCATTTTTAACACAAACAGCTAATCAAATCGCCGAAGCAAGTCTTAAAATGTACAACTGGGTAACTTCTTCTGAAAATGCTTTAGCTGCTTTTGATATGATTAATACGAGAGGACCGGCTATATTCCAAAACATACTTAATTCGGCGGGTTATTTAGGTAACGGTCTTACTAGGATTTTTACAATGTTTGGTCCACTGTTTAGCTGGACAGCTCAAGGCTTAGAAAACTTATCTAAAAAGTTTGATGTTTGGGTAAGTAAAGCAGAAACACAAACAGGTATTAAATCATTTATTGATTATACTAAAGCTAATTTACCCGTATTAGGTAGTGTGTTTGGCAATACATTTTTAGGTATTATCAATTTATTTAAAGCATTTAGCGGACAAACTGAATGGGCTTTAAAAGGATTAGACAATTTAACAGAGCGATTTAAAAATTGGGCTGCTACATTAGATCAGTCACAAGGCTTTAAAGATTTTATTGCCTATACTCAAAGAAACGCACCCGCCGTCGGTCAATTAATTGGTAATATCGTAAATATTTTAGTTCAGTTTGTGAAAGCGACTGCACCAGTAGGCGAACAAGTGTTAAAAGTGGCGAATGTTGTAAGTGAATGGGTAGGCAAAATGCTCGAAGCTCATCCAGTTATAGGTAGAGTGATTGCTAGTTTAATAGCATTTGGCGGTATTATCAAAGTTGGAGCAGTTGCTGTTGGTTTGTTGTTAGGTCCATTAGGTCGATTAAAAGGGCTTTTTGGTTTACTAATAGGGACAACAGGTAAAGCGACGTTAGCAACAAAGTTATTCGGTGGTGCAACATTAGCAAATAACGGAATCATCGGTTTGGCAAAAGGTTTATATAGCACCTTAGCAACGCAAGTTAAAAGGTTAGCTATACAACAAGGCATTGCGTACGTAAAAACTAAAGCATTAAACTTAGCAACTAAAATATACACTAGTACTCAAGCGTTATTAAAAACCGCTTTGATGGTGAGTAGAGGTCAAATGTCTTTAATGACGGTAATGACTGGTAAATACTCATTAGCAACAAAAGCAGCAGCAATCGCAGCAAAAGGTTTAGGTTTAGCAATTCGATTTATGACAGGTCCAGTAGGCCTAATTATGATTGCGCTTGGATCTTTTATCGCATTAATTATCCATTTATGGAAAACTAACGCCGATTTTAGAAATGCGGTTTTTATGATATGGAACAGTATTAAAAACGGTGCTATTTCGATATTTGCAGCATTAAAGAATTTCTTTGCTAACACATGGAACAATATTAAAAACTTTAGCATAAATACGTGGAATTCCTTGAAATCTGGAATTTTATCCACGTGGAATAGTTTGAAAAACGGAATCGTAAATTTAACAACCTCATTAAAGAATTTTGTAGTCAATATTTTCAATGGATTGAAGCGAATTACATTAGGAATTTGGGGCGCGATTAAATCGGGCGTTATTTTTATAATAAAAACGTGGATTACAGCCGTTAAATTATATTTTACAGCGTGGAAAATTTTTCTATCGACGTTATGGAATGTCATGAAAGCGACAACATTGCGCGTATGGAATGCTATTAAAAACGGTGTTATAAATATAGTCAAAAATTTGTATAACGGAACAAAAAACATTTTCAATTCCTTGAGAAATTTTATAAAAAATTTATGGTTAAGTGTTAAAAATACGGTTATAAAATACGCTTCTCAACTTTGGGCCGGTGTTAAGAGAACGTGGAATAATTTAGTTAATGGTACAAAAGAAAAATTCGATTATATCAAACGTTGGTTAACTGCTGCGTGGACTGTTATTAAAAGAATTGTTACGCAAAAAGCAGCTCAATTGTGGTCGAGTGTCAAAAGAACGTGGCAAAATCTTTTTAATGGTACACGTAATATTTTCAACTCTTTGAAAAACTGGATAACTAAAAAATGGGGCGATATTAAGCGTTCTGTAACTGGTATAGCAAATAGTTTGTGGTCTGGTGTTAGACGTACTTTTACAAACATGAAAAACGGTTTAAAGAGTATCATCGACAAAATTAAAGGTCATATTAATGGAATGGTTAATTCTGTTAAAAAAGGTCTTAATAAATTGATTGATGGTGTCAACTGGGTAGGTAAAAAACTTGGAATGAAAGCATTACCGAAATTTAGCACTGGTACAACACACACAACTACTCACAACCTTGTAACAAATGGCAAAATCAATCAAGATACATTTGCAACAGTTGGTGACAAAGGGCGTGGCAATGGCCCTGGTGGCTTCAGAAATGAAATGATACGTTATCCAAACGGTAAAATGGCACTTACACCAAATAAAGACACTACAACATTCTTGCCGAAAGGATCATCAATCTATAATGGTGCACAAACACATGCTATGCTTAGTAATCAACCTAGATTTAATAAAGGTACTTTGCCACGCTTTGCAAATGGTACTGGCTTTAATTTACTAGGTAATGGCAAAAAACCGCAGAAGCACAAGCACGGAGACAGCGTTGTTGGCGACGTTATGGGTAACGCTGGTGCATTAGCTGGAAAAGTTGTTAAAAGTGGTAAAGCAGTCGTCTCTGACACATTAAAAAAAGCGGGAAGCATTGCCGGTAAAGGTGCAAACTGGTTAAAAGACAAAGTCGGTGACGTTTTAGACTGGATGGACAAACCAGGTAAATTGTTAAACAAAGTATTAGAAGGCTTCGGAGTAAGTCTTGGTTCTTTTGGAATTCCTAAAAAAGCTGAACTACCTTTTGAAATGATGAAAGGAATGTTTGGAAAACTAAAAGACGCTGCAATCAACACGTTTAAAAGTTGGTTTGAAGAGCAAGGCGGTGACGGTGGTTATATCGACCTTTCAAAAGGGATAAACTTCGGTTTTGCACCGTCGGCAGCGGCAGCAGCAAGAGCGGGATATCCGTTTGCAAGACCTCACTATGGTTTAGACATTAACTATAAGCACGATAAAGTTTATAGTACGTTAAGCGGAACCGCTAACGCGTCATATGGCTGGAATGGTGGTTTCGGTAATATGGTACGTATTGTTAGTGGTGCGTTAACTGCAATTTATGGACATATGCATAAGTTAGCTTTTACAGGCTCTAAAAAAGTTAATCCAGGTACTTTTTTGGGTATTTCTGGTGGTGATCCTCGCGAAGATGGACAAGGTGCCGGTAGTTCAACAGGATTACACTTACACTATGAAATGCAAAAGCATGGAGTGCCATTTGACCCGACGAGTTGGCTAAAAAGAAATAACGGAGGCGGCAAAAGTGGTGGTAAAAAAGCTGCTTCACAATGGCGTCCAGAAATTGTTCGTGCCGCAAAAGCAATGGGTGTTAATCCGTCAAACCGACAAATTACCGGTATTATAGCGCAAATTCAACGCGAATCAGGCGGAGACGCTGGCATTACACAATCAACAGCAGTTCGAGACATCAACGCTTTAACTGGTAACCTTGCACAAGGTCTATTGCAATATGTACCGTCTACATTCCGGAATTTTGCTGTGAGAGGTCACACAAATATCAAGAGTGGATACGATCAACTATTAGCATTCTTTAATAACTCAAATTGGGCTAATGACATTCAGTATGGTAATTCAGGTTGGGGCCCTAGAGGTGTTAGACGTCGTGAAAACGGTGGTATTGTTAATAGTTTAGAGTTAGCTTGGTTGGCGGACGGCGGTTTTAGCGAATCAGTTATTTCGCACGATCCTAAAAACAAAGTTAAGTCAAAAGCTGTTTGGGATAGAACTGGTGAAATGCTTGGTTATTCCGATGATTACGAACTATTAAAAGAAGCAGTCGCTTTACTCGCTCAAAACAATGAGTATTCTCGTAACACAGAATTACACACGCGTGCTATGGCGTCGAATGGTCTCGACATACACATGGATAAACGTAAGGTAGGCGAAGCGATAGCACCTTATGCAAGAACTGAAATCAAAAGAATCGACAAACGTATGAACAAGTTTAAATAAGGTGGTGAATGTAATCTATGAATTTTAGATTTAACGGTAAAACTAATCCACATTGCGATTATATGGATTATCAAACTTTTTATGGTATTGATAGAGATGTTCAATATAACGAAGTTTTAGGGCGCCCTGGTGGCGTCCTTTCTCATATTAAAGAAAGCGTTAGAACAATCGAAGTTAATTTATTAATCGATGCTTACGGTACAGGAAGAACGCTTGAAGATATTGTGGACGAAGTTGTTAGTTGGCTAACAACAAACGAACCAGTACCTTTAATATTTGATAGAGAGCCAGATAAAATCTATTATGCAATGACTACTGGGGGATTAGATCCGAGTTATTTTGTAACATTTGCAAAAGTAAAAGCAAATTTTGTTTGTTTAGACCCATACAAATATGCTGTGAACGGAAATCAAAACACGGCAATCAGCGATGCGGTTTCTGTAGTTAATGCAGGAACGGCAGACACACCGGTTATTGTGGAAGCTAGAGCATTACAGAACTCAAACTACTACATGATTTCAAAAGGTGATGAGGATTATTTTATGATTGGCGACGACGACTTAGATAAGCCGTTAAAAGATTATTCGCCTTTGATTTTAGAAGATGAGGCACGTTCATTTGTTGGCTGGAGCAAGCAAACTACTATCGATTTTACTGACAATCAAACTGGCGGTGCAGTTGGTGGTAGCTTTACACAATCCAGTTCAAAACAAAGTTTTTACCTTAATGCTGATTCTGTTAATGGCAACGGTTGGAATGGTGCAATGTATAAACGTTCGTTCAGCAAGCAAGCACAAGATTTTACGACAACAGTTAAATTCGGAATTAATCAAAAAAATAAAGGTGCCGTTCGATTTGCTCAATATATTTACGATTCAGACAATCGTGTTATCGCTTCTATTGGTTATACTAATCCGAACGCCAAACAAGCAATAGGCACGATTATTGTTACTTTATTTGACCAATCAGGCAATCAACAAACGATATATAAATACAAAAATAATCCAAGTTTATATAAACTTGATAGCTTTGTTGTGTATATCAGATTAACACGTAAAGACAATGTTTTTACTGTCAAAAGTTGGAAGTACAAAGAGTTTCCGTATCCGTTGCGAAAGCAATCTTTTGACGAGCATGAAAGACAATTTGTTGATGGCGGTAACTTCTATCAACGTCCAGTCGCGTCACTGTCATTGTATAGTGCTAAAAACGGTAATAACAATGTTATGCCGCTGTACATCTTCGGTACTTACACACGTGAGTTGTTACCGCGACCAACTAATGCGCGCGATATGATTATCAAAAAAGGCGACTTAATAACAATTGATATGGCCACAAAAAATGTACTTGTAAATGAGGAATCTTATCTATCAGAAAAAACGTTTGGTAGTAACTATTTCAACGTTGACAAAGGACATACAGAACTCGTTATTAATCCGCCTGGCATATTTGATACAACGGTGAAGTGGCAAGACAGATACTTGTAGAAAGGAGGTTATACATTGATCCATGTAATGAATTTTAAGGGTGAAATCGTTGATTTTATATCACAATCAGATAATGCGGTGATTCAAGCAACACACAAGCGTGATATAAATGAGCGCATGGAAACATTCGACTTCACGATTTTATCTGAACGTACAACGCATATGCATGAGCGCAATCGCATCATCATTCAAGATAAAAACGGTCAGTATCGTGAATTTATCATCGATAGAATTTCCGCAGATATTGACGGATATACAGAAGTTGAGACGGTCGCGTCGTACCTTGAAGATATAACAAAAGCGCGTCCTTACGCGCCAGGCAAATTAGAAAAAATGACGACTAAACAAGCGTTGTCTGACGTACTGAAAGACACAGGTTGGGAAGTTTCTGACGCTACTGAATTTGGTGGTTTACGAACGACTTCGTGGACATCTTATAACACACGATATGATGTGTTGCTTCAACTGTGTACGACATATGACATGATGGCTGATTTTTATATAGAGGTTGGTTCGAATCGTGTGGATAAACGTTTTGTCGTGCTGCGTAAACGTAATCCACTTTTTAAAGGTAAAGAAATCGAATACGGTAAAGACTTAATAGGTTTAAAAAGGACTGTCGACTTTTCAGAAATTAAAACCGCATTATTATGTGTAGGTCCTGAACCCGAAGAAGGTAAAAAACGTTTAGAATTAGTCGTAAAAGATGATGAAGCACAAGCGAAATACGGCTTGCCTGGTCGTTATAATTGGGCTGTTTACGAACCTGAAACAGAAGACCAAAATATGACAGAAGCACGTTTGCGAACTCTAGGTACAACAGAATTGAACAAACGTAAGTCAGAAGTCATCACATATGAAGTGACCGCAATTGACATTGAAAAAGAATTTAAGCATGAAATCGTTAATTTAGGTGATAAGGTACGAATTAAAGACCGTGAGTTCACGCCACCTTTATATGTTGAAGCTGAGGTCATTTCAGAAGAATATGACTTGATTAGTGAGGACGCGACGTACACTTTCGGCGAATATAAAGAGTTTAAAGAAAGTGATTTGAGAAGCTCATTTGATAGGAAATTAGACGCAATTCGGCAAACGTTAAACGACGGTTTATCAAATGTTAATACAATTGTTAGAGAGTCGCTAGAGGGCGAATTACAATATTTTGAACCTAAGATTTTAAAAGGTGATACGCCACCGGACAATCCAGTCAATGATTTGCTGTGGTTAGACACTAGTAATCCTAAAGTAGCTGTATTGCGTCGTTATTGGAACGGTGAATGGATTAAGTCATCAGCTGAAAATGCAAATGATGTGGGCGCTATAACACGTGAACAAGCGTTATATAGCGAGTTAAGTAATATATTCGTAAACTTAACGATTCAACATAGTAGATTGATACATGAAGTGTCTGACGTTTTAGAATCTGAATACCTTGTTGATACTGATATTAAAGCAGAAGTTAACAGTGATTTAGATGAAACTATCGGCGTGTTTAACGAGATCAAGCAAAATCTTGAAAGTATGACAAGTGAAACGGCAACGATTGGAAAACTTATCGATACACAAGCGTTATTCTTAAAATATCGCGAGAAAATGCAAGCGTTATATAACACCGTCGAAAACGCAAAAATTGCGATTGATGAACGATTTAAGTTATTGCAATCACAATACACTGATGAAAAATATAATGAGGCAATGGAGAAAATCGCAGCCGCCTTGCCTGACGGAAATTGGAATGCTGAAACTGGGCAACTGACAGGCAATATTCCAAATGAAGAAAGAATAAACGAGATTGAAATTGCATTACAACAAAATTTGACAGACCAAATTAATGGTGCAAATCAGATTTTGAATAATCAAGTTGACGCTAAGCTATTGCAATTAAAAGACGAAATCACATTGTCAGTTCATAGTGTTAATGAGAAAATCGATGGTTTGGGCGACGGTGTGAATTTGCTTGATTCATACAATTCAAGTCGTCCTACTTCAATAAACAAAGACATTGTTTCAACAAAATCTTTCCAAGGAAGATATTATGCTACAAATTTATATACTGCTGATTATCTAAAAACTATATTAATTCCTGGTGAAACATACACGTATTCGTATGAAATGGAAATTATAGGACTATCTGAAAAAGAAGTTCCTTATACTAAAAAACACGGAATTATTTTTTATAGTAATGCAATAGCTAAAGATAGAATTTTTTCTTATCAAGACGTTGAAAGAAAAGTAGGAAATAAAATTAAGTATACTCGCACATTTGTAGCTCCTGAGATTACAGATCATAGATTTGTTGCTTATGCCGGTTTTTACACGGACGACGGTACGCTTAAATATCCAATAAGCTCAAACTTAGTGGAGATAACAAACTTTAAACTCGAACTAGGAACTAAAGCAACACCTTACACCGAATCGATTAACGACAGATTAGAACCTATCAAAATACGCACGACAAACGCCGAAAACAGCATCAAAGTGTTACAAGACAGTTTGTTATTAACTGCCACTAAAACAGACGTACAACGCACGCTAGACGAGCAATTAAAGCCGTTGAAAAATGAAGTGAATGAGCAAAAAGCACAACTGCAAATTATGTCTGATTCGATTGATAGTAAAGTGAGTCAATCCGAGTACACATCTAATTTACAAGGTGTGGTAGAACGCTTAGACAACGCTGAAACACATCGACAACAGTTAAGTAATGAGATTACTGATAGAGTGACTTTAAGTGAGTATAACAAAGGTATTGATGATGTAAATCAAACACTAGATATGCATGAAACACGCTTAACGCAAAATGGTAAAGATATTGCGTTAAGCGCAACGCAAGAAGAACTTAACGCTAGTAAAAAGATATTGTCACGTGTGATTGCTGATTTAACTTTAAACACGACAACCGGATTAACGATGACATATGACGAAAATGGTTCTATACAGTCGCACACGGTTGGTCCTGAGGGGATTAAGTTAAAAGGTGATAGAGTTGATATTACAGTCAACAAAGATTTTAATGTGTTGGTCAATGACGTTTCTAAAAAGGCTGATGAAACTAACATTATTAATAAATTGAATCTATCTCGCGAAGGGCTAGATATTAACGTAAATAAAATTGGCATACACGGTGGTAATGATGTTTCGTACGTCGATATTAGAAATGACCAAATTGAATTAAGTGGTGAATATACACGAACTTTCAGAGGAGATACACAAAAAGACTTTGTTTACACGAGGATAAAAGACGGTTTACTTCGTTTTAGAAATAATACACGTAATCGTTCGCTTTATTATTCGGACTTTGGAATTTCGACATACGTTGATGGAGGTCCTAATGAGTCTTCGGGGACACTGCAATTTTTTGATAACACATATAGCAAAAATGCTAGAGGTGTTACTTTGAATAGTGTGAGTGGTGTCGTTGCTTTACGCTCAGATAATAATAGTATTGTTATTGAATCATCATTAACAACTAATATTGAAAGCAATAATTATTCAGTTTATGTAAGACCGTTTAAACAATCGCGTGCAGGTTTAAATGAATTTCAGTTTTATGTGAAAGACGCTGATTCTAGCAGTGATACCGACGGTTGTATTTTATTTGGAAACTTAACTGATCCAAACGGCGTACACGGTTCTGGTATTCGCTTTAGTAAGTCGCGAACTGACAATATCTTATATGTTACTAATCCTAACGGAGATATTGGAACGGGTGATATTTCTGTAAGAGCTGCAGAAATAAGAGGTTATATTAGAACAATCGGCATGTTAGAAATACGACAATGGAGCGATTCGAAAGCGTTTAATCAAATTAAAGTTGGAGCAGTTAATACAACAAATAGTGTTGTAATGGCATCGCACAGTGGTGGAAATGCTTACTATGGTGTTGGTGGCGGAAGTAATGAGATGCGAGTTACTGACAATAACGGTTATAACGGTGGTAACACTAGATATAAAAGTGTTAGAGCTGATACGTTTTATGGTAAAACAGCTTCGAATTCTTCTGAAAAATACAAGACTAATATTGAACCGTGGGATATAAACGCTAGTAAGTTACTTGAAGATACAGTGTTTTATGAATACAACTACAAATCTGATTTAAAAAAAGGAAATAAACAAAAAAGTCACGGTATTATAATCGAGAGAGAAATGCCTAAATTTATCAGTAGGGACGGTGATTCTATTGATTTATATGAATTTATATCCACAATTGGCAAAGCATTACAAGAGCAAATGGAACGTAATGACCGATTAGAATTCAAGATAGAAAATATATATAGAATTTTGGAGGAACAATTAAATGAACAAACTACAAGCTAATCCACAATTAACAATTGATTATCTAACGCAAGAGGTCGCAAGGCTTACACAAGAGAATGCAATGTTAAAAGCAATCATTCAAGAACAAAATAACGATAATGAAGCGTCTGACGAATAGTTAGGCGTTTTTATTATATATAAAATTATTTAGGAGGAATTTATAATGGAACAATTTACAGAATTTTACTTAGTTGAGGTTAACAAAAATGGTGAAGAAAGTGCATTAATGCAAAACTATTCAAATAGTTTTATTAAAGGTGCGTCACCTGCAAATGCGTACAAATTTAAAGATGAGGAGCAAGCAAAAAAAGTGTGTGCAATGCAAAACATGCTCGCTGAAATTTTTAACAATGGTACAAAAACATATTACGTTAAACAAGAGGTAGCGCGTACAAAATATAATCAAGATGGTACAGCGTATAAATCAGCAGAGGAACCGTCATCGAGAGAAGAAACAGAATAAACCTCTAATAAATAGAGATAGAGGAGGTATCGTTATTTGAAAAAGCAAACTTTTAGTGAAACGATTGCATTTGTTTTAATCTTTGGCTTGGGCGCTTTTACATTCGTAAGGGCGCTTTTTTGGTCATATGAACAAAACGAAGTAATCAATGATTCCGAGTTTTATACAAAATTAAATGAAGTGATGCCGATTTGGCTGTGGGGCGTGTTGTTAATGATTGCGTCTCTTATTTTGATGTTGTCAGTATTCTTTTTGCCTAAACAACCATATAACAACGTTTGTAATTACTTGTTGCTATTTGGTGGTTTTTCAACAGCTATCATGTATTTTTTAATGACGAGTGCAAGCATATTCAATGCAATTAATTGGCTGACATGGGCGCAATTTGCCGTATTAACTGTTGTGTGTGGTGCGATTGGTTTCCTCGGGGGTGCAGCAATTTATGAACGACGAAAATAAATTTGTATTGCGTCACGAGTGGGAAAAATCTCGTGGAAAGATTTACGAAAAAATTAACGAGAACGATCGCAAACACACAGAAGCACTAAATAAATTAGAAAAAACTGTGGATAGACAAGTTTTATTACAAGAGCGTGCTTTTGAATCACAAGAGCGTTCAGAAAAGCATCTTGAAACATTAAATGAAACCATGCTGAAATTTGGTAATGACTTTACAGAGATTAGATTTAAAGTGCAAACACATGACGAAAAGTTAGAAGATATTTCTAACGACATTTCAGAAAAGCAAAAAGGAAATGTACAAATTACAACGACGATCATTACTGGAATTTTTGGCGTTATCATGGCAGCTTTAGGCTTAGCGCATTACTTTTTTTAAGGTCGGCACTGACGTGTCGGCTTTTTATTTTAAGGAGGAATAAATATGGAAGATAAAATCAAACAATTTATCGCTTTAATCGGTGGTTTTGTAGGTGCTTTATATCTAGCGTTACAAGCTAGTGGAATCAGTGCGGAATGGATTAATCCGCAAGCAGTGGACGCATGGATTAATGTGTTAAACACTGGCGTGCCACTAGTGTTAGTAGCGTATGGCGTGTGGAAAAACACGTTCATTGTTAAAAAATCAGCACGTGAACAAGAGGAGTATTTAAAAGAGAAAGGGCTGAAATAATATGTTAACGGCTATTGACTATTTAACTAAAAGAGGTTGGAAAATATCGTCAGACCCACGCAAATACGATGGCTATCCTAAAAATTATGGATACCGAAATTACATCGAAAATGGCATTAACTATGATAAGTTTTGCGGTGGTTATCATAGAGCTTTTGACGTATATAGTAACGAAACTGACGACGTGCCTGCTGTAACAAGCGGTACAGTTATTGAAGCGAATGACTACGGTAATTTTGGCGGTACATTTGTTATTCAAGACGCTAATGGTAACGAATGGATCTATGGACATTTGCAACGTGGTTCAATGCGATTTGTTGTAGGCGACAAAGTCAATCAAGGTGACATTATCGGTTTGCAAGGTAATAGCAACTATTACGACAATCCTATGAGTGCGCATTTACATTTACAACTACGACCTAAAGACGCAAAGAATGATGAAAAATCACAAGTATGCAGTGGTTTGGCTATGGAAAAGTACGACATTAGTAAATTGAATGTAAAACAAGATAAATCTAAAAATGGGAGCGTGAAAGAATTGAAACACACTTATTCAAATCATATTAAAGGTAATAAAATAACAGCACCGAAACCTAGTATTCAAGGCGTTGTTATTCATAACGACTACGGAAGTATGACACCTAGTCAATATCTGCCTTGGTTATACGCTCGAGAAAATAACGGTACACATGTGAATGGTTGGGCGAGTGTGTACGCAAATCGTAATGAGGTATTATGGTATCACCCGACTGATTATATCGAGTGGCATTGTGGTAATCAATGGGCAAATGCTAATTTGATTGGTTTTGAGGTTTGCGAATCATATCCTGGTAGAATCTCGGACGAATTATTCTTAGAAAACGAAGAAGCAACATTGAAAGTAGCTGCCGACGTGATGAAGTCATACAGCTTGCCGGTAAACAGAAACACGGTTAATTTGCATAATCAGTATTTCGGTACTTCTTGTCCACATCGTTCATGGGAATTACATGTAGGTAAAGGTGCACCATACACAACTGCAAACCAAAACAAACTGAAAGATTACTTTATCAAGCGCATCAAACATTATTATGACGGTGGAAAGTTAGAAGTTAGCAAAGCAGCAACTATCAAACAATCTGATGTTAAGCAAGAAGTTAAAAAGCAAGAAGCAAAACAAACTGTAAAAGCAACTGACTGGAAACAAAATAAAGACGGAATTTGGTACAAAGCTGAGCATGCTTCATTTACAGTAACGGCAGACGAGGGAATCATTACTCGCTACAACGGTCCTTGGACTGGACACCCAAAAGCCGGCGTATTACAAAAAGGTCAAACGATTAAATATGATGAAGTTCAAAAATTTGATGGTCACGTTTGGGTATCGTGGGAAACATTCGAAGGCGAAACAGTATATATGCCAGTGCGCACGTGGGACGCTAAAACTGGCAAAGTCGGCGAGTTATGGGGCACTATTAAATAAAATATGATATACTATGTATATCCACGACATGATTAAAGGGTAGCCGTAATGGTTACCCTCTTTTTTTATGTTATAATGTATATAAACGATCTACGCTATAATTTACTCAGTTATAGTGTGTGGCTAACTGTTAAAGTGGTTAGCCTTTTTTATATTCATTGAACAATTCAAGTGCTATACCGTTCCTCAAAGCAACGTCCTGGAATAGCTTTTTATACACATTAAGCATTGCTTTATCTGTTGGCAACTCCTCGTCGGAACCGATAACATCATACATACTTTCAATGGAAAACATTTCTCAATATTTTATTGACATTGAGGACAATGGCCAAGCTCAATTTAATATTGAGTACGCCTTGCTCAATGAAGTTAAACACGAAAATGGCAATACGTATTTCGAAGTGGAAATCCACAGAACAGAAGAAGTTCCGTTCGACGATATGATAGAAAAAGATAATATTGATGATTTAGAAGAGAAATGGCTCGAAACGGATCAACAAGGAGAATCGTACATCGAAAGCGGACTTTTTAAAAAAGAAGAAGATGCAAAGGATTATATAACGTTAGTTCTTAAAGGTTTTAGCACATTTGAAAAAGCTGCTAAAGAAAGTGGCGTGTTAAGAGGTTCTCTTGTATAATAAATGTAGGGAGAGGTAACTCGAAAATAGTTACCTCTTTTTCTCGTGGGACAATCTGTGGGACAAATAAATTTAAAAAATATTTTTCCTCCTTGAGATTAGCGATAAAATGCTTTTTATAACGTTAAAATTTACTTTTGCTATTAAAAATAACTTTAAACGTTACAATTAAACAAAATGATAAGTGAATCTAAAGGAACTAGAATAATCGATTTTAAATAGCTATAATAAAGGCGTTAGGAGGGGATTTTATGTTGATTATGAAAAACTTGATAGAATGAAGGCTAAAATCAGAGAAATTACAGATAATATAGATTTTCCTGATGTGGAAGATGCTCCTTTACCATGGATTGAGCCTCCAGAGGGTTTTTATGAATTAACAGACGAAGAATTTAGATATGTTGCCTTTGGAATTAAACCCGAATAAGCACCAGATGAAACGGAAAATTGGTTGAACAGAGAAGTTATAGTTTGGGTAAAACTATCGGTAAGGCATATATTGATAGTAAATTTATAGCAACAAAATGGGGATAGTCCACTACTCAAAAACAGTCACTCATGTTGTACCTTATGAAAAGGAGGGTATTTTATGAAAAAGGAACTTGATTATGAAAAACTTGATAGAATGAGGGCGGAGATAGATGAAGCGAGTAAAAAAACAAAGGCGCCCGATGTCGAAGATATGCCTCTTGAACCGATTGAGCCCCCAGAGGGTTTTTTTGAATTAACAGACGAAGAAATCACATATTTAGCCTTTGGAATTAAACCTGAATGAGCACCAGATGAAACGGAAATTTGGTTGAACAGAGAAGTTATAGATTTTGGTAAAACTGTCGGTAAAGTATATACTGATGGCGAGTTTATAGAAACGAAATTTGGGAAGGTGCACTACTCAAAAACGGGTAGCCACGTTGTCCCTAAAAATGAGAAGAATAAGTAATGGAACTATGGACATATGTCGGAAAAACTGTACGAATAGAACTGACTGACGGTCTACTATTCATCGGTAAGGCTACTGATTATGACGATGAAATGGATAATGAAAGTGGAGAAGATTCTATAAATTTATATAATGGTATAAATTTATATGATTTTAATGAAAGTCAAATTAAATCAATCGAAATTTTAGATTAAGCACCTAGCCGATAAAAAGGTTGAGGTGCTCTTTTTATACCCATTTTTAAGCGACTGTGTTGCAGTGGCTTTTTTTATTGCCCAAACCGTGCTTATGGCGTTAAAAGATGCAAGTGTCGTCCACACCATGCAATGACATCAAACTTGCAAGAGTAGATTTAAATGAGGTGCGAAATATGACGAATTAATGAAAGGCTTTGAACAATCAAGATGAACTGAGAAAAGATATGGAACGGATGGCAAGTCATGTGATGTTATGTGGACGTCATTCGTATGAGTTTGTGCCAGGGATACGTAAGAAACAACAACAGACAGTCGCTAATACGAAAAGGTTATTGATTACCGAAGCTGCACGTGTCCAAACAGAAGCGCAGAAAATACATTATTTAGAAACGATGCGTGACGACGCTGAATATGAGTTTGTGGCGAAACGTGATGAAAGACATCAAAAATCTATCGTCATTATGATCATCAAGTGTTTAAAGCCAAAGACATGATGCCTGGTGTAAATGCCCCACTAATGCACCCCCATTGTCGAAGTACGACAGTCCCTTATGTTGGTAACTGGCGTGAGAAGTTTTTCAAAGATAGACAAGGGAAGTATCAATTGAAAGACGGGGATGCTAGGAAAATTGATACGAATAATGTTGAAGCGGCACATAAACCTAAGAAGCATTGGATTACTGAAAGAGATATAGACAACGTGGAGTTTGTAAATATTCCAGGTCATACAGAAGAGGAAAGTCTTTATATCCAAGAACAGCATAAGAGGTTGTTAAGAAAAGAGATGACTGAAAATGACAGTAATGAATATGCGTTTGTTTCTAAAGGTAAAGATGAAAAAGAGCCGGCTGAAGCTAAAGGGACACAATATGATGTGGATTTCAAACCAGGATTCAATGCAACTGACAGATTGTTAAATAGCCCTGGAAAGTCGTTAATACTGATGCATAATCACCCGGGTGGTTCGAGTTTTTCAACTTATGATTTGATTATGTTTAATGACCGTGAAACTAAAAAAACAATGACTATTGTTACAAATACAGGAAAGGCTATTAACGATAAGGATGTTGAAAAAGCATTGAGAAAATTATATAATAGGGGAATAATAGAGTATAAAGTGAGATGATATTATGATTCCTTTAGGGCTAGATTTACCAGTAACTCGTGAAGAAGCTATAAAAATATTTGAGCAATTAGAAAAAAGGTTTGCAGAAGAAAGAGAAGAAAGAGAAAAAAGAGAACAAGAAGAAAAACAAAATAAACAAAAATAAGCACCTGATGAAACAGTAACTCATTCATCCAGGTGCTCTTTTTATACCCATTTTTAAGCGACTGTGCTGCAGTGGCTTTTTTTATTGCCCAAACCGTGCTTATGGCGTTAAAAGATGCAAGTGTCGTCCACACCATGCAATGACATCAAACTTGCAAGAGTAGATTTAAATGAGGTGCGAAATATGAAAGAACAATGGTAAAAGTTAAGCTTACAGTTTTTTAATGATGCGAGTACTGAAGCGCAACTTAAGTTAGTGAATGATCGTGTGAATGAGGAGATGCAACGGCTATAAAACAATTACACAATAGCATTCTAAATCGTTATGGTAATAAAAAAGATGATTCTACACATCTATTTGTTGTAAATTTTTGTATTAGGTGTTAAATGTTTAATTTTTTTCTTAAGCTTATATTGATTTATAATGTCCGATTCGTTATAATTATCCTTGTGTTGAAAATGTCCTGGTAGCTCAGCTGGATAGAGCAATGGCCTTCTAAGCCATCGGTCGGGGGTTCGAATCCCTCCCAGGACGCTAACTAAGTTTAAGTTTATTAAAACACCGTTATATCACGTGAATTGAAACGTGATATAACGGTGTTTTATTGCATTTATACATCATGTTGAGGCTTTAAATATTCATCTGAAGAGAATGTCATCCGTAATATAAAAAAAGCATAACATTTTCTTCCCTTATCGAATCAAATTTAATTAAATGCGAAGCTTAACAGTCACTTTGTTTCTTTTATTTGATTAAAAGGTATATAGTAGTGAAGTACGTTAAATATGAAAGGGAGATGGACCATGACAAAATTATATCCATATATTGCATTTGAAAATACTAAAGAAGCGTTAGAATATTATGAGGAAGTTTTTGGAGCAACTGAAATTAATCGTCTACCAGTAACTAAAGAACAAGCGGGACATTTTGGTCTTTCACAAGAAGATGCGACGGATGCGACGATGCATGCGGAATTTACGATTGCATCAACACAACTGTTTGGGTCTGATTCATTTGGTAAAGCAGCGACAATTAACGGTGCGATTTCACTCATGTTAGATTACGATGTGAATATTGCGGAGGATGCACAAGAAATTGAAGCGTTATATGACCGCGTGAAAGATCATGAAAGTATTACAGTTGAAATGCCTTTAGAAGAACAATTCTGGGGTGGAAAAATGGACGTATTTACAGATCGTTACGGTATTCGTTGGATGATTCACGGCCAGGATACATCAGCGCAGTAATCGGAAGTGAATGTATAGGTTAGGACGTTATCATTTTGATTTCGTTAAATGCTCAAGTTTGCATCGGGATGAACTAAAAACACGTCATCACATTTTACAAGGTGTGATGGCGTGTTTTTTGCTTTTATAAATATAAATGGCTTTTCGCATAATGAAATGTTTCTCTTGTACGATTGTGTAGGACACCTAATAATGTAAGGACGCCAATTTTACCGGCAATCATCGTGATAATAATGAGTACCTTCGCAAAGGTATCGTACTCTGCAGAAATTCCTGTTGATAAGCCTACTGTCCCAAATGCGGAAATGACTTCAAAAGCAATGGCCTCAAATTGTAAGTTCGGTTGGGCTACTGCAAACCAAAAAATAATGATTATGTTAAACATCATCGCAGTTAATGTAATCGCAACCGCTTTTTGTGTTTGTTTTTGATCAATTGAGCGATGAAAGAGTTGTGTGTGGCGGTGACCTTTCAATGACGTCACCACATATAAAAGTACAAGTGTAAATGTAGTCACTTTAATCCCACCGGCTGCACTAATAGGACCAGCACCAATAAACATTAAAATCATCGTCAACATGAGCGTGCCCGGTGCGAGGTGTGAGAAGTCTATCGTGTTAAAACCTGCTGTACGCGTACTGACAGATTGGAAAAATGAGACTAAGACTTGTTGTGGAAATGACATTCCTTTTAATGCGTGATGATGTTCTAAGATTAAAAAGCCGAGCGTTCCTACAACAATTAAGATCAACGTTACAAACAATGTGACCTTCGTGTGGACGTGTAGTCGTTTTAATTGTCGTGTTGTGATAAGGTCGAATAGCACGATATAGCCGATACCACCTACAATTATTAATAAAGCGATGATCAAATTGACAACGGGATCACTCGCATATGCAATTAAATTGTCACTGAATAAAGAAAACCCAGCATTATTTAGAGCGGAAATGGAAGTAAAGACACTTATGAATATCCCTTCTGACCATCCATACTCAGGCACGAATACAGTTGCAAGTACTATAGCGCCTAACGTTTCAAATACAATTGTGAAGATGAAAATAAATTTTGCGAAGTCAACGACATTGATGTTTTCGTCAATGTTTAGTTCTAATTTGAATAATTGATTGTTTTGAAATGAAATTTTCTTTTGCGAAATCATCAGTGCCAATAAAGACACAGCAACGATTCCCATACCTCCAATTTGAATCAGAAGCATAATTACCGTATCACCTAAAACGTTAAACTGTTCTGTAATATCCACAGTCGTGAGTCCGGTTACTGTAAAAGCACTCGTCGCGACATACATCGCATCGATAAAAGAAATCGGCTTCTGACCCGTCCAAGGTAAGTAAAGAAGAAGACTCCCAATTAACGTTGTACTTAAAAACAAAATAAGATAAAGCAGGATAGGTTGTCTTTTACTATACATCTTTGACGCCTCGGTTCTTTTTGAAGTTATAATATCACGATATGTTCCAAAAACAAATCACTATTTTTCAAAAATACATCAAACAAGCTTTTGGATTGTATTTTCTTGCATTGCTTTTTTCATGTTTTGAAGATGGAAAGTATCCAGTCATTTCATTGAGGGATGAGTGTGTGTCTTCTTTTACATATGAGAGATGAAATTTGAAAATGATAAGTAAGGTGTTTTGAAGAATGGAAACCGCATCTGGACACATTCAATGCGAACAGTGATATTTAACATGGCGCATGGGTTGATTCGAATGGGATTGGGAAGAGTGCTATCAATCGCACTACATGGAAAAAGGCTGGACAATGAATGCCTCAGCCTTTTGAAACGATAGGATTATTTTGCGAATGTATCAATTAACCCTTTAATTACTTTAATAATGCCTAAAATAATATCTGCCCACATCATATGGATAACCTCCTTTATATGTTTATCTTGTATTTTTATTTTAAATGATGACTTGGGTTAAAAGGGGATTACGACTTAACTCGTTCATTTGAATGCTTAACTGTCATTGACGTTGATTTTTAAATACAGTTAGGCATTATATCGTTGCCAATATGTAATTGATATCAAAGTGTCTACGTTTATTGTTAAGTTAAATTTATAAATTATCTTGATTTTAATTGTTAGTTGGTTTTTAAATGTAATTATTAATTTTTAGAAAACAGTTGGGCATCATAACTGTAAAAAATTGGGACGGTTTCAAACGGTTAGGAATGCTAACCAATGAGTTAAGAAATATGGGCGGCAATATTTTTAAAATACGTTATAGTTGAATCAACAAAGCAAACAATTCAACGCTTTGTAATACTAATTATCTTGATGGAGGGTTCTATTATGACAGAATTATTCGAGGCAATTAAAAATACAATCGAGGCAGGAATTAACCACGACTGGGTGACATTAGGTACAAGTATTGCTGACATTGTAGCAAACGGTATTAGCGTGATTAGTGGTTTCTTTGGTTAATTCATAGTTTCAACTTTTGGTAATTTAAATATCAACTTTCCTTAACAATAAATATTTTTGATTAGATGATACATTTCGTGCACGTAGGGTGAACGTGAGCACTGAAATGTATCATTTTTTTATGTTGCATGTGATAATTAAAAGGTATGGTTATTCGAAATTTCCATAGTTTTATCACAGATCTGATGTTTGTCAGGTGAAACGTATGACAGGACATACATCATTTGATACGCTTAGAGAAGGTTTGATTATTATTCGGGAGGCGTGGAATTTGAATTATAAAGTGATTTTATTCGATTTTGATGATACTTTGGTAGATTTTCATGATGCTGAAGTGCAAGCATATGCACATTTAATGCGTCATTATGAAGTACCATCACGCATACATAACTATAAGCGTTTTAAGGAAATTAACCAAAATCATTGGGAAGCATTTCAGCGTGGAGAAATTACAAAAGCGGAAGTGTTGAGTCATCGTTTTATAGAAACATTTGAGACTTATGACATGACAGTGAATCGTCAAGAAGCAGATATTATCTTTCGAGATGGATTGGCACGTGCACCAATTAAATGGCTCACAGGTGTTATGCCGATGTTAGACACCCTTTCTTCACAATATACTTTAGCCATTGTGACAAACGGTGTAACGGATACGCAAAAGCGACGTATTGCGCAAACGAATCTACATTCGATGATGGATCATATTTTCATATCAGATCAAGTAGGGGCACAAAAGCCCAATGTCGCATTTTTTGAAGCTGTTTTTGAGGTGTTTTCTCAGTATGATAAAAAGGACTTCTTAATCGTAGGGGATTCGCTCACTTCAGATATTCAAGGTGGCATCAATGCGGGAATTGATACGTGTTGGTTTAATCATCGACAACTTGAAAATCAAACGACGATTCAACCGACGTATACGATAGAGCATATTGAAGCGTTGAAAGAGATTTTAATGTAAAAGAAGGTATTCATCATGATTTGATTGATAGTGATGAAAGTACAAGGATGAGATTTCCAAAAAGCACGCCAATATTTTTCAGAGGTAGTATAGGATAAAAGATAGCACTGATCTTAAAAGTTATATTTTTAAGATTGCTATTTCTAAAATCACTTTCACAGACGACTCCGATACAAAGATTAGGGGCTGGGACACAATGAAATGCCCAGCCCTCTCCTACAATAGATGACATTCAAAATAGTACACCGCTATCAACTTTAAAGATTATTGTTGTGGTTCCCAGACGAGGATGTCGTGACCATCATCGTTTTTAGCTTCTAAATCTTTAAATCCATTTTTAATAAAGAAACCTTTCGATTCATTTCTCGCAATGGCTTTAATAGGAAAGCCAAAAGATTTTGCATATTCAACGAGTGCAGAACCGTAACCTTTACCTTGATATTTTTTAAGGACTTCAAGTTTCCAAACGACGAGATAATCTTCAAAGTTCGGGAAAAACGTTTCTTCTACTTCACCTTTGCGATACAGGGCCATACGTGCGCCAATCTTTTCCCCAACATAAATCCCGTAAAATGGGGATTCAGAACTCGCATCAATCATCTCACCGTGTAGTTCGTTCACCATATATAAATCTTTGTTGCCAAAATTTTGACGAAAGTCTTCAAAAAGCTCTTCTGTTTTGTAGTTAATGTCAAGGTGTTCAACTTTTGCCATGTGATTACCCCCTTGTCTTTATTAATTTAATTATAGCCTATTTATTTTAAATTTTGAAGCAAGCCGTTAGATTGTCATGCGCGTGTGTAACCTTTATACTGTTATGGAATACTGTTTAAGGAGAAATGAGCATGGATTGTTTAAATATTACAGTCAATGAGTCGGATCAATTTATTAATCGTTTAAAACAACAAGACAAAACTTTGTTACAATTTTTTGATTATGATCCAGTAGAAGCGGAAAGTTATGCACGCCGTATGCAACAACCGAATAATGGCAGAGAACGTGAAGTTGCGAAAGTTGTGCGTCAATATATGGCGGATTTAAAGCTTTCTGAAGCCCAACAACGTGCACTCGATGCTTTAGAAAACGGAGCGAAAGTTGTTGTAGGAGGTCAGCAAGCAGGATTGTTTACAGGGCCACTCTATACTTTTCATAAAATTATTTCAATCATTGTAAAGGCGAATGAACTTGAATCTACATATGATACACCTGTTGTTCCGGTGTTTTGGATTGCGGGTGAGGACCACGACTTTGATGAAGTCAATCATACGTATGTGATGCAGCAACGTATGGGAACATTGCAAAAAGTGAAATATCATACGATGACGCCACCAGAATCCAATGTGTCGCGTTACGTTCCTGATAAAGATGCATTGAAACAAGCATTGACTGATTATTTTGCAGCGTTACCTGAAACATCATATTCGAAAGCATTATATCAACAAATTGCTCATTTTATCGATCAAGCAGACAATTGGACAGCGTTATTCAAAAAAATCGTTCATGAATGCTTTAGTCAATCAGGTTTATTATTGATTGATGCCCAATTTGAACCGCTACGTGAATTAGAAGTACCGTTGTTCAAACAAATCATTCAACAGCATGCGCAAATTGACCAAGCGTTTCGATTACAACAGCAACGTACAAGTGGTGCTGGCTTAACACCCATGATTCAAACGGATACGAATGTCCACTTGTTTATGCATGAAGATGGGCAACGTCAGTTATTAAAGTTTGAAGAGGGCGTCTATCGTTTAAGTAAATCGGACATTACGTTCAGTCAAGCAGCATTATTAGAAAAAATTGAAGCAGAACCGGCACTTTTCTCTAATAATGTAGTCACGCGACCACTCACTGAAGAATGGTTGTTCAACACCGTCGCATTTATCGGAGGACCGAGTGAAATTAAATACTGGGCGGAATTGCAAACAGTCTTTCATGAAATGGACATTGAAATGCCGATTGTGTTACCACGTTTACGATTCACTTATGTAACACCAAAAATCGAAAAATTGTTAGCGACTTATGACCTTGATTTAGCAGATATGATTGCGAATGGGACGAAAGCTGCGCGCCAACGTTTCATACGTGCCCAAGCTTCTGATGAGGTGCTTGCAGAAATGCAACAGATGCTCGACCAACAACATGCCTTTTATGAGCGATTACACGTGGAGTTGAAAGATTCCGAAGACCAGCGTAAGTTGCTGAAAAAGAATCACCAAATTCAAACCCACCAATATGAATATTTGCAATCACGTTACCTTAAAAATATCGAGCGCGAAAATGAAATCAGTATGCGTCATTTCCATTTATTATCGCAAACTTTGCATCCTATGGGAGGACTTCAAGAACGAATTTGGAATCCACTCCAATTATTAAACGAATTTGGGATAGAGATGTACACGACCTCCACCTTCCCTCCACTTCGTTACACGTTTGATCAATATGTCATTAAAACATGATAATATCAATGCTTTGAGAGCTCTTCTGAAAACAGGGGGAGCTCTCTTTTTGTGTCTAAATTGATAAATATTGGAGATTTTTACAGAATTAGTGGAGCATAGTGGTGAGATGTGGTAAATTATAGTAAAGGTGAGGTGATAATAGAATGTTCATGGGTGAATACGAAAATAAACTCGATGCTAAAGGCCGTATGATAGTACCATCAAAATTTCGTTATGACTTAAATGAACGTTTTATTCTCACGCGTGGCCTTGATAAATGTTTATTTGGTTACACACTTGAAGAATGGCAAACCATTGAGGAGAAAATGAAATCCTTACCTTTAACGAAACGTGATGCACGTAAATTTGTGCGTATGTTCTTCTCAGGAGCTATTGAAGTGGAAATCGATAAACAAGGGAGAATTAACATCCCAGCGAAATTAAGAGAGTATGCACATCTTGACAAAGAATGTACGGTGATTGGCGTGTCAAATCGAATTGAGATTTGGGACCGCAACACTTGGAATGATTTTTATGATGAATCTGAAGAGAGCTTTGAAGAGATTGCAGAAGACTTAATTGACTTTGATTTTTAAAAAATGGAGGGTTCGCGGTGTTTCATCACATTAGCGTGTTATTAAAAGAAACTGTAGACCAACTGAATATTAAAGAAGATGGCGTCTATGTGGATTGCACGTTAGGTGGCGCGGGACATTCGCAATATCTTCTGAATCAACTATCGGATGAAGGTCGATTGATTGCGATTGATCAAGATATGACAGCAATCAATCATGCTAAAGAAAAATTGCAACAAGATTTACATAAAGTCACGTTTGTACATAACAACTTTAGAAATTTGGCGAATATTTTAGCTGAATTAAACATAGACAAAGTGGATGGCATTTTATATGACTTAGGTGTTTCAAGCCCTCAACTCGATGTACCAGAACGTGGGTTTAGTTACCAACATAATGCCAAGTTAGACATGAGAATGGACCAAACGCAACCTCTTTCTGCTTACGAAGTTGTCAATACGTGGTCTTATGAAGCACTCGTGAAGATCTTTTTTCGATATGGGGAAGAAAAATTTTCGAAACAAATCGCACGAAAAATTGAAGCAAGACGACAGCAACAACCGATTGAAAACACTTTTGATTTAGTGGAGTGCATCAAGGAAGGGATTCCGGCTAAAGCACGACGAAAAGGTGGCCACCCTGCAAAACGCGTATTTCAAGCAATCCGTATTGCAGTCAATGATGAACTTGCGGCATTTGAAGATTCATTAGAACAAGCGATTGACCATGTGAAAGTAAACGGACGTATTTCAGTCATTACGTTCCATTCATTAGAAGATCGTTTGTGTAAGCAAATGTTTCAAGAATATGAAAAGGGGCCAGATGTCCCAAGAGGATTACCCGTACTTCCAGAAGCATACACACCTAAATTGAAACGTGTGAATAGAAAACCCATCGTAGCGGATGCGACGGACTTAGAAGACAATCATCGTGCGAGAAGTGCAAAACTACGAGTAGCGGAAATATTAAAATAGAGGGGCGAAAAAGAGATTATGGCTGTAGAAAGAATATATGATACCTATCAACCGCAAGTCGAACCACAGAAAAAGCAATCGACACAAAAGCAAACCGTCAAAAAGCAAGTTGTCGTCAAGTTAACACGGTTTGAAAAGATGTTATACATAACGTTAATTACGATTATTGCTGTCATCAGTATTTATCTGTTATCTTTAAAAATGGATGCCTACGATACAAGAGGCAAGATTGCAGATTTAGATCAAAAAATCGAGAAGCAAACGAGTCAAAATAGCGCATTAAAGTCTGAAACAATGGAAAATTCATCGTACAAACGCATTTATAATAAGGCGGAAGGTCAAGGGATGAGCTTGAAGAACGACAATGTAAAGGTAGTGCGTAAAGATGGCGAAACGAAAAATTAAAATTAAAAAAAATAAGCTAGGAGCAGTCCTCCTGATGGGTGTTTTCGGGCTGCTCTTTTTTCTTTTGGTTTTAAGGTATGGTTATGTCATGCTGACAGGACATTCCTCAGGAGAAGACTTGATTGCCAAAGCCAATGAAAAATATTTATCTCATTTAGATGAGGATGCTGAGCGAGGTAAGATTTACGACCGGAACGGCAAAGTATTGGCAGAAGATGTGGACCGTTTCCGTTTAGTGGCGGTTATTGATCCACAAGCAAGTAAAGACTCAGACAAACCACGTCATGTCGTAGATAAGAAAAAAACAGCTAAAGCGCTCGCTAAAATTATCGATATGCCGGAAAAGGATATTGAAAAACGACTCAACACGAAAAAAGCATTCCAAGTCGAGTTTGGTAAATCAGGTCAAAATTTAACATACCAAGATAAAGAAAAGATTGAAAAAGCCAATTTACCTGGTATCACACTTTATCCTGAAGTGAAACGCTTTTATCCGAATGGTAAGTTTGCCTCGCATTTAATTGGGATGGCACAAAAAGACCCGGATACAGGTAAGTTAAAAGGGGCTTTAGGGGTTGAAAAGATTTTTGATAGTTATCTGACGGGTAAAGCTGGGCATACTTCATACACGAAAGATATTTGGGGTTATATTATTCCGAATTCTAAAAATGAAGTCGCACCGCAACGTGGCGATGATGTCCACCTCACCATTGACTCTAACATTCAAGTTTTTGTTGAAGAAGCATTAGATAAAATGGTTGAGCATTATGAACCAAAAGATCTCTTTGCTGTGGTGATGGATGCAAAGACAGGTGAGATATTAGCCTACAGTCAACGTCCGACATTCAATCCAGACACAGGAGAAGACTTCGGAAAAAAATGGGCAAATGATTTATACCAAAATACGTATGAACCAGGTTCGACATTCAAAAGTTTTGGTTTAGCTGCAGCCATTCAAGAAGGGGAATTTAAACCGGACCGTAAATATCAATCAGGATATAGAGATATTCTAGGGTCACGTATTTATGACTGGAACAGAAAAGGTTGGGGCGAAATCAATATGAGTCTCGGTTTTACGTATTCATCAAACACATTAATGATGCGTCTTCAAGACCTTGTCGGTGCAGATAAAATGAAATCATGGTATGAAAAATTTGGATTTGGCAAGTCAACAGGAAGTTTGTTTGAAAGTGAACAATCGGGTAATATTGCATGGGAAAATGAACTGATGCAAAAAACTTCTGCATTCGGTCAATCGACAACAGTGACTCCTGCACAAATGTTGCAAGCCCAATCGGCATTTTTCAATGAAGGTGAAATGTTGCGTCCATATTTTGTCCAATCGATTGTGAATCCAGTGACGGATAACACGTATTATAAAGGTGAACGGGAAGTCACAGGCAAACCAATTAAAAATGATACAGCGAAGAAAGTAAACAAACAATTGGATGAGGTCGTAAACAGTGAGGATAGCCACGCGAAAAACTATCGTGTTGACGGCTATCGCATTGGGGGTAAAACAGGTACAGCACAAGTGGCAGACCCTGAAAATGGGGGCTATGTGAAAGGACCTAACCCATATTTTGTAAGCTTTATGGGGCATGCGCCAAGTAAAAATCCGCGTGTTGTTGTTTATGCAGGTATGAGTTTAGCGCAAAAGAACGATCAAGAAGCTTATGAAATGGGTGTCAGCAAAGCATTTAACCCGATTATGAAAAATACTTTACAATATTTAAATGTCGGCGATAATGAAGTAGATGACAGTAAAACGAAAATCAGCAATGTCCCAGATGTTGAAAATCGTAGCGTACAACGTGCTGAAGATGAAATCAAAGGTAAAAAACTAAATCCAATCGTCATCGGTAACGGCAAAAAGGTTGTGAGTCAATCGCCATCATCAAACGGACAATTATTGCCAAATAGTAATGTAATGTTGCTAACTGAAGGTGATTTAACAATGCCAGATATGACAGGTTGGACGAGAGACGATATTGTTGCCTTCCAATCGTTGACAGATATTAAAGTCGAAGTCAAAGGTAGCGGATTTGTTAAGTCGCAATCGACAGCACCGCAGTCAGCAATTGATAAAAACAGTAAAATTGAAGTCACCTTAGATTCCGAGAAAACAGAATAAGCAATATGTTAAACAGGCACTGGACATAGGGGCTTGAGCTGCAAGTATTGCAGTATGCTTAAGTTGATCCAGTGCTGAATATAGAATGAGTTGCCATGCATCCTATCACTTCAATTGTTGTATATGCATACACACATTGGAGTGATAGCATCATAGGCACAATATATAAAAATGTGAGCAAAAAGAAGAGAAGATAAGGAGAATATTATGGGTTTGATTAGTGCAATAATCGCATTTGTTATTACAGCAGTTTTAGTACCAATTTTAATTCCAACTTTAAAAAGAATGAAATTTGGTCAAAGCATTCGTGAAGAAGGTCCACAAAGTCATATGAAAAAAACAGGCACACCAACGATGGGTGGATTAACATTTTTAATTGGTGCAATTGTTACAACGATAATCGCAAGTATTTTTGTAGAACCAGCAAGTCCATTGCTGTTACTGCTCTTTGTCACAATTGGTTTTGGTTTGATTGGCTTTATAGATGACTATATTATTGTTGTGAAGAAAAATAATCAAGGGCTCACAAGTAAGCAGAAATTTTTAGCACAAATCGCTATCGCAGTCATTTTCTTTATTGTCGCTAAAGGTTTTAATGCATTTGATTTCTCTACAAATATTCATATTCCGTTTACAGATGTGAGTATTCCATTATCATTTGCCTATGTCATTTTCATCGTTTTCTGGCAAGTTGGTTTTTCAAATGCAGTTAATTTAACAGACGGTCTAGACGGTTTGGCGACAGGTTTATCTATTATCGGTTTTACAATGTATGCCATTATGAGTTTTGCGCTTGAACAACCTGCTATCGGTGTATTTTGTATCATTATGGTGGCAGCTTTAGCTGGCTTTCTTCCATACAACATTAACCCTGCGAAAGTGTTCATGGGTGATACAGGAAGTTTAGCGCTAGGTGGTATTTTTGCGACAATTTCAATTATGTTAAACCAAGAAATATCATTGTTATTCATTGGTCTCGTTTTCGTATTAGAAACATTATCAGTGATGATTCAAGTGACATCGTTCAAGTTAACAGGAAAACGTGTGTTCAAAATGAGTCCATTACATCATCATTTCGAATTAGTCGGTTGGAGTGAATGGAAAGTGGTGACTGTATTCTGGTCAGTCGGATTAATCACCGGTTTAATCGGTTTATGGATGGGAGTGAATTAATTGATACATTATACAGGGCTAAGAGGTAAAAAAGTACTCGTTATTGGCATGGCGAAAAGTGGCTATGAAGCTGCAAAATTATTACATCGTTTAGGCGCTGAGGTGACGGTGAATGACGGCAATGATTTATCTAACGATGCCCATGCAAAAGATTTAGAAGACATGGGGATTAATGTTGTGAGTGGTGCACATCCATTAGCTTTATTAGATGAAAGACCTATTATTTTCAAAAATCCAGGTATTCCATACACAGTACCGATCATTCAAGAAGCACAAAAGCAAGGATTGAAAATTTTAACAGAAGTAGAATTAAGTTATTTAATTTCTGAAGCACCCATTATTGGGATTACTGGAACAAACGGTAAAACAACTGTGACGTCATTAATCGGTGACATGTTTAATAAAAGTCGCGAAAATGGGCGTCTATCGGGGAATATTGGTTTCGTTGCATCAAAGGTTGCCCAAGAAGTAAAGGCAGATGAATATTTAGTCACGGAACTCTCGTCGTTCCAATTGCTCGGAATTGAACATTATCGCCCGCATATCGCAATCATTACAAACCTTTATTCGGCACATTTGGATTACCACGAAAATCTTGAAAATTATCAAAATGCCAAAAAGCGTATTTACGAAAATCAAACTGAGAGTGACTATTTAATTTTTAACGATAAACAAAGACACCTCATCGATACATCAAAAATTAGAGCTAAAATTTTGTACTTTTCAACACAACATCGTGTAGACGGTATTTATGTTGAAAAAGAGTATATCGTCTATAACGGTGTACGTCTCATTCATTTAGATGATATTGTGCTACCAGGCGAACACAATTTAGAAAACATTTTAGCAGCGGTCATGGCGGCAATTTTAGCAGGTGTGTCAATCAGTGCAATTGTCCAATCATTAACGACTTTTTCAGGCATTGCACATCGCCTTCAATATATCGGTAATAACAAAACGAATAAATATTATAATGACTCGAAAGCAACGAATTCATTGGCAACACAGTTCGCCTTAAGTTCATTCACACAGCCTGTTATCTGGTTGTGCGGTGGTTTAGATAGAGGTAATGGCTTTGACGAACTGATTCCTTATATGAACAATGTGCGCGTGATGGTGACATTTGGTGAAACACAAGATAAATTTGTGAAACTCGGTGAAAGTCAAGGGAAATATGTCATTCGTGCAAACGATGTGACAGATGCAGTGGCTAAAGTCCAAGAAATCATCGAACCGAATGATGTAGTACTATTATCGCCTGCTTGTGCAAGTTGGGATCAATATGACACTTTTGAGCAACGTGGAGAACGTTTTATTGAAGCATTTAAAGCACATTTGCCATCACATTAAAGGATGTGACGATTGATGACAAAAGAAATACCCAAGATTAATAATGAATATTTAAAAGAAAAGAGAAAAAAGCAACGTATTCAACAACGTCGTATTCAACGGATTATTGTTGGGATACTGCTTGTCATTGTTTTATTGATCCTGGTTTATATGTTTACACCGATCAGTCACATTAAAAGTGCTGACATTAAAGGGAACCATTATGTGTCTAAGCAAGATATTTTGAAAGAACTTGATATTCAAAATCACCCACGCATTTATGCATACAGTTCTGATGATGCTGAAGAACGGTTGAAAAAGAATGAATTAATCGATGAAGTGACGATTAAAAAAGGACTGTTCAATCCGATTGAAGTCAACGTAAAAGAACACGATATCATCGCAGTAACAACAGAAAAGTCACGCGTGGTGCCTATGATTGAAAATGGCAAAGTGTTAAAAGATTATAAACAGGAAGTTCCGAATGAAGCACCTTACATTGAAGGTTTTAAAGGTGCTGAAAAACGTCATCTCGTCGATGCGCTACAAAAAATGGATCGGACGACACGTGCACAAATTTCAGAAATCGTGAGTGCCCCGCAAAAAGATCAACCCCATTTAATTAAACTGTTCATGCGTGATGGGATTGAAGTTGTTGGGAATACAAATACTATTGCTGATAAGTTGAAATACTATCCAAGTATGTCACAAGCATTAGAAAAAGATGAAACAGGTAAATTGAAACAATCGGGCTTTATTGATTTATCGGTCGGGGCAACATTTATACCTTATGATAATGTGAACAATGCACAATCAAATTCGGCAAGTGCGAAAGAAGTCCAAAGTGGTACAGCGAGTGAAGACAAAGCCAAGGATGATTTACAAAAGGCTTTAAACAAGATTAAAGATGAAGAATCGTCGTAATGGCAAGGGCGAGACTCGAAAATATTTTGCTATAATAATGATTTTGAGTCGTCATCACCTTTGCGATGAAATGAATGCGCATTACAAAAAGATGACATTAATATATAAATGTGATAAAAAGTTGAAATTCTACTGTGTTTATAGTTCACATTGATAGTGTGTTATTGTAAACTTAAAATAGCTTAATTATGTAAAGAAATGTCAGGAGGTGCCTATCTATGGAAGAGCATTATTATGTTAGTGTAGATATCGGCTCATCAAGCGTGAAAGCGATTGTTGGTGAAAAATTTCATAACGGAATTAATGTGATAGGTACAGGGCAGACCTATACAAATGGAATCAAGAATGGCTTGATTGATGATTTCGATCTGGCTAAACAGGCCATTAAAGATACACTAAAGAAAGCTTCAATTGCTTCAAGTGTGGATATTAAAGAAGTGTTTTTAAAATTACCAATCATTAGTACGGAAGTTTTTGATGAAACAAATAAAATTGAATTTCATCAAGATACAGAAATAAACGGTACACATATTGAAGAGGTACTTGAAGGGATTCATGAAAAAAATACGGAACCTGAAACGGAAGTCATCGATACATTCCCAATTCGTTTCGTTGTGGATGACAACAATGAGGTTTCAGATCCAAAAGAGCTTGTTGCACGTCATTCATTACAAGTCGATGCAGGTGTGATCGCGATTAATCAATCTATTTTGATTAATATGATTAAATGCGTAGAAGCTTGTGGCGTGGATGTGTTAGATGTTTATTCTGATGCATTAAATTACCGTTCAGTGTTAACAGCGACTGAAAGAGAACTCGGCGCTTGTGTGATTGATATCGGTGAAGATTTAACTCAGATTGCGTTTTATGAGCGTGGCGAGTTAGTCGATGCTGATGTGGTCTTTATGGCAGGCCGACACATCACAGAAGATATTGCACAATTTTTAAATACTACATATGATACAGCAGAAAAGATTAAACAACAGTACGGACATGCGTTTTACGATTCAGCTTCAGACCAAGATGTGTTTACAGTGAATCAACTTGACGCTGAGGAACCTGCACAGTTTACTCAAAAAGAACTGAGTGATGTGATTGAAGCACGTGTTGAGGATATTCTCATTAAAGTGTTCGATGTATTACAAGAACTCGGTTTAACGAAAGTCAATGGTGGTTTTGTAGTGACAGGGGGTTCTGCTAACTTACTCGGCGTGAAAGAATTACTTCTTGATATGGTGAATGAAAAAGTACGCATTCATACACCTTCACAAATGGGCGTTAGAAAACCAGAATTTTCTTCAGCAATTTCAACAATTTCTAGTAGTATTGCTTTCGATGAGCTATTAGATTATGTTACAATTAGTAATCATGATAATGAAGAAATTGAAGAAGAAATTATTGAAAACGATTCAAAGCGACAAGAACAAAAATCAGGTGGTTTTGAGTCATTCTTCAAGAAAAAACCAAAAAAACAACAATCACAAGACACGGCAAATTCTGAATTTGTCGACGACGATACTTCGGAAGAGGTATATGAAGACATTGATGGACATGAACACGGAGAACCTAAACAAGAAGAAAGTAAGTTCAAAAAGATTATGAAATCACTGTTTGATTGATTGGCTACAAAGATTAGGAGGAAATTTAAATGTTAGAATTTGAACAAGGATTTAATCATTTAGCGACACTTAAAGTCATCGGTGTCGGTGGTGGCGGTAATAATGCTGTTAACCGAATGATTGACCACGGTATGAACAATGTTGAATTTATTGCAATTAACACAGATGGACAAGCTTTAAACTTATCTAAAGCAGAATCTAAAATCCAAATTGGTGAAAAATTAACACGTGGATTAGGTGCAGGTGCGAACCCTGAAATCGGTAAAAAAGCTGCCGAAGAATCACGTGAACAAATTGAAGATGCGATTCAAGGTGCAGACATGGTATTCGTTACTGCTGGTATGGGTGGCGGTACTGGTACAGGTGCAGCACCTGTTGTAGCCAAAATCGCAAAAGAAATGGGCGCTTTAACAGTAGGTGTTGTGACACGTCCATTCAGTTTCGAAGGTCGTAAACGTCAAACACAAGCTGCTGCGGGTGTTGAAGCAATGAAAGCTGCTGTGGATACATTAATTGTGATTCCTAACGATCGTTTGTTAGACATCGTAGACAAATCTACACCAATGATGGAAGCGTTTAAAGAAGCTGACAACGTGTTACGTCAAGGTGTACAAGGTATTTCTGATTTAATTGCAGTATCAGGTGAAGTGAACCTCGACTTTGCAGACGTTAAAACAATCATGTCAAACCAAGGTTCTGCATTAATGGGTATCGGTGTATCATCTGGTGAAAACCGTGCAGTTGAAGCGGCTAAAAAAGCCATTTCTTCTCCTTTACTTGAAACATCAATCGTAGGCGCACAAGGTGTGTTAATGAACATTACTGGTGGCGAATCATTATCTTTATTCGAAGCACAAGAAGCAGCTGACATTGTACAAGATGCTGCAGACGAAGATGTGAACATGATCTTTGGTACAGTGATTAACCCAGAATTACAAGATGAAATTGTTGTCACTGTCATCGCAACAGGTTTTGAAGATAAACCTTCTTCACAAGCACGCAAACAAGGTCACTCTGGCTTTGGTACAAGTGCTACACCATCAAGTGCAAAAGAAACGAGCTTCGGTGGCGGACATACAGGACAAGCTTCAACACAAGATAAAGAAGTTGAAAGTGGACGTAGCCATACAACAGCGGACGACGATATTCCAAGCTTCATTCGTAACAGAGAAGAAAGACGCTCAAGAAGAACACGTCGTTAAGCGTGTGATATGTTGAAAAATAAAGTACATCACTCAACAAGATAAAGTATAATCCTTATCTTACATAGGATGTCATGAACTGCTAGGACAATTGTCACTTCATCAATGTCCTAGCAGTTTTTAATAGATAAAGTAAAAAAAGAGGGATTAGGATGGAATTATTTACGAAAAAGGCGCATCATTTATCTTATCAGCCGAGCTTAGCACACGGTGTTCAAATCGGTATCACCACGCGAGGTAAAGGTGTGAGTTCATACCCAGCTGATGCATTCAACATGGCAAGATATATTGATGACAAGCCAGAAAATATTACCCATCATCAAGAGGTATTGGCACAAGAAATCGGTGTGCCGAGAGCGCAATGGGTTTTTCCAATACAGACACATGAAGCCAATGTCGTAGAAGTGACGCAAGCAGATCGTGGTAAAAATATTGATGTTCTTGCGAAAGATACACTTCATGGCATCGATGCGCTATACACATACGACGGTGATACGATGCTAACAATGTGTTACGCCGATTGTGTGCCGATATACTTTTATAGCCCTTCTCATCACTTTATAGCTTTAGCACATGCAGGTTGGCGTGGGACAGTCGCAACGATAGTGCATCGCGTGTTAGATCAATTTCCATATGATTATAACGATTTATATGTCGTCATTGGCCCAGCAACGTCTGATAGTTATGAAATCAATGATGATATTTTAAACCAATTTCAACAACTGCCAATCGACAGTGCTGCATATATTGAGACTCGTGGCGAAGACCGTCATGGTATTGATTTGAAATATGCGAACCAATTGTTGTTAGAACAATACGGTGTGCCAAGTGATCATATTTATACTACAACGTATGCAACTTCCGAAAACTTGGATTTATTTTTCTCCTATCGTTTAGAAAAAGGAAATACGGGAAGAATGTTAGCATTTATTTCTCAATCATTGAATGAAAGTGGAGATGATTAAATGTCAGTGAAGACAAACTTAGAAGAAATAGAGCAAACCATTACTGAAAATGTGACTTTTCGTGAAGACACGACAAGACCTCGCGTGATTGCTGTCACAAAATATGTTACAATAAACCGAGCTAAAGAAGCTTATGAAGCAGGCATTCGTCATTTTGGTGAAAACCGCATTGAAGGCTTTTTAGAAAAGAAAGCTGCTTTACCAGACGATGTCCAAATGCATTTTATTGGCTCTTTGCAGTCACGTAAAGTGAAAGATGTTATAAATGACATTGACTATTTACATGCAATAGACCGTCAAAGTTTGGCTAAAGAAATTAATAAACGTGCAGAACATGAAATTAAATGTTTTGTCCAAGTGAACGTTTCAGGTGAAGCATCTAAACATGGCATTGCTTTGGAAGAGGTTATTCCTTTCATTGAAATGCTGGCAGACTACGACCATATTCGTGTTGTAGGTTTGATGACGATGGCACCATTCACAGATAATGAAGCTGAATTAGAGGACATTTTTGAAAAACTTAAAAATAAACGCGATGAAGTCCAATCATTGAACCTTACATACGCACCTTGTACAGAACTTTCGATGGGTATGAGTAATGATTATCATATTGCCACGAAAAAGGGTGCCACATTTGTTAGAATTGGAACGCGTCTTGTAGGAAAAGAGGAGTGAATCCATTGGCTATAAAAGATTTGTTCAACAATTTTTTCACAATTGAAGAAGAGGAAGATGAAGATTTCATTCGAGAAGAAGAAGATCGTCGTGAACGTGAACAACAGCAGGCGCAACAACAAGCGAGCAAACAACAATCTGAGCGTCCAAGAGCTGTTCAATCTGTACCAAAGCGTCAAGCGTCACGTTCAAAATCTTCTCAAAATGATAAACAGTTGCAAGTTGCCCAAAAACAAGAGCAAGGGAATGTGGTGAATATGAGCTCAGCACAAGATACTTATCAAAATGGTAGTTCTAAAATGTGTTTATTTGAACCACGTGTATTTTCTGATACACAAGATATTGCTGATGAATTGAAAAATCGTCGTGCCACACTTGTGAACCTTCAACGGATTGATCAAGTTTCTGCAAAACGGATTATCGATTTTTTAAGCGGTACCGTTTATGCGATTGGTGGCGATATTCAACGTGTTGGCGCAGATATATTCTTATGTACACCAGACAATGTTGAGGTTGCTGGCAGTATTACTGATCATATCGAATCCATGGAAAATCATTATTAATAAGGAGTAAGCTATGAACATCGAGATATTAACATCCATCTTTGAATTTTTATTATTCATTGTTAAAGCTTATACATTTGGGATGATCATTTACATTTTTATGTCATGGTTACCAGGTGCAAGAGAAAGCGCAGTTGGACGATGGATGTCGAAAATTTATGAACCGTTTTTAGAACCGTTTAGACGAATTATTCCACCACTAGGCATGGTCGATATTTCACCTATCGTTGCCTTTTTCGTGCTTAATTTGTTTGAACGTGGACTTGTAGCCATTTTTAAACTTATTTTGCATCAAATTTATTCATAAAGACCTATGCATTTTAGACTGTTCAGACGTTGTGATGACGTGTTTGAACAGTCTATTTTTATATGTGTAGTGAGATGAAGATTGTGTGTTCAATTTGACTAAAGGTAAATCATCACTCAAAAAAGCCCCTCCAAAACAATCATTTAGAAAGATTGTTTTGGAGGGCTTGATGTGCATTGCTTCAATATTGATAGCTACTATTTAATAAATACAGTTACAGTTGCGGCGGCTAAAATTAAAATCAAACCGATGATTGTGACAACCATTTCTTTAGCCGTTTTGCGTTGATTCAAGAAATAAATACCTGTCAATGTTGCTAAAACGACTGATGTCTGGGATAAGATGAATCCTGTTGCTAATCCGTTCATATCCGGTTGCGCAGAGATTAAGTAGGTCAATGCTGCAAACGCGAAGAAGAAACCTGAAATGATTTGTAACCAAGTGACTTTTTTGTTGAATGGATTTTCTTTTTTCATTGTCATCAGCCCATAAATGACGGCAGTCAACACCATACCGATCGCTTGTGGTAAAAATGCAGATTGACCACCGATATTTGTCGCTTGCGGTGCGGCTGAATAAAGCCAATAACCAATGCCACCAATTAATAAGATGACGACTGCTTTTCTCAAGGAACTACTTTTTGTTTCTTGACTATTTTCGCTCCAAACTGTCAGCCATGCACCAATTAAAATCACTACCAATGCAGTGAAGCCGATGATTTTGTTTGTAAGGCCTGGCCAGTTACCTAATGCAAATACACCCCAAAGTGATGCACCGAGTAATTGGAAAGCCGTTGTAATCGGCATTGCACGAGAAGAACCAATATATTCAAATGATTTGAATGTCATAATTTGACCAAAACACCAACCGGCTCCTGACAGCAAGGCGAAAAACAAATCTATACCTGTCGGAAATTGAAGTCCTGAAAATATAAAAAAGGCACTCGCGAAAATCAGTGTCCCAACGGTTGCGCCGATGATCTGATTGACCGGTTTACCTCCAAATTTTGATGCGATCGTAGGAAAAAGCCCCCAACCAATGAGCGGTCCTAAACCAATTAATAATGCGACCATATTCATTACTTACACTCCTCTATTTCTATAAACATTTTGTCTTTCATTCAAAAAGCCACGCATTAAAATATAACATTTTTATAAGAATACATAAACTAACTTTAATTAAAATTCAAAACGATTCATTGAAATAATCAAAAAATGAAACAAACTTGTCACACATGACATTTCAAATGTCTTATTTTGGCTAATAACGCGAGTAAATGTGTTAACTGAAAATTTAAGTGTCAATTTTAAAGCGTGTTTAACTTAAGATGAAATATATTCTGAAACTTGTTTCTAAAATTATAGTATTGGTTGAAAAACAGAACGGTAGCACATAAAATAATTGTTGTAAACGCTTGCAAACAATGAGGTGTGTTGAATGAGATTTTATAAAGTACTCGTTCCGATGATTGAATCGAATCTTGAAAATATGACACCGACAGAAAAAGAAGTCGCACAATTTTTTTTGAAACAAACGACTGTGGATGATCTATCATCTGAGATGTTTAGTCAGCAGCTACATGTATCGAAAGCAACGTTGACTCGTTTTGCGAAAAAGTGCGGATTTACGGGTTTTAGAGAATTTTTGTTTCATTATAGAGAAATGATGCGTGAAAAAGAGGACATTCTCGCATACAAAGACTTAACACAAAAAGTTTTATTTGATTATGAAGAGATGCTCCGTAAAAACTATTCGATTCTCAATGAAAGTCAGTTAGAACATATTAAAGAGATGATTAATCAAGCTGAACGTGTATATCTTTATGGAAAGGGAAGTTCGGCACTGGCACTAAAGGAAATGAAAATAAGATTTATGAGGCTCGGCATTATATGTGAAGTGATTGAAGATAATGACATGTTCGTATGGAACAATCTATTAGTAGATGCGTCATGTCTCGTGATTGGGGCTTCAATTTCAGGTAAAACGCGTTCTGTCCTACACGCATTAGAACGTGCAAAATCTCAAGGTGCACAAACGGTTTTGATGACAACTAGAAATTTCAATGCCCATGAATTCGGGTGTGATGAAATTCTATTGTTAGCAGCAGGAAAACATTTATCTTATGGCAATGTCATTTCACCACAATTTCCAATATTACTCATGACAGATTGCTTGTTATCCTATTATTTGGAAGATCCTCAAAGACGGAGGTATTACGATCAAACCATTATTGATAAAGAGATATAATCCTCTCACCATCAAAGTGGAGATGAATACCTTCAGATAAGCGTTGCGCAATAAAATTCTGTATAAATCATGTAATAAGATTTGCATCAATGATTGAGAAAAGGAGAATGGAAATGAGAGATTTAAGTCGATATCAAGGGATTATTCCGGCATTTTACGCATGTTATGACGACAATGGAGAAGTCAGCCCAGAACGTGTACGTCAACAAGTTCAATATTTGATTGACAAAGGGGTCAAAGGGCTTTATGTGAATGGTTCTTCTGGAGAATGTATTTACCTGACGACTGAAGAGAGTAAACAGATTATTGAAGCAGTGATGGAGGTCGCAAAAGGTAAAATAACAGTGATTAACCATGTCGCGTGTAATAACACGAAAGAGAGCGCGATTTTGGCAGCACATTCTGAACAACTGGGTGTGGATGCGATTGCGGCCATTCCACCGATTTACTTTAAATTACCAGAATATTCAATCGAAAAATACTGGAATACGATTAGTGAAGCAGCACCGAATACGGATTTTGTCATTTACAATATCCCACAATTAGCAGGTGTCGCGTTGACTAATTCATTGTATGCGGCGATGCGTCAAAATCCACGTGTCATTGGTGTGAAAAATTCTTCAATGCCTGTGCAAGACATTCAAACTTTTGCGGCGGCAGCGGGTGAAAATTACATTGTTTTCAACGGTCCAGACGAACAGTTTGTCGGTGGTCGCACAATGGGCGCTCAAGCAGGCATTGGTGGAACATATGGTGTGATGCCTGATTTATTTGTGAAACTGAATCAACTCATCATTGATCAAAATATGACTGAAGCCCAAGCACTTCAATTTGCAATTAATGACATTATTGCGAAATTAGTGTCTGGACATGGCAATATGTATGCAGTCGCAAAAGAAGTGCTCAGAATTAATGAAAATGTAGATTTAGGTTCAGTGCGCGCACCGTTAGAACCATTAGCTGAGAAAGATCAAGTCATTGCACAAGAAGCGGCACAAATGATTGTAGCTGCAAGACGACAATTTCTAGCATCATAGTGAACGCATAATAAAGGAGTGTTGATGATGAATACAACGGGTTTTACTTTAGTTGATTTATTTGTATTAATTGTATACTTACTTGCTGTTTTAGTGGCGGGGCTCTACTTCTCGAAAAAAGAAATGCAAGGGAAAGAATTCTTCAAAGGGGATGGCTCGGTGCCATGGTATGTGACATCCGTCTCTATCTTTGCGACGATGTTAAGTCCGATTTCGTTTTTAGGACTTGCCGGGAACTCTTATGCAGGCAGTTGGATTTTATGGTTTGCACAATTAGGGATGTTAATTGCCATTCCATTAGCAATTAAATACGTGTTGCCAATCTTTGCACGTATGGATATTGATACGGCTTATGATTATTTAGAGCGTCGATTTGAAGCGAAATCATTACGTGTCATTTCTGCGTTACTCTTTATCATTTATCAACTTGGACGTATGTCAATTATCATGTATTTACCATCAGTTGGTTTAGCAAAATTAACAGGTATCGACATCAATATTTTAATCATCTTAATGGGCGTAATCGCGATTGTGTACTCCTATACAGGTGGTTTGAAATCTGTACTTTGGACGGACTTTATTCAAGGGGTTATCTTATCAGCTGGGGCATTGATTGCGTTATTCGTGTTGATTAAAGATATTGATGGCGGTGTCGGTGCGATTACAGAACAATTGGCACACGGTAAATTTATTGCACCAACTGAAAAGATTTTTGATCCGAATATTTTATCAGGTTCGATTTTCTTAATCGTGTTTGGTTCTGGTTTAACGATTTTCTCATCTTATGCGTCTTCTCAAGACTTAGTACAACGTTTTACAACAACACAAAATATTAAAAAGTTAAATAAAATGTTGTTCACAAACGGTGTATTGTCATTAGGTGTAGCGACAGTATTCTATTTAATTGGAACAGGTTTATATGTCTTTTACCAACTTCAAAATGTAAGTGAAGCAACAAAAGCGATTCCACGTGACCAAATCTTTATTTACTTTATTGCGTATCAGTTGCCGGTTGGGGTGACAGGTATCATTTTAGCAGCGATTTATGCCGCAGCACAGTCGACGATTTCAACGGGGTTAAACTCAGTAGCGACATCTTGGACTTTAGATATTCAAGAAGTGGTTGCGAAACAAATGTCAGATAAAGTGCGTACGAGAATTGCACAAATTGTTTCATTATTAGTAGGTATTTTCTCGATTTTAGTGGCAATTGTGATGGCACACTCAGATATCAAATCAGCTTACGAATGGTTTAATGGCTTTATGGGACTCGTACTCGGTTTACTCGGTGGTATTTTCATTTTAGGATTTGTGAGTAAAAAAGCGAACAAGCAAGGCGCTTATGCTGCTTTAATCGTTGCGACAATTGTGATGGTGTGCATTAAATATGTATTGCCTCCAGAAGCGGTCAACTACTGGGCATATTCATTTATTTCAATCAGTGTTTCTTTAGTAGTGGGTTATATTGTTTCATTATTAACTGGTAATAAAGTGTCAGCACCACAATTTACAACGATTCATGACATCCCAGAAATTCTTGCAGATAAAAGTTGGGAAAAACGTCATTAATTCAAGGAGAGGTGTTTGGAATGATTGTAGCAGAACGTGAAGATTTGAAAAGATATGTAGCAGTGAATCCCCATTTTAGTAAAGTTGTTGATTTTTTAGAGCAAACGGATTTGGCAACACTAGAGTTAGGGAAAGTGGACATTGATGGCGACAATGTGTTTGCGAATTGTATGTCGTATGTGGCAGATGGTGTTGCAGGACAGCAGTTTGAAAATCATCAAAAGTATATCGATATTCATTTAGTGTTAGAAAATACAGAGAAAATAGCAGTAACGTCGCCACAGTTTGCAGAAGAGACGGCATCATATGATGAAACGGATGACTTTGCATTGTTTAAAGGTGAACAGTATCAATTAATTGAGATGACACCGTCAAATCTGTTAATTACATTTGAAGAAGATTTGCACCAACCGAAAATTGGCGATAACGATCAACCCGTGAAAAAACTCGTATTTAAAGTCCTGAATGCATAGAATTAAAGTTACAAAATAGAGTGAAAGAAGGTAATACGATGGTGAATTATGGTATTGTCGGTGCGGGTTACTTTGGGGCAGATTTGGCACGTTCACTCGTGAAGATTGATGGTGCGCATGTCACAGCGATATATGACCCCGCACATGGTGAAACGATTGCGACAGAGCTTGGTGCGGACAACTGCGAGAGTCTTGACGCACTGGTGTCTCGTGAGGATGTCGATTGTGTCATTGTCGCATCACCGAGTCATTTACATCGTGAGCCCGTTATTAAAGCGGCTGAACACGGCAAACACGTCTTTTGTGAGAAGCCGATTGCGTTAAATTACGAAGACTGTCAAGCGATGGTCGCAGCATGTGAAGAAAATCAAGTATGGTTTATGGCGGGCCACATTATGAATTTCTTCAATGGGGTTCATCGTGCAAAAGAACTGATTATGCAAGGTAAAATAGGAAAAGTCCTCTTTTGTCATGCAGCAAGAACAGGTTGGGAAGAACCACAGCCGACTGTTTCCTGGAAGAAATTGCGTAATCAGTCGGGGGGACATTTGTATCATCATATTCATGAACTGGATTGCATTCAATTTATGATGGGCGGGCTCCCTGAAAAAGTGACGATGGTGGGTGGTAATGTGTACCATCAAGGCGAACAGTTCGGTGATGAAGATGATATGTTGCTGATTCAGTTAGAATACGCAGATCAACGTTATGCGGTGTTGGAATATGGCAATGCGTTTCGTTGGGGCGAACACTATGTCTTAATTGAAGGGACATTAGGCGCCATTAAATTAGACTTATATCACACGGCAGGGACATTGCGGGTGAAAGGTGAAGGTGAATCCCATTTCTTAATTCATGAAACGCAACAAGAAGATGATGAACGGACAGCGATTTATACAGGACGTGGTATGGATGGCGCGATTGCATATGGTAAACCTGGTGTGAGAACGCCACAGTGGTTACAAACATGTATCGATAAAGAGATGGCTTATCTTCATCACTTAATGCAGGGCGGTACAGTCGAGGAAGATTATGTGAAGCTGACGAATGGTGTCGCAGCGCTTGAATCGATTGCGACAGCGGATGCGTGTACGTTATCACTGAAAGAAGATCGCAAAGTCCGACTGTCTGAAATTGTAACAGCAAAATAATCCGTAGAGGTTTGAGCGCTATCAACTTTAATTGATTTGATATTTCTATATTTTGATTTTCATCCATCGTAGGAGAGGGGCTGGGAAACGCAATGTGTCCTGGTCCCTTTCCTACGATTTGTGTATCAGCGGGGTGCGATGTCATGCTTTAAAGTTCTTTCAAAGCCATGTATACTGAAATCAATAGGGTGTACGTACTGTGTTTTGACATTTAATTTAATGAAAATAAGGAAATACAATGGAATGTATACTTGCTTTGACGATGAAACATTGAGCAAATAAGGAGTTCAAACATGGATATTTATCAACATTTTAGACCTGAAGAGCATGAACAAATCGACTACTTATTAGATAAAGTGCGTCAGGCTGAAACGCAATATGCGCCTGTATTGACGCATTTTTTAGATCCACGTGGTCAATACATGTTGCAAGTGATTGTCGGAAGTTTTAATGATTTACATGTGGCTTTTGATGGAGGACGTGACGCAGAAAGATGTCGTGCAGTCATTGCGCCAAGTTATTATGAACCGACACGTGAAGATTTTGAGTTAACGTTAATCGAAATTGATTATCCGGCAAAGTTTGTGACTTTACAGCATCAACATGTACTTGGCACACTGATGTCACTCGGCATTGAACGCGAACAAGTCGGTGATATTATGGTGGCTGAACGGATTCAATTTGTTTTGACAAAGCAACTTGAATCGTATATTATGTTAGAATTAACACGTATTAAAGGGGCAACAATTAAACTTAATGTTATCCCGTTTGAAGATATGATACAATCAGAAGAGTATTGGGAGACCCATGAAGCAACAGTGAGCGCAACGAGACTTGACGTTGTATTGAAGGAAATGATTCGTAAGTCACGAACGATTGCGAAGACACACATCCAACGAAAACGCGTTAAAGTCAATCATACGTTGATTGAAGCGGCTGATTTCCAACTTGAAGCAGGAGATTTGTTGTCTATCCAAGGCTTTGGTCGTGCTAAAATCACTGAAATTGGTAATCGCACTAAGAAAGATAAATTAAGAATCACCTATCAAACTTTATTTAAATAGTGTATGATGGAGGAGGGCAAGAAATGGCTTTTACACCTAGCGAGATTAAAAATAAATCGTTCACACGTATTAAAAATGGCTTCGAACCGACAGAAGTAGAACAATATTTAGAGCAGTTGAGCCATGAAATCGAACGTTTAAAAGAAGATAAAAAACAATTAGAAAAAGTGTTAGAAGAACGTGATGCACATATTCAATCTTTCAAAGAGGTTGAAAAATCAGTCGGTGAAGCGATTGTCAGTGCCCAACGTGCTGCCGATGAAACAAAAGCAGCTGCACAAAAAGAGCGAGATGCGATTATTCAAAAAGCACAAGCAGAAGCAAGTCAAATTGTGAATGACGGTTTAGAAAAAGCACGCCGTTTATCTTTCCAAACAGAAGATATGAAGCGTCAATCTAAAGTGTTCCGTTCACGTTTTAAAATGCTTGTAGAGGCACAGCTCGACTTGTTGAAAAGTGACGACTGGGAATACTTGTTGAATTATGATTTAGATTCACAACAAGTAACAGAAGAAAATTTTCAACATTTAAATGAACAAGACATTACAGCAGAAGAAAAACAACAAGCTGAACAATCAAACGAAACATCACAAAACGAAACAGACAAGTAAAAGAGATAATCATCCATACAGCGAGTTAGGAAGCGGTGAGAGCCTAATAAGATGACCTTATTTTTTATATCACTGTTTCGACATGTTTATAATAATCAATGAGAGAACTCTAAGCTGAGTTAAGCAGGGTGGTACCGCGGCACGTCCGTCCCTGAATATCTGAGCTTAGAGTTCTTTTTCAGTTAAAGGAGTGTAATTTATAATGGAATACAAAGATACGTTACTTATGCCAAAGACAAAATTCCCAATGCGCGGAGGACTTCCGACTAAGGAACCGCAAATTCAACAAGAGTGGAAAGAGAAAGATTTATACCGCAAAATGTTAGAAAAAAATGAAGGACAACCTTCTTTTATCTTGCATGATGGTCCACCATATGCAAACGGTAGCTTACATATGGGACATGCGTTGAATAAAATTTTAAAAGACTTTATCAACCGCTACAAAACGATGCAAGGGTTTTATACACCTTATGTTCCAGGTTGGGATACGCACGGGTTACCGATTGAACAAGCGTTAACAAAAAAAGGTGTTAAGCGTAAAGAAATGACAACAGCTGAATTCCGCGATAAATGTCAAGCTTTTGCGATGGAACAAATCGACATTCAGAAAAAAGACTTCCAACGTTTAGGGGTCAATGGTGATTTCGATAATCCATACATCACATTAAAACCTGAATATGAAGCAGCACAAATTCGTTTATTTGGTGAAATGGCAGACAAAGGCTTAATTTACAAAGGGAAGAAGCCGGTTTACTGGTCACCATCAAGTGAATCATCATTAGCAGAAGCAGAAATCGAATATCACGATAAACGTTCGGCTTCGATTTATGTCGCATTTGACGTCAAAGACAGTAAAGGTATCGTTGCGGATGATGCGAAATTTATCATTTGGACAACAACACCTTGGACATTACCATCAAACGTGGCAATTACGGTACATCCTGAATTAACGTATGTTCAAATGAATGTGGATGGTACACGTTATATTATCGCTGAAGCATTAGTTGATGAAGTGGCTGAACAATTAGGTTGGGACAAAGAAGCGGTTGTTCGCGAAAAAGATTTCAAAGGTTCTGAATTAGAATATATCGAAGCACAACATCCATTTATCGATCGTATTTCACTCATCATCAATGGCGAACATGTCACAACAGATGCAGGTACAGGTTGTGTACATACAGCGCCTGGACACGGTGAAGATGACTTTATCGTTGGTCAAAAATACGGTTTAGATGTCATCAGCCCATTAGACGATAAAGGGGTCTTTACAGCTGAAGGTGGTCCATTTGAAGGCATGTTTTACGATGAAGCCAATAAAGCTGTGACAGAATTGTTAACTGAAAAAGGTGCATTACTTAAATTAAACTTTATTACGCATAGTTATCCACATGACTGGCGTACGAAAAAGCCTGTGATTTTCAGAGCGACACCACAATGGTTTGCGTCAATTTCTAAAGTGAGACAAGACATTTTAGACGCGATTGAAGATACAAAATTCAAAGTCGACTGGGGTAAAACACGTATTTACAACATGATTCGTGACCGTGGTGAATGGGTCATCTCACGTCAACGTGTATGGGGTGTGCCATTACCAGTATTCTACGCTGAAAACGGCGACATCATCATGACGAAAGAAACAGTTTACCATGTGGCAGATTTATTCGAAAAACATGGTTCTAACGTATGGTTCGAACGTGACGCGAAAGACTTATTACCAGAAGGCTTTACACATCCAGGTAGCCCGAACGGTGAATTTACGAAAGAACAAGACATCATGGACGTTTGGTTCGACTCAGGTTCATCACATCGCGGCGTACTTGAAACACGTCCAGAGTTAAGTTTCCCAGCAGATATGTATCTTGAAGGTAGTGACCAATATCGTGGTTGGTTCAACTCATCCATTACAACATCAGTTGCGACACGCGGCCGTTCACCATATAAAATGTTATTGTCACACGGTTTCGTTATGGACGGAGAAGGTAAGAAAATGAGTAAATCGTTAGGTAACGTCATCGTGCCAGATACGATTGTGAAACAAAAAGGTGCAGACATTGCACGTTTATGGGTGAGCTCAGTAGATTACCTTGCTGACGTACGTATCTCGGATGAAATTTTAAAACAAGTGGCTGATGTTTACCGTAAAATCCGTAACACTTTACGTTTCTTATTAGGTAATATCAACGACTACAACCCAGCAACAGACCGTATTGCTGAAGCGGATTTATTAGAAGTCGACCGCTACATTTTAAACCGTTTACGCGAGTTTACAGCAAGCACGTTAGATCATTATGAGTCATTTGATTATCTAGATATTTATCAAGAAGTTCAAAACTTTATCAATGTTGAATTAAGTAACTTCTATTTAGATTACGGTAAAGACATTCTTTACATTGAAGAAAAAAATGCGCATAAACGTCGCAGCATGCAAACAGTACTGTTCGAAATTTTAGTGAACATGACAAAATTACTTGCGCCAATCATTCCACATACTGCTGAAGAAGTTTGGTCGCACATCGAACAAGTTGAAGAAGAAAGTGTACATTTAACGAATATGCCTGCGAAAGAAGAAGTGGATCACGCGTTAATCGAAAAATGGAACACATTTATGGCGTTACGTGATGATGTGAACCGTGCATTAGAAGCAGCAAGAAATGAAAAAGTTATCGGTAAATCTTTAGAAGCCAAAGTGAAAATCGGTAACAGTCCTTCATTTGATACACTTGCATTTTTAGAAGGCTTCAGCGATTTACATCAATTGTTCATCGTATCTCAAGTTGAATTAGTTGAAGATGCGAAAGGTGAAGTGTATCAACACGGTACAATCGAAATCGCACAAGCTGACGGAGAGAAATGTGCACGTTGTTGGAATTATAGTGAATCATTAGGCAGTGTTGGTGAATTGGATGATTTATGTCCGCGCTGTCAAGAAGTAGTGAAAACGTTAGTATAATAGAATAGTGATTATTGAGGAAGGCAATGTTGGCGCTGAAAAGTGCTGATGTTGCCTTTTTTGCGTTTTTATGGAGAACACTTAACCCTAAGATTGCAGAACAAAGTCCTCGCGTTCCTAGGGGCTGATCCTTCAACTAACCAAGGCTTTGATTGAACTGTGACACTTATAGAAGCCTTGGTGGATTTTCCGGCTCAGCTGATCCCTCAGGAGTCTCGGACAGTTCATGCAATCTGGGGATAATTACACAATAAAATTGGCAACATTACTAAAGACAACAGGGTCATACAGCCACTATCCATTATTGGTAGGGAGAGGTAATTTGGTGGTGTAAATTCTATCTTTTTGATTCTATGGAGAAAAATTAACTCTAAGATTGCAGAACAAAGTCCTCGCGTTCCTAGGGGCTGATCCTTCAACTAACCAAGGCTTTGATTGAACTGTGACACTTATAGAAGCCTTGGTGGATTTTCCGGCTCAGCTGATCCCTCAGGAGTCTCGGACAGTTCATGCAATCTGGGGATAATCACACAATAAAATTGGCAACAATACTAAAGACAACAGGGTCATACAGCCACTATCCATTATTGGTAGGGAGAGGTAAGTTGGTCGTGTAAATTCCCTCTTTTTGATTTTATGGAGAAAAATTAACTCTAAGATTGCAGAACAAAATCCTCGCGTTCTAGAAGGTAATCCTACGACTAAATTAGTGTACATGAGATCGAAGCCGAACTGGATTTTGGGAGTAGTACAGAAATCTGATATGTAACAAAAATTTCGTCGTACTGCCCCCGCAAGAATGACTAAACTTCTCGAAAATAAACGCATTGAGAAGTCAGGCAGCTACTGGATTAAACGGTTCAGTACAAAGGTAGAAAGCGGTATTAAAGTGCAGAATTCATTCCCTTGGGAGTCGTGCACGGTTCTTACAACCTGATGTATGGTCGTTCAAAAAGAGGCAATCTCATGAAATAGAACATTGTCACTCGTATAGGAGACACTTTTTCAAATTTGGGTGAAAAACGAAGGATATATCCCCGTTTTTATTATTCAAATAGTCAATATGAAAGGGGACTATGAACTGCTAATTTTTAAAATTATTAGGAATGTTAAGAAGTGAGTGAATTTTAAATAACATCGTGGCATAAATAAATTTAAAGTTTGTACGCATCTATTTAAGGCGGTCATAATACTTGATTTGAAAATAGCGCAAAATAAAGTTGTGATGAAATATGTGTGATGATAATATACTTTAAATGTCTCTCCAATGTCATTTTATTAAACTTTAACGCTGACAACGGTGTTTGCAAGATGCTGAAGAATGATGAGACTTTATGAGATTGCCAATTTGGGCGAGACTCCTGAGGCATAGAGCCGAAGCTGAAAATCCACCAACGCGACTACAAATGTAAGGCTTCAATCAAGCGTTGGTTAGTTGAAGCGAGGCGTGATCTCGGAACGCGAGCCCAAGAAAGCAATCTATAAAGCCAAATTAAGTTGAGGCAAAGGGAGACCCAAGGAAAGTCATCGCAGTTAGTAAATAAAAGTTATCCTTAAGCAAGCTTGTCATTTTAACTACAATGTTCCAAAATAAGGCGACAATTTCCATACAACAAAAATTACAAATTACACTACTTTAATTCGTTCTTTCTAAACTGTCCAACACTGTATCACTGACAATCCTAGCATGTATTTCAAATGTAGTTATCATGAAATAATTACATAGTTAAAATATATCGTGTTATAATGTAGCAGTGACTAACAGAAAGGACAAAAAGTATGAAACAACAATATTACATCGGCCTATCTCTTTTTATCGCACTCGTTATTTTAATAGGCGATCAACTTACAAAATTTATCATTCGTACACAAATGACGATAGGTGAATCTTTCGCTGTGCTACCAAAATTTTTATATATTACTTCTCATCGCAATAATGGGGCCGCTTGGGGTATACTAAGTGGGAAGATGACATTCTTCTACATTATTACGGTGATCATTTTAGTTGCGCTCATCGTCTTTTATATTAAAGAAGCGAAACATAATATGCTGATGCAAATTGCGATCAGTCTGTTATTTTCGGGGGCATTAGGTAACTTTATTGATCGTGTCAGTAGTGGTGAAGTGGTAGACTTTATCGATACCATCATTTTCGGTTATGATTTCCCGATTTTTAATATTGCAGATGCGAGTTTGACAATAGGTGTGATCTTGTTGATGATTGTATTATTAAAAGATTAGAATCAAAAAGGTAAGGTGTCGTAATGGAAAAACATATATTTAATATTGAAGACGCAACCCATCATTTACAACGTATTGATAAAATTTTGCCTGAATTCAATTCAGAATGGTCGCGTAGTCAGCTACAAGAGTGGATTAAAGAAGGATTGATTGAGGTCAATGGTAAAGCCGTTAAGTCGAATTATAAACTTAAGTTAGGTGATCGCATCGAAATCACTGAAAAAGAAGTGGTGGAAGCAGATATTGAACCGGAAGACTTAAATTTAGATATTTACTATGAAGATGATGACGTAGCGATTGTTTATAAACCTAAAGGCATGGTCGTTCATCCATCACCAGGTCATTATACAGGGACACTCGTGAATGGTTTAATGTATCAAATCAAAAACTTGTCAGGCATCAATGGCGAAATTCGTCCAGGTATCGTGCACCGTATTGATAAAGATACGTCAGGGTTACTCATGGTCGCTAAAAATGACGTGGCGCATCGTAGTTTAGTTGAACAATTGATGGCGAAAACAGTGAAAAGAAAGTATATTGCGTTAGTTCATGGTCATATCCCACATGAATTTGGAACGATTGAGGCACCGATTGGACGAAATAAAAATGATCGTCAATCTATGGCAGTCGTTGATGACGGTAAAGAAGCTGTGACGCATTTTAATGTGATTGAAACGTTTAAAAATCATACGCTTGTTGAATGTGAGCTAGAGACTGGGCGTACGCACCAAATTCGTGTGCATATGAAGTATATTGGTTATCCACTTGTTGGAGATCCGAAATATGGTCCGAAAAAGACGCTAGAAATTGGTGGCCAAGCTTTACATGCAGGATTAATCGGTTTTGAACATCCTAAGACAGGCGAATATATCGAACGTACTGCACCGCTTCCTGCAGAATTTGAAGCTGTCATTGAACAAGTGCGTAAAGAAGAACTTTAATCCGATTAATTGTTTTTGAAAGATTTACCAGATTTACTTTGACTTTTGGTGTCAAAAACGTTACCATAAGAACAAGTAAAAAACGAATAAAAAATGAATCGTCTTTAAGAAGGAGTCCCGTGAGGCTCAAAAGACATGATATCAATCATTCAATTTAATTAACGATCATCCAGATACCGCGTAGTACGTATGAGAGACGTAATGGTACAGTTGATGAGAGTGTTAAATATAAATTGGGAAAAACTCATGTCTAATTGAAGGCATGAGTTTTTTTACGTAAGGAGTGAAATCATTGGCTGAACGTGTTGTTTTAGATGAAGCAGCTATTAAAAGAACAGTAACACGCATCGCTCATGAAATATTGGAATACAATAAGGGGACAGAAAACCTCGTATTACTCGGTATTAAGACGCGTGGTGAGTATTTAGCGCAACGCATTCAACAAAAGATTCAACAAATTGAAGAAGTGCAAGTGCCAACTGGAGCTATCGATATTACAAGTTTTAGAGATGATATCGATTCGCGCCAACAGCTGGATGTGCCTGGTTTTGATATCGACACAGATTTGAATCATCAAGTGGTCATTATCGTGGATGATGTACTTTATACAGGACGTACAGTACGCGCTTCTCTTGATGCAATTTTGTTACATGCGAGACCGAAAAAGATTGGTTTAGCGACACTCGTGGATCGTGGTCACCGAGAGTTACCGATTCGTGCAGATTTCGTCGGAAAAAATATTCCAACCTCACATGAAGAATCTGTCAATGTTTACTTAGAAGAAATAGATGATCGCAATGCGGTTGTCATCACATAATCACACCTTTTAATTCAGTACGAGAGACTGACAAAGGTACAATTTCAAACAGCATCCATGTATCCCATGCCGCTTTTTAAGGCTGGCGTCTATGTGTATCGCTACTTGAAGTTACCTCAGTCTCTTACCTTAATCGGTGAAGAGACTTTTTTTATGCGAAAGGAAGAAAACAATGGAAAATGAACAAATGTTTACGAGAACGGTTCAACCGGTACTCGATGTGAATGAAAAACCGAAAGCAGGTCAATGGGTATTTTTAAGCTTACAACATCTATTCGCGATGTTCGGGGCAACAGTACTCGTACCCTTCTTAACAGGCTTACCCGTATCATCTGCATTGCTTGCATCAGGGGTAGGGACATTACTTTATATCTTGATTACGAAAGGAAAAATTCCGGCATATCTCGGTTCAAGTTTTGCTTTTATTACGCCGATTATTACTGGTTTAAGTACAAACAGTTTAGGTGACATGCTCGTCGCGCTCTTTATGAGTGGTGTGATGTACGTCATCATCGGTATAGCGATCAAAGTGAGTGGTACAAATTGGCTCATGCATTTATTGCCACCTGTCGTTGTAGGCCCAGTCATTATGGTTATCGGTTTAAGTTTGGCACCGACTGCTGTGAACATGGCAATGTTTGAAAGTTCAGCTGAAATGAAAGGGTACAACTTAAGCTTTGTAGCAGTGGCAGGGATTACCTTACTTGTCACGCTCATCGTACAAGGATTTGCGAAAGGCTTTTTCTCGCTCATTCCAGTGTTAGTCGGTATTATCGTCGGCTACATTACAGCTATCTTGTTTGGCATTGTAGATTTCAAGCCTGTCGCAGAAGCGGCTTGGTTCCAGTTCCCAGATATTTACATTCCATTTGCAGATTATCAGCCTTCCATTCATCTCGGTTTAATCGCAGTGATGTTACCGATTGTGTTTGTAACGGTGAGTGAACATATCGGTCACCAAATGGTTATCAATAAAATCGTCGGACGCAACTTCTTCAAAGACCCAGGATTACACCGTTCCATCATTGGTGACGGGGTATCGACAATGTTCTCAAGTATTATCGGGGGACCACCAAGTACGACTTACGGTGAAAACATCGGCGTGCTTGCGATTACGAAAATTTACAGTATTTATGTCATTGGTGGCGCGGCAGTCCTTGCGATGATGCTCGGCTTTGTCGGAAAATTTACGGCACTGATTTCATCTATCCCAACACCAGTCATGGGTGGTGTGTCCATCTTATTATTCGGAACTATCGCAGCAAGTGGTTTACGTATGATAGTGGAAAGTCAAGTCAACTTTGCACAAAACCGTAACTTAGTTATTGCTTCAGTCATTCTCGTTATCGGTATCGGTAACATGATGTTGAATTTATCTGATTTAGGTGTACATCTTACAATTGAAGGCATGGCATTATCAGCAACAGCAGGGATTGTACTGAACTTAATTTTACCAAAGCGCTAATTATAGGAGGCCTTGATGATCATGCAACATCTCGTATCAATGGAACACTTATCTGTAGAAGAAATTGAAAACTTAATTCAAAAAGCGATGCAGTATAAAGCAGGTGAAGCGGTGCCGAATTTGCAAGGACGCTACATTGCGAACTTGTTTTTCGAGAATTCAACGCGTACGAAATGTAGTTTTGAAATGGCAGAGCACCGTTTGAATATGAAACAACTCAATTTTGAATCAAGTGTCTCGTCTGTACAAAAAGGAGAATCACTGTATGACACATGTCGAACATTGCAAAGTATTGGATGTGATGCGCTCGTCATTCGTCATGAACAAAACCATTACTACGAAGCATTGCTCAATATGGGCATTCCGATTATTAATGCAGGTGATGGAAGTGGTCAACATCCGACGCAAAGCTTACTCGATTTAATGACCATTTATGAAACTTTCGGGCGCTTCGAAGGGTTAAAAGTCGTCATTTGCGGCGATATTAAAAATTCACGGGTGGCACGTAGTAACTTTCATAGTCTCACAGCACTCGGCGCAAACGTGGTCTTCTCAAGTCCTGACGTGTGGAAAGACGATAGCATGGCCGCAGATTATGTCGAACTTGATGATGTGATTGACGAGGTCGACATTGTGATGCTGTTGCGCGTCCAACATGAAAGACATGATGGCAATGCACAAGGGTTTGAAAAGGCGGATTATCATCGTCAGTATGGATTGACTGAAGCACGTTATGCCAAACTTCAGGAGCATGCGATTGTGATGCACCCCGCACCCGTCAATCGAGATGTAGAAATTGCAGATGCATTAGTCGAAGCACCAAAGTCACGTATTTTTGAACAGATGTCAAACGGTGTGTACATAAGAATGGCAGTATTGGCTGAAATTTTAAAAGGTTAAGGAGCGATAATGATGAAATTAATTCAAAATGCAAAAATGTTAGAAGCAGGTACGTTGAAAAAAGTGGATGTGCTCATCGACGGTAAGAAAGTGAAACAAATTGCTGAAACGATTCAACCGACTGAAGAGATGACAGTGATTGATGCAAAAGGGCATTTTTTAGCACCAGGCTTCATTGATGTGCATGTTCATTTAAGAGAACCAGGTGGCGAATATAAAGAAACAATCGAAACAGGGACGAAAGCAGCAGCACGTGGTGGTTTTACAACAGTGTGTCCAATGCCAAACACGAAACCTGTCCCTGACTCGTTGGAACATTTAACGCAATTGAATGAATTAATTGAGAAAAATGCACAAGTACGCGTCCTACCTTATGCTTCAATTACCGTACGCCAAGCAGGTAAAGAACATGTCGATTTCAAAACGTTAGCTGAAAATGGTGCATTTGCATTTACAGATGATGGTGTCGGTGTTCAAGAAGCAGCGATGATGTATGAAGCGATGCAACAAGCAAAAGCACAAAATAAAGCGGTTGTTGCACACTGTGAAGATAACAGCTTGATTTATGGCGGCGCAATGCATGAAGGGCGTCGCAGTCAAGAACTTGGCATTCCAGGTATTCCGAATATTTGTGAATCTGTCCAAATTGCACGCGACGTGTTACTCAGTGAAGCAACAGGGTGCCATTATCATGTGTGCCACGTGTCGACAAAAGAAAGTGTGCGTGTGATCCGTGATGCGAAAAAAGCAGGTATTCCGGTAACAGCTGAAGTGACACCGCACCATTTATTACTGACAGAAGATGACGTACCTGGTGACAATGCAATTTATAAAATGAATCCACCGCTTAGAAGTCAAGAAGATAGAGCGGCGTTATTAGAAGGCTTACTTGACGGAACGATTGACTGTATTGCAACAGATCATGCGCCACATGCAGCAGATGAAAAAGCACAACCGATGACACGTGCACCATTCGGTATTGTTGGTAGTGAGACAGCTTTCCCATTACTTTACACACACTTTGTTAAAAACGGGGATTGGTCATTACAACAATTGGTCGATTACTTAACAACGAAGCCGGCTGACGTATTCCAACTCCCATATGGCAAGTTAGAAGAAGGAGGTCTTGCGGATTTAACATTGATCAATTTAGAGGATGAATATGAAATTAAAGCAGAAGATTTCTTATCAAAAGCATCTAACACACCGTTCTTAGGTGAAAAAGTATACGGTAATCCAATTTTAACGATGGTTGAAGGCGACATTCGTTACGAGGAGGCAAAATAAACATGTTTGAGAAACGTTACCTTGTTTTAGAAGATGGTTCACATTATACAGGTTTTAAGTTAGGGGCCGACAAACTGACACGTGGAGAAATTGTGTTTAACACAGCGATGACAGGTTATCAAGAAACGATTTCAGACCCGTCATACACAGGACAAATTATTACATTTACGTATCCATTAATTGGAAATTACGGTATTAATCACGACGACTTTGAATCACTGACACCGAGTTTGAATGGGGTGGTCGTGAAAGAAGCTTGCACAATGCCGAGTAATTTTAGAGCACAAAAATCATTTGATGACGTCCTGAAAGAATATGATATCCCAGGCATTAGCGGTGTCGATACACGTAGCATTACGAAAAAGATTCGTCAACATGGTGTGCTCAAAGCAGCATTTGTCGATGATCCATCTGAAATTGAAACAACCGTGACAGCACTCAAAACAACAGAATTTCCTAGAACTGAAGTACCAACAGTGTCTACAAAAACACCTTACGTTTCAACAGGGTTTGATTTACGTGTAGTACTTGTGGACTTCGGTAAAAAACAAAATATCGTTCGTGAATTGAATGCACGAGGCTGTGAGGTAACGGTCGTTCCCTACGACACTTCTGCCGAAACGATTATTAAAATGGCGCCAGATGGTGTGATGTTATCGAACGGCCCTGGTGATCCGGATGATGTGACAGTTGCGCTTGATATGATTAACGGTATTTTAGGTCGCATTCCGTTTTTCGGTATTTGCCTAGGTCACCAACTGTTCGCGCTCAGTCAAGGGGCGAAATCATTCAAGATGAAATTTGGACATCGTGGTGCCAACCATCCTGTTAAAGACTTAGCAACAGGGAAAATTGCGCTAACAAGTCAAAACCACGGATACGCGATCGATGCAGATTCGGTTGCACAAACCGGTTTAGAAATTACGCACATCGCTTTAAATGACGGCACTGTTGAAGGCTTAAAACATCGTACGTTACCGGCCTTTTCAGTGCAATACCATCCAGAAGCTTGTCCAGGTCCAACAGATTCAAATTACTTATTTGACGAATTTGTAGAAATGATGCAACAAAATAAGCAAAAGGAGCGCGTTACACATGCCTAAAAGAAATGATATTCAAACGATTTTAGTGATTGGCTCAGGTCCTATCATCATCGGTCAAGCAGCAGAATTTGACTACGCAGGGACACAAGCATGTCTCGCACTAAAAGAAGAAGGTTACCGTGTCATTTTGGTTAACTCTAACCCTGCAACGATTATGACGGATAAAGAAATTGCTGACAAAGTATACATCGAACCGCTCACGCATGATTTTATTGCACGCATTATCCGTAAAGAGCAACCGGATGCGCTTTTACCGACGCTCGGTGGACAAACAGGGCTCAACATGGCGATTGAACTCCATAACAGTGGTGTCTTAGCTGAAAACAATGTGACACTCCTCGGTACGAAACTTTCGTCGATTGAACAAGCAGAAGACCGTGAATTGTTCCGTACATTAATGAACGACTTGAATGTACCAGTCCCTGAAAGTGATATCGTCAATACACTTGAACAAGCATTTGCCTTTAAGGAAGAGGTAGGCTATCCGTTAATCGTACGTCCAGCTTTTACAATGGGTGGAACCGGTGGCGGTATTTGTCATAACGATGAAGAGCTCCGTGAAGTTGTATCAAATGGGTTGAAATACAGTCCTGCTACACAATGTTTAATTGAAAAATCAATTGCAGGCTTTAAAGAAATTGAATATGAAGTGATGCGTGATAAAAACGATAACGCAATTGTTGTTTGTAACATGGAAAATATTGACCCAGTTGGTATTCATACAGGTGACTCAGTCGTTGTGGCGCCAAGTCAAACGCTCTCTGACGTGGAATATCAAATGTTACGTGATGTGTCATTAAAAGTGATTCGTGCCCTAGAAATCGAAGGAGGCTGTAACGTGCAACTGGCATTAGATCCACATTCGATGCAGTTTTACATTATCGAAGTGAATCCACGTGTCTCTCGTTCATCGGCACTCGCTTCAAAAGCAACAGGGTATCCGATTGCGAAACTTGCGGCGAAAATTGCGGTAGGTCTCACGTTAGACGAAATGAAAAACCCAGTGACAGGGACATCTTATGCGGCATTCGAACCAAGCTTAGACTATATCGTTTCGAAAATTCCACGCTTCCCATTTGATAAGTTCGAAAAAGGTGAACGTGAACTCGGTACACAAATGAAAGCGACAGGAGAAGTGATGTCGATTGGCCGTACGTACGAAGAATCTCTGTTGAAAGCGATTCGCTCATTAGAATATGGCGTACATCATCTCGGCTTGCCAAATGGTGAATCATTCGACTTAGACTACATCAAGTCACGTATTCAAGCACAAGATGACGAACGACTTTTCTTCATTGGAGAAGCGATTCGTCGTGGCACAACGCTTGAAGAGTTACATGAAATGACGAAAATCGATTACTTCTTCTTAAACAAATTCAAAAATATTATCGATATGGAGCATGCGTTAAAGGCACATCCAGGAGACATTGATTACTTAAGATTTGCGAAACGTTTCGGCTTTAGTGACCGCGTGATTGCGCATCGCTTCGGAATGACAGAAGCAGAAGTATACGATTTACGTCAACAGCACAACATTTGTCCAGTGTATAAAATGGTCGATACGTGTGCAGCTGAATTCGAATCAACAACACCTTATTTTTATGGCACGTATGAAGAAGAAAATGAATCACTCGTGACTGAAAAAGAGAAAATTATCGTGCTCGGTTCAGGACCTATTCGTATCGGTCAAGGGGTAGAGTTCGACTATGCGACTGTCCATGCCGTATGGGCGATTCAAAATGCCGGTTATGAAGCGATCATTATTAACAACAATCCTGAAACTGTATCGACAGACTTCTCAATTTCAGACAAGTTGTATTTCGAGCCACTGACTGAAGAAGATGTGATGAATATCATCAACCTTGAACAACCTAAAGGCGTCGTCGTGCAATTTGGAGGTCAAACGGCCATCAACTTAGCAGACAAATTAGCGAAATATGGCGTGAAAATTTTAGGGACATCACTTGAAGATTTAAACCGTGCTGAAGACCGTAAAGAATTTGAAGCATTACTGAACAAAATCGACGTGCTTCAGCCAAAAGGGAAAACAGCGACATCTGCTCAAGAAGCACTCGACAATGCACGTGATATCGGTTATCCCGTCGTTGTGCGCCCATCATACGTTCTTGGTGGCCGTGCGATGGAAATTGTGTATAACGATGCGGAACTTGAAAACTACATGAATGAAGCGGTGAAGGTGAGTCCAGAACATCCTGTATTAGTGGACCGTTACTTAACAGGTAAAGAAATTGAAGTGGATGCGATTTGTGACGGTGAAACAGTGATTATTCCAGGTATTATGGAACATATCGAGCGTGCGGGTGTCCATTCAGGTGACTCGATCGCAGTGTATCCGCCACAAACGTTGAGCCAAGACGTTATTGATACGTTGGAAGCTTATACGATCAAATTAGCAAAAGGACTCAACGTCATCGGTTTGATCAACATTCAATTCGTTCTCGCACATGATGGGGTTTATGTGCTAGAAGTGAATCCAAGAGCAAGTCGTACGGTGCCGTTTTTAAGTAAAATTACTGAAATTCAAATGGCACAACTCGCCATGCAAGCGATCATGGGTCAAAAACTAACTGAACTTGGTTATCAACCTGGTATCCAACCATACAAAGAAGGGGTATTTGTTAAAGCACCGGTATTCAGCTTTAATAAATTGAAAAATGTCGACATCACACTTGGACCTGAAATGAAGTCAACAGGAGAAGTCATGGGTCGCGATATTACACTCGAAAAGGCGCTATACAAAGGGTTAACAGCAGCAGGGATGGAAGTAAAAGATTACGGAACAGCACTCATCACGGTAAGCGATAAAGATAAAGACGAAATGGTCAAGATCGCGAAACGGTTAAGTGAAGTCGGCTATAAAATTGTAGCAACAGCAGGAACAGCCGCGACATTAAAAGACAATGGCATCAATGTTGAAACAGTAGAAAAAATTGGCGGTCATGATGATTTAATTACAAAAATTCAAGACGGTTCGGTTCAACTTGTGATTAACACGATGACAAAAGGTAAAACGATTGAACGTGACGGGTTCCAAATTCGTCGCGCATCCGTTGAAAATGGGGTCCCTTGTCTCACTTCACTTGATACAGCGAACGCATTAACAAATGTCATTGAGAGCATGACTTTTTCAATGAGAAATATGTAGGAGGGCAAAAGCGGTGGAAAAATTAACGGTGGTTTCAAATGCACCTATTGCAGAGCGCATTTATGAATTAACAGTCAAAGGGCCGGTTGTTGAAAAACTTCAGCAACCTGGTCAGTTCGTGCATATTAAAGCAGGAGAAGGCTCATTACACATGTTGCGTCGTCCGATTTCAATTTGCAATATCGATCACGCACAGCAACAATTCACCATGTTATTTCGTGCAGAAGGAGAAGGTACAAAGCGCATTGCTGCCTTGAATGAAGGGGACGAAATTGATATTTTGGCACCACTCGGTAATGGTTTTCCAGTAAATAAAGCAAAGAAAAAAGCTTTACTTGTCGGAGGAGGCATTGGTGTTCCGCCGCTTTATGAACTTTCGAAACAACTCAATGAACGCGGTATCGAAACTGTACACGTGCTTGGTTTTCGCTCAGCACAAGACGTGTTTTATCAACAACAATTTGAAGCATTAGGTGAAACACACATTGTGACAGAAGACGGTTCGTTAGGTGCACAAGGATTTGTTACAACAGTCATTGATGCACTGCCGGTTGATTACGATATTTTCTACACATGTGGACCGCTGCCAATGTTGAAAGCTTTAACACAGTTAGAAACGTTGAAAGATGTACCGGGCTATATTTCTTTAGAAGAGCGTATGGGTTGCGGTGTGGGTGCGTGTTTTGCCTGTGTTTGCCACGTACCAGAGAGCCCGACAGATTATGTCAAAGTTTGTACAGATGGACCAGTTTTTGAAAGAGGAGCGGTGGTACTATGAATCGTTTAGCAGTGGAAATGCCAGGATTATCGTTAAAAAATCCGATTATGCCGGCAAGTGGTTGTTTCGCTTTCGGTGCAGAATACGGCCAGTTTTATGACTTGTCAGAGCTCGGTGCGATCATGATTAAAGCCGCAACGAAAGAAGCACGCTTTGGCAATGAAACGCCACGTGTTGCTGAAACAGATAGCGGGATGCTCAATGCGATTGGACTGCAAAACCCAGGTGTTCATCACATTATTGACCATGAACTGAAAGCATTGGCACAACATGATGTCCCAATTATTGCCAATGTCGCAGGATCAATGGAAGAGGACTATGTATATGTGGCTGAACATATTTCAAAAGCACCGAACGTGAAAGCATTAGAGCTTAATATCTCATGTCCGAACGTGAAAGAAGGCGGTATGCAGTTCGGTGTAGACCCGACCATCGCCTCAGAACTCACACGCAAAGTTAAAGCAGTATCATCAGTTCCGGTTTATGTGAAATTGTCGCCTAATGTGACCAACATAGTCGAAATGGCGGAAGCAATCGCACAATATGCAGACGGTTTAACGATGATTAATACACTCGTCGGTATGAGAATTGATCCACGTACTGGTCGTCCGATTATTCATAACGTGACAGGGGGATTAAGTGGCCCTGCAATTAAGCCTGTCGCATTAAGAATGGTGCATGATGTGCGCAAAACTTTACCCGATATTCCAATTATCGCAATGGGTGGTGTCCAAAACGCACAAGATGTCATTGATTACGTATCGGTCGGTGCAGATGCAGTAGCAGTCGGAACCGCTAACTTCCAAAATCCAATGGTATGTAAAGAGATTATTGACACCTTACCTGAATATTTAGATGCATTAAATGTGCAACATATTTCAGAACTTAAAGGACGTACGTTGAAAGGGTTGTATCAATTATGAGACAAGATCCGATTATCGCCTTAGATTTTGCCACAGAAGCAGAAGTGATGTCGTTTTTAGCACAATTTGATGAACCGTTATTCGTCAAAATTGGCATGGAACTGTTTTATCAGACGGGTCCTGCACTCATCGATCAAATTAAAGCACTCGGTCATGACATCTTTTTAGACTTAAAATTGCACGACATTCCGAATACGGTCGGTAAAGCAATGGAAGGGCTCGCGAAACTGAACGTGGACCTCGTCAATGTTCATGCAGCGGGTGGTACAGTCATGATGCAACGTGCAGTGGAAGGGTTACGACGACATAATAAAGACATTAAAATCATCGCTGTCACACAATTGACCTCCACATCTGAACAACAATTGCATGATGAGCAAAACATCCAAACATCAATGGAAAAGGCTGTATTAAACTATGCACAACTTGCAAAACAAGCCGGCTTAGATGGTGTCGTATGTTCGCCGTTAGAAACTGCCATGATTCGTGAACATTGTGGTGCAGATTTCTTAAAAGTCACACCAGGCATTCGTCCAGCAAACAGTGCGAAAGACGATCAACAACGTATCACGACACCCGAGCAAGCACGTCAACTCGGTTCGACACATATCGTTGTAGGTCGTCCGATTACACAAAGCGACCATCCAGTACAAAGTTATCATCAAATTAAAGAAAGTTGGTTAAATGCATGTCAAAATTAATCGCTAAATCATTATTAGATATTGAAGCTGTCTCATTATCACCGAATGAGATGTTTACGTGGAGTTCAGGCATTCAATCACCTATTTATTGTGATAACCGTGTCACACTCGGCTATCCGGAAGTACGTACAGCCATTCGTGACGGCTTAATCGAACTGATTCAACAACATTTTGCTGAAGTAGAAATCGTGTCAGGCACAGCAACTGCCGGCATTCCACACGCGGCTTACATTTCAGACAAAATGAACTTACCGATGAACTATGTTCGCTCGAAAAGTAAAAGTCACGGCAAACAAAATCAAATCGAAGGCGCGCGCAGTGAAGGTAAAAAAGTTGTGGTTATTGAAGACTTGATTTCAACAGGGGGCTCTTCAATTACAGCTGTTGAAGCATTACAAGAAGCGGGTGCAGAAGTGTTAGGCGTCGTTGCTATTTTTACTTACGGTTTAAATAAAGCTGATGAGACGTTTAAAGCTGCAGGTGTCCCTTTCTATACTTTAAGTCACTATGACGAATTGATCGAAGTGGCACGTGAAGAAGGTAAAATATCAGAGGCAGACATTCAAACATTAGTCGAATGGCGTAATCAATTATAAGCACAACAAGAAGCTGTTATACATTTCATTAAAAAGTAGATCTTGTTTGTTCAATGGTATTATGCTGATTGCTATCATGAGCTCGCGTTCCCAGGGGACTTGCCTCAACTAAATTTGGCTTGATTTTAGTGTACACTTGATGGAGCCAAATTGGATTTTCGGCTGCGTCTGATCCCTCGGGAGTCTCGCTCTGATTCGCAATCCAACAGGTTATCGTTCTTAAGTGTGAAATGAACAGTTTGCAATCTTGTTATTATTTGCATTGAAACACCTCAAGACAAGTGCTAATTATTGTTAATCACATATTCATCTTAATAGTAGTGTGTGTTTAAAAATATATGACATGATTTTAGGATTGATTACAAATATTTTTAAGTAAATATTGGAAGAGGGCCTGGGACATTAAGTTTTCCCAGGCCCTATCCTTTTATGGACATATAACGATTAATGATGTTAAAACAGTCAAAAATAAAGATGAATTGTACATAAAAGTTAAGGTATCTTCATTTTCGAAACTTGCCCTATGTGACTGCATTTGATGTGAGATTGGCTAGAAGGCTGACATCCTGAGGGATATAGTTAAAAACAATATGTCGTGTTTTAACTTTGATAGCGGCTACTGTTTCACGCAGTGGCTGTCTGACTTCTCAATACGCATGCTTTTGAGAAGTCTCGTCAGCCTTGCGGGGGCAGTACGACGAAATCTTTGTTGCACATGAGATTTCTGTACTGCTCCCAAAATCCAATTCGGCTTCAATTCGGGCGAACTTCAATCAAGCCGAATTGAGTTGAAGGGACAGAACAGCCCCAGGAACGCAAGCCTATGATAGCAATTGGCAACAAGATTAATTATGTGGGGAATTACTCATTGAAATGTTACTAAGACCCATTGGCTGAGAAGAAAATGATTCAATAATACGCCATTTTAGTTAAGTGTTAGTCATGTCATTTAAGCCAATGAACGGATTATTTTAAATACCAGCGTAAAAAGAGCCAACCGCCAACTAAGATCAATAGAAAAACTAAAAGAGGAATTAATAAATTGATACTAATCATAAAATAACCTCCAAAAATGATTTAACACTATTGTAACCGGTTATAATATAGAGTGAAAGCAAAAAACAAAAGAGAATCAAATAGAGACAGAAATAAAATTGCCACAGTATAACAAAACAACATCGTGTATTGTGAACGTATCTCTTAACATTTGAGGAGGATAGGTTATGAAAATACCTAAAATTACAACGTTTTTAATGTTTAATGGTGAAGCTGAAGAAGCCATCAAACGTTATACGTCATTATTTGAAGACAGCGACATCATCACAATGGTGAAATACGATGACACGATTCCAGAACAAGCAGGTAAAGTGCAACATTCTATTTTTACATTGAACGGTCAAGTCTTTATGGCCATCGATAATATGAATGGCACAGAGATTGAAATGAACCCAGCGATGTCATTGTATGTCACAGTGAAAGATCAATTTGAAATGGATACATTATACAATGGTTTAAAGGATGGTGGCGCGATTTTAATGCCAAAAACAGCAATGCCACCGCAATATCGTGAATTTGCGTGGGTTCAAGATAAATATGGCGTAAACTTCCAACTTGCCTTACCTGAATCAAAGAAATAACAATAAAATAAACTGAGAAAAAATCCGAGGCTTTCGTTACATATGGCGAAAAGTCTCGGATTTTTTGTATCATATAGTCAATTATTGTTGGTAATATGCTGGCCACTTGTTGTGTTGATTGGATATAGCGTACATACAATATGAGAAACGGTGGAGAGATTTAAATTGGATATCAAAAAATGGCCTTTATACTATGATTTTTATAAAAAAAGGTCATCTACTCGATGGGCACTTAACTTACTTATCGCAGTTCTGTTTGGTATGTTGTCTGGTCAGTTATTTTCACAAGCATTATCTGATGAAAAATCTTTATCTTTTGAAGGTGTTGATCAGCATAGCGCACTCATCATCAATCGAACTATTTTCTCTATTACAGTAGGATTTACTGTTCTATTTTCTATGTTATTTTTCTTTATTTTGTCTTTGGTAGTCGCTAAAATATTGAAAACCAAACCGAGCGCTAAAAGTTTATTTTCCGGAGCAGTATTACTCGTATTGGTCATAAATGTTGTCACTTTAATCGTCGCTATCATTCAATTTTTATTTGGATTAAACCCGGAAGACTATAATATTTTAAGTTTAAACGTATTTAATGCAGGCAATCAAATTTTAGCTGCGTTTGATTTAAAACTTACCCTTCAAAGCTATTTATTCATGTTGCTATGACATGCAACAGGTAAGTTATCACTCAAGCGGTCTGCTATGATTTCAACATTGTTTTTAATTTTAATATTTCTATTCAATATCATCGGAGCATTATTTTAAGTTCAATCATATGATGATAATTCATTTATTTATTGTTTGCCAGTTTATCAAAATGGATAGTCAAAATTTTCATGCGAAAAAAATAAGGAGTTGTGTTGAGTATATTAGATTTTATAAAAGCAAAAGAAGATTTTGTTCGTACACCATTGAACAGTATTAGAATAAAAATTATAGATAGCTGTAACTGGAACAGTTGGTGGTGTCACAATGAAGGAACCGGTAATAGCAAATCAGAAGCTTATACAAAATGTTGGCTTTTTAGATAAAATATTTTTCTCGGATTTTCTTGAAGTTACTAAAGAATTAAATATTTCTGAGATTCACTTGACAGGGGGCAAGCTAGTTTGCATACTAAAGTTGACTTTATATTCAGAAAATTTAAGAAAAATGGATTTATCGTCAAAATGACTTCTATTTGTTGTAATAAACGCGTCATTGACAAAATAATCGAATCAGGAATTGATGGCATAAATTTCAGTTTACATGCGATAGATAAAGATGAAATGTATGGAACACAAGTTGATCGTTCTGAACGATGGATAGAGCAAAATCATAAAAAATTGATGGAGTTGATAGCGTGTGTATGTTCTAGAGGTGTAAATGTTAAATAAATACTGTCGTAGCTTCATTTGCTTTTAATGAGTTGAAAGGAGAAATTTAATGAAAGAATTAGAAGTTAGGTTTTCAATTGCTGATAAAGATAATTATCTTAAAGTGATTGAATTTTTAGATCAAAATTATAAATTTAAATCAAAGAATAGACAAATAGATAAGTATTATAAAGCGCGTGGAAAAGAAACTGAAGAAGATGTTAAGGGGAGCTTTATTTATCGATTTCGTCAAGAAAATGATTCTACATCAGGTATTTTTACTAGGAAAGATACAGTGAAACCAGGTTTCTGGACGGAAGATGAGATTTTATTAGAATCGCAACAAATGGATTTTGTAAAAAATATTCTAGATGCTGGTTTCTCTAATATCATGACTATTGACAAAGATAGAAAATCATATACTAATCTTGAAGAAACCAGAACTGTAAACGCTGACGTAGTTGGAGAGCTTGGATATTATATTGAAGTTGAAATCTTAGGCGACTTTTCTGAAGATGATTACGATTCCTTTGTAAAAGAAACAGAGACAGAGTTTGGATTTATCAATTCAAAAATTGAAACAAAAGGTTATGTACAATTAATGAGAGAAAAAAATGAACGTACAAGAGATAATTGATCCATACTGTAATAAATATTTTAAAGGAATTTATTAATATGACATTTTAAAAATTGGGGGTGTATAGCATATGAATAAAGCTTTAGTAGTTTTGGATTTGCAAAAAGGGTTTGTAGAACAAGGTAATTTTCAAGAAAGGATTGATAGAATAGAAAAAATGATTTCTCATTTTGAAGAAAATAAGAATGAAGTAATATTTTTTAAACATATTGATTACGATATTGAAAATAGTCCTTTATTTTTTAAAAATAAAGATAATATTGAGATAATAGTAGATACAAATAATAGTAAAGTATTTGAAAAAAGTGAGCCTAGTGCTTTTAC
>NZ_PPQH01000028.1 GCF_002902385.1 Staphylococcus intermedius NCTC 11048 | reverse complement strand
TCTTAGGGGAGTGCTGGGTTAGGATTCTTCATTAAAAAGTATGGATGGAATATGATATGAATTGTTGATTGTTTATTGTATAATATCGATGATGTAATTTGAGTTATTTATAGTTGGCTAAAATTAAAATGTCTAAAAATTGGACAATAAGGGGCGATTTAATGTTTAGTTTGTCTCAATTCAAGGCAAGGTAAAAACGCTGTTATTCCCGCTATCAAGGTGTTTTCAAAGCTGACCAATCGAATAGAAACCCCAACATAAGGGGACGAGAACGGGACGTCCTAACAATTATTGAAAATTACCACGGCAAATCGAATAGAAACCCCGACATAAGGGGACGAGAACTATTTTTCTCCTTTAGCAATCATTCTGTCTAGTACCAATCGAATAGAGACCCCGACATAAGGGGACGAGAACTTTTATACTGTTTTACCAGTTTTTCATTTTCAGTAATCGAATAGAGACCCCGACATAAGGGGACGAGAACCTGTTTTCAAACAACTCTCTGTAATCGTAATCCTAATCGAATAGAGACCCCGACATAAGGGGACGAGAACCTTGGTATTTCACAAATTGTAACGCTTTAATACGCAAATCGAATAGAAACCCCGACATAAGGGGACGAGAACGTTTATCTGCATTGATCCATGTGTAAATTAATTTAAATCGAATAGAGACCCTGACATAAGGGGACGAGAACATTCCTCCAAATTTTCACTGTGATTTTTTGATGTTGCAATCTAATGGAGACCCCGACATAAGGGGACGAGAACCTGCGCAATCTCGTTAATATATTTATAGTTTTTATCTAATCTAATGGAGACCCCGACATAAGGGGACGAGAACCCAAACCATTTAGCACGATATTTATTAAAACCATATAAATCTAATAGAGACCCCGACATAAGGGGACGAGAACCGCTATATTCTTTGAAAGGCTCGAGGCTGTAAAGTGTTAATCGAATAGAGCCTCCGATATAAGGGGACGAGAACTCATAAAAGTTTAATTCTGTATTCGTATTTTGTATCAAATCGAATAGAGCCTCCGATATAAGGGGACGAGAACGGCAGTGTGAGATTTTATATTTGCGCAACAACTCCAAGCGAATAGAGACCCCGACATAAGAGGGAACTTTTATCATTTAAAATATTAAAAAGTGCTTTTAAAGAGAAGTTATGGTGTGTAGTATATTGAAAAATAAAAAGAATATTGAAGGTGAGTTACAAGGTTTAAAAAATAACAAAAAATTCTAAATTCTATTGTTGTAAACAAAGGAATGTTGTAAAATTTAATTAACAATTTATGCGATAAAATGGGTGCGTATACATTTGTATGCATGTATTTATAAACATAATTTTTAATCATATCTATTTAAAATGTATACGTTAGCTATTAAATGAAGGTTTTGAAGAAATAGTAGACGGCATAAAAGGTATTAAAATGGAATTGAAGTAATCACTCACTGAACATTGTTCTTGTTTTTAAATAGGAGGTGTAATGGTGAAAGATATCATTTACGTTGAAAATCATCATTTTGTCAGTGTAAAAGGAGAAAGTATCAAATTTAAGAATATTATAGATAAAACAGAACGATATTTTTTATTAGATGATGTTGAAGCGCTGATATTTGATAGTCATAAAAGTTATTTTTCACAAAATTTGATTTTAAAATGTATTGAAAATGATATTGCTATTCTTTTCTGTGATTATAAGCATTCTCCTGTAACACAAATCCTTTCTAATTTTGGCATGGTTAAAAGATTACAAAGGATACAGTCCCAGTTACAGTTTTCTGCCAAGTCAAAAGATAGAATTTGGAAGAAAATTGTTGTGTGTAAAATATTAAATCAAGCAATGTGTCTCGAAAACAATACACAGCGTAGTCAAATCACGCAATACATGAAAGCGCTTACCAAAGAGGTGAGAGGAAGAGATGTAACGAATAGAGAAGCTGTTGCTGCTAGAGTGTATTTTAACCATTTATATGGTCCGGATTTTAAACGAGGTAGATTTGATGATGCGATTAATGCGGGACTTAACTATGGATATGCCGTAGTGAGATCTTTTATTAAAAAGGAATTAGCGCTTCACGGTTATGAAATGAGTTTAGGAATCAAGCATCAGTCCCTTGAGAATCCATTTAATCTTGTGGATGATCTTATCGAAGTTTATCGTCCTTTTATAGATAGTAAAGTGTATGAACTAATATTTAAAGATAATATCCAGGTTTTTAGCCTCGAAGAAAAGAAAGCATTAATAAGAGTTTTATATGAACCTTGCATTGTTGATAAAAAGATAATGAAACTATTGGATAGCGTTAAATTGACAACTTCCTCTTTAAATCAGTGCTATAAAACAATAGTGCTAAGTACTTATTATTACCGCAAATGATTGAGGTGGGTGTTTGATGTACTTACTAGTATGCTTTGATTTATCGAGGGAAACCAAAGAAGATCGTAAAAAAGCAAATCAATACCGACAAAGGTTACTAGAATTAGGATTTAATAGGAAACAGTGGAGTCTTTATGAACGATATATTAGTAATTCCCTGAGAAAAGAGAAAGTACTAGATATTTTAAAAAAAGAACTTCCAGATACAGGGGTAATTACACTTTATGTTCTTCCTGATGAAGTAAATTATAATCAGGTGACGATTCTTGGGAAAGAAGTTAAAAGGAAACGTGTGAAAGAACCAGAATTGATTTTTTTATAGGGTGGTAAAGAAATGGATAACAAATTAACTCTCATGTACGGGGCTTTACTACATGATATTGGTAAAGTTATTTATAGAAGTAATGCACACACATTTGCGAAAGGAACGCATTCTAAACTGGGGTATCAATTTTTGGAGCAATTTGCAGAATTTAATGATGAAAAATTGTTGGAGAATGTGAAATATCATCACTATAAAGAATTGAAAACTGCACATGTAGAAGATGATAGTTTGGCTTACATTACATACATTGCTGACAATATTGCTAGCGGTTTAGACCGAAGAGATTTGGTTGAAGAAGGTGATGAGAACGACTCAACAGAATTTAGGTTTAATTTTGATAAATTCACTCCATTATATAGTGTATTTAATATAGTGAATGGTAATAACGGTGAGTCAGAACAAGGTAAGTATAAGTTTAACAAGGAAAGTTATGTTGAATATCCGAGTGTACGGAATAGTCAATATTCAAGTAGCCACTATAACACATTAATGAAAGATATGGCGTACGATTTAGATAATAGGTTGAAGTATGATGAAGCGCACTTTGCATCATTGCTTAAATGGACAGAAAGTTTGTGGCAATATATCCCTAGCTCTACGAATAAAGAGCAACTAATAGATGTCTCATTATATGATCATAGTCGAATTACTGCTGCCATTGCGACGTGTGTTTATGATTTTTTAAACGAACAGAATAGGACTAACTATAAACAAGAACTTTTTTCAAATTATAACAAAACAAAAGCTTTTTATGAAAAGGAAGCATTCCTTATTTTGAGTATGGATATGAGCGGGATACAAAGTTTTATATATAACATCAGTGGTTCAAATGCGCTTAAGAGTTTAAGGTCACGTAGTTTTTACTTAGAACTTATGTTAGAGGTCATAGTCGATGAATTACTCAAGCGACTTCATTTAAGTAGAGCTAATTTACTGTATACAGGTGGGGGCCATACATACTTGATACTTCCGAATACAAAATCAGTCCAAAGTATCATTGTAGACTTTCAAAAAGAAATGAAAGTATGGTTTATTGAAGAGTTTGGTATCGATTTGTCTGTTTCTGTAGCATATCAAAGTTGTAGTGGTAATGCATTAATGAATATCGATAATCAGTATAAGCAAATTTGGCAACAATTGAGCCAAAAACTATCAACTGCAAAAGCACAAAAATATGATGCATCAGATATTAGAAATTTAAATAATAAACAAACGTTTGGTGATAGAGAATGTAAAGAATGTTTAAGAAGTGATAGGAATATCAATGAAAACGGGCGCTGTTCTGTATGTGAAAGCATCATTCAAGTTTCTAATGATTTAAGGGACAAATCATTTTTCATATTATCTGATAAAGGTGTTTTAAAGATGCCATTTGGAAAATATATTTCTGTAGTTAATCAAAAAGAAGCCGAAAATATAATGAGGAAGGATGCCACAGTTCAGATTTATAGTAAAAATAATCCGCATATTGGTACAGGCGTATCAACAAATTTATGGATGTGTGACTATGACTTCTCTAGTAAGCAACCGGAAACTAAAAGTAAGGGTATCGGTAGTTACGCTGATAGAGATATAGGCATTAAGCGTTTAGGCGTATTGAGAGCAGATATTGATAATTTAGGCATGGCTTTCATTTCAGGTATAGACGATAGGTATAATTCTTTATCACGTACAGCTACTTTGTCTAGACAGCTTTCTTTATTCTTTAAATATGAACTCAACCAAATTTTAGAAGGATATCAAATAACAAGTATTTATTCTGGTGGAGATGATTTGTTTCTTATTGGTGCTTGGGACGACATTGTTGAAGCAAGCATTTCTATCAATGATAAGTTTCACGCGTTTACTTTAGGCAAATTGACGTTATCAGCAGGCATTGGTATTTATAATGCAAAGTACCCAGTTTCAAAAATGGCTTTCGAAACAGGTATTTTAGAAGAGGCGGCTAAAATTGGAGATAAAAATCAAGTGGCACTGTGGGTAGAAGAAAAAGTGTATCCATGGCGTATATTAAAAGAAGATATATTGGGGAGCAAATATGTCTTATTAAAAGAAGCTTTTAAAAATGAAGAACATCACGGTAAAGCTTTTTTATATAAAATATTACAGCTATTGAGAGAGGGCGACACAATCAATGTCGCACGATTAGCGTATCTACTAGCGCGTAGTCGTATGTCTGATGAATTTACAGGTCAAATTTTTAAATGGGCTCATGATGCTAAAGAAAAAGAATACTTGATTACAGCACTTGAATATTATATTTACCAAACAAGGGAGGTTTAACGGAAATGATTTTAGCTAAAACAAAAAATGGTATTCATATTGATTTGAAATTTGCACATGATGTGATTAAAAACAATACTAAAAATGTTGAAAATAGTAAAAAACAACAGATTTTTGAAGGTTTAACGAGTAGTAAACTTCGTAGCTTGTTGGAACAAGTGAATCGCTTATACACGATTGTGTTTAATACTAATAGTGAATTGCTTTCAGATGACTTTTTAGATGAACTAGAGTATTTGAAAGTTAAGTTTTACTATGAAGCTGCTAGAGAACAGAGCGTGGATATATTTTTACAGAAAACATTCATGATACAAATAATCGATAAAGCAATTAAAAAGAAATCTAAAAAATATTTTCTGAACTATTGTAAATACTTTGAGGCACTAGTTGCATACGCTAAATTCTATCAAGGGGAGGATTAATATGTATTCAAAGATTAAAATTTCAGGAAAAATAGAAGTCGTTACAGGTCTTCATATTGGGGGAGGAGGAGAAGTGAGCATGATAGGTGCCGTTGATTCTCCGGTGGTTAGAGATTTACAAACAAAGTTGCCGATTATTCCAGGTAGTTCAATTAAAGGGAAAATGAGAAGCCTGCTAGCTAAAAACTTTGGCCTTAAAATGAAACAAACATCACCCAATGAAGACCCAGAAGTATTATTGAGATTATTTGGATCTAGCGAAAAAGGAAACATTAGAAAAGCACGTCTTCAAATTTCTGATGCATTTTATTCTGAAGCATCACGCCAATGGTTTGCAGAAAATGATGTGTCATACACTGAAACTAAATTTGAAAATTCAATAGATCGATTGACGGCAGTGGCGATGCCACGACAAATCGAACGTGTAACTAGAGGATCTGAGTTTGACTTTATATTTATCTATAATCTTGAAAATGAAGACGAAGTGACGACGGATTTTGATAATATTAAGCAAGGTATTCTTTTACTAGAAAATGATTATCTCGGTGGCGGTGGAACGAGAGGAAATGGACGCGTTTTATTTAAGGACTTTCATATTGAAACGGTAGTAGGTGATTATGATAGTAGTCATCTACAGTTGAAGTAGGTGATCCGTGTGGTCATGAAAATATTTAAATTACATTTTCAAACAGCTGTACATTTTGGCAATAGAAGATTATCAGATGGCGAAATGACAATCTCAGCTGACACCTTATTTAGTGCATTGTTTATTGAAAATTTACAATTAGGTCAGAGTCAAGAATGGTTGTGTGATGATTTGATCTTGAGTGACACATTTCCATTTGTTAATGATTTATTGTATTTACCAAAGCCATTAATCAAAATTGAATCGAAAGAAGAAGGTCATCACAAAGATTTCAAAAAATTGAAATATATCCCTATTTATCATTATCTTCAATTCGTTAAAGGTGAATTGGATGCTGAAGATGCCAAAGATTTGAATGAGATTTTCAATGTAGGTCACTATGCACTTGAAACAAAAGTATCATTATTAGCGCAAAGTATGAATCCAGAAGCAGAAAGTGAACCTTATTCAGTGGGGACTTTTACTTTTGAAGAAGATGCAGGATTGTACTTTATTGCACGAGGGTCTGAAAAGACGATGATATTTTTAGAAAAGACCTTAAATGCCTTACAGTTTTCGGGGCTAGGTGGAAAACGAAGTGCGGGTTATGGAAGATTTTATATTGAAGTAATTAAAGACAGTGTCATGGAAGAGCTATTGAATCAAAAAGGGAATCAACATGTTTTATTGACTACAGCAATGGCGACTGATGAAGAAATAATGGAAACTTGTAACGGTGCAAGATATATTCTTAAAAAGCGATCAGGATTTATTCAATCAACGACATATGAAGAACAACTTGTTAAGAAAAAAGATTTTTATAGCTTTGCGGCAGGTTCTGTATTTTTGACGCCTTTTAAAGGTGGTATTTTTGATGTGGGTCATAAAGGGAATCATCCAATCTTTCGATATGCGAAACCACTGTGGTTGGAGGTGTGATTATGGGAATTAAAACGTATGAAGTCAAACTAAAAATGTTAGGTCCAGTTCATATTGGTGATGGGTCGATACGGACGAAACATGAGTATATTCATGACTATTACCAATCGACGGTTCATGTAGTAGATAAAGTTAAATTCATTCAGTATTTAAAAGGTAAAAATTTATTGAATAAATATTTAGATTTTTTGAAAAATCCAACTAAAAATTTCAGAGAGAGTACATTGAAGTTTTTTCTAGACCAACAAAAGGTAAAAAAATCAGAATGGCATAAGTTTGTGAGTTTTAGCCAACGTGTGAACCTAGGAAAAAAAGAGAATCAAAAAAATAGTAAAAAAGGTCTTAATGATATTCATTTAATGGTGCGAGATGGCCAAAAAAAGGTATACATACCTGGTAGTTCGCTTAAAGGTGCACTTAAAACAATGATTGTCGCAAAATACAATAACGAAGATGACAAAAACTATTATAGCAAAATTAAAGTGAGTGACTCGTTGCCTATTGAGGAGCGTTACCTTAGCATCTATCAAAAAATTGATATTAATAAAAAGGATGTAGGAATGCCTGTATATAGAGAATGTATAGAAGTGGGAACTGAAGTGTCATTCCAAATTTCTATTGAAGATGAAGTCATTTCTATCGAGAGCCTTGAATCGTGTATTAAAGATTTTTATCATAATTATTATGAAAAATGGTTAATTGGTTTTAAAGAAACTCATGGCGGTAGACTTTTTGAAGATGGTGGCGGTTTTCCTGACACCAAGAAACACAATATCATATATATTGGTGGTGGTGTAGGATTTGCGAGTAAAACGTTATACTATCAACGTCATAACTATACAAT
>NZ_PPQH01000027.1:3312-14165 GCF_002902385.1 Staphylococcus intermedius NCTC 11048 | reverse complement strand
ACCCCATTTATCATATATCACAACAAAAGATTAAAATGATGATTGAGTTATATTTTAATTATAGACAATGTGGATAGTTTTTAAAATTTTTCATAAGTCTTAAAAAAGAAAGCGCTTAACTTGCTCTAGATACTTAATTGCTAAATATGCTATACTATTTAAAAAATTAATACAATTTGGGATGTTCTATTGTAAACAAAGGGGGGGCACATCATGAACAGTCCAAACGAATCAAGATTGTTAACTTTTTTTACTGACAAAAAGAAAGATCCGTCATACACATTAGCTCAAGCAATTGGACTCGTCCTCGGACCACTTCTTTTTGCATTGATTTTACTTTTTGTCCGACCAGATGATTTATCTTTTAAAGGGGTTTACGTCTTAGCGATAACAGCATGGATTGCGGTTTGGTGGATTACAGAAGCCATCCCAATTCCAGCGACAAGTTTATTACCACTTGTCCTGTTACCGTTAGGACACGTCATGAACAGTGCGACCGTATCCGCGCAATATGGGAATGACATTATTTATTTATTCTTAGGTGGCTTCATTTTGGCCATTGCGATGGAACGTTGGGATTTACATACACGAATTGCGCTCACGATTATTAGCAGTATTGGTACGAGTACAGGGCGCATTTTACTTGGCTTTATGGTCGCAACAGGTGGCTTATCGATGTTTGTGTCGAACACAGCTGCGGTAATGATTATGATTCCGATTGGTTTAGCGATTATTAAAGAGGCCAATGCACTGAAAACCGAAGCGGACAGTGAAGAAAGTATTCAAAAGTTTGAACGTTCACTTGTGTTAGGTATCGGTTATGCCGGCACGATTGGTGGATTAGGTACGCTAATAAGTAAGACATACCCCCAATTAATAGAAATCAACATCTAGAATGTTTATTGAATTGGGTTTTTTGCCTCTAACCCCTTTAATATACTCAATTTTAATAGATTTAATTGCTCTTTTGATGAACTCAGCTTTCAATTCTAGATCCATTCTTTCCCAACCCTCAAGTAATGAGTATTTAAAGTCTTTGATTTGCTCATAATCATATACTTTCCTATCGTTCTCCTTCTTTTGCTTATTATAAACTGCTACCATATCGTCTAATTCTTTAATAAGAGGTGTGAGTTCATCTTCTCGCATTAAACCTTTCGCAAATAATATATGATATCTTTTGCGCTCTTCGTTAATTTTATCTATATCAATTTCAATTTCTTGTTCTTTCTCTTCATTCGTTTCTACCTCGTAATTAGTTAAATCGAAATTGCTTATATAAGTATAAAATTGTTTTAACGCTTCTTCTTCGCTGAAACTGAAATTTTCAACACTTTTATCATATTTACATCTGTCGCAATAATAATGTTTAGAATACCACGTCCCATTTTTTTGCGTTACATGCTTATTAGTATTTAAAGTACATCGATTTCCACATGTCGGACAAACCAATTTTCCTCTAAACGCTGAAATATGCTTTACTACTACACTGTTAGTTCTTTCACTGATGCGTTCTTTTATTTCTTCATATTCTGCATCAGTGATAATGGGTTCGTGTGTATTTTCAATAAATACATCACTAAAACAATAATGCCCGCGTGCTACAGGACTTTTTAAAGCGTTTCTTAACACACTTCTGTGCCACCGATTGCCGATAGGAGCTTTATAGTTAGAGTTATTTAACTTGATTGTGATTTCCCTTAAACTTGTACCTTTCTTAATTTCATCAACCGCAAAGCGTAAAACTTTGCTATATTCATTAGGTATAAGCTTGTTGTCTACGCGGTCATAAAAGAAAGGAGGAGTTGTTTTGATTAATCCTTTTTGAGCAGCTGCACGTCTACCCATAAAGGTCCGCTCTTGAATTGTTGTTCGTTCCCATTCGGCCATAGCACCGACAAGAGTCACAAATAACCTCCCCATAGCCGTAGATGTATCGTAAACCTCCGTCGCACTTCTGAACGACACATCATTCTTTTCTAAAATTTCTAATATATCCAATAAATCACGGACAGATCTAGTTAATCTATCCAATTTGTATACTAATACTAAATCAAATTCATTAATTTCTTCGATGAGTTTGTTTAAAGCTGGTCTTTCTCTTTTTGCACCCGAATATCCTGCATCTGTATATATTTTATAAACATTCCAATCATTTATATCACAAAATTGTTTAAGTTTGCGCTCTTGTTCTTCAATCGAAAAGCCGTGTAAACTTTGTTCGTGTGTGCTTACTCTTGTGTAAATCGCTACTTTCATCACTATCACTCCTAAAAATTTGCAAAAAATAATAAGGGTAGACTTGCTACCCAAAAATTATTCATTTGTCGCGTCGTAGTATTCGTCGCCATTCTCATCAGTTTTCACATTGTTTTCTGATGGTTTTGGCACACTGTTGTCATAAAGGGACGGATGACCACCCACGCCATTTTGTGGTATTTTTTCACCTTTCGGTTGGTTATCATCAACTCTAGTTGCAACGTCGTTGTTTTTATAAACGACTTGATCCTGAGTATTTACTTGACTTTCGCTATCGTTTGACGATGTTATGTTTTGGTCATTCGAGCCGTTCAATTCATCAGTAATATCGTTTACAGCTGAGTAGTCAACCGTTTTTAACTTGGATAGGTCGATTACTTTTTCTCCTAGTTTTTTACCACCAACACCCTTAGTTGCTTTCAATGTTACTTTATTGTCGTTTTGAAGCTCGTACCCCATAATACCTTTAGCTGTTTTTCCTCTTTTAATAGTGTCATAGGCGTGTTTTGACCATTCTTCGTAATCGCCTGTATTAGGCGTTGTGCCAGCGTCTAGTTCCGCTATTGAGTTTTCTGTATCTTGAAGAACTGTAAATCCAGCCATAAATATAGTGTTTGGCGCTACGTTTTCTCTACCTGATTTGCTTTTAACTTCGTATTTAAAAACAACGGACTTTTTACCACTATCTTTATCATTGACGATAAAAGTATCCTTGATTTTCAATACCGCGTCATCTATAACTAAAGTATCATTTGTGAATTGTGGTTTATTCTCATTCACCTTAGTTTCTTGTTTTGTTTCACTTCCTTTTTTGTCGTTTCCACATGCACTTAAAACTAAAATACTAGCAAACAATAAAAATATTAATCGCTTCATATTTTACACTCCTTAAAAATTGTTTTTATATAAAGCGTCACAAGGACGCTCGATATTGTATTCATCTATTTCTTTTTTAGTAATAGGTAGATTGTTTTTAACTCTATATACTAATTGTTCTAATGTGTAGATAGGAACCATTTCAGTCCCATCATCTTCTAAACGTTGCACTTCAGTCATGTGTCTTCCTCCTACAATATAACTTTTCCTGCCACTTTAATGTCGTGGCTACTATCAAAATGTAAATCAGGATATTTTGAGTTCAACGAAACCAAACGTATACCTTTATCACTGATAAATACCTTTTTCAAATAAGCTTCACCATCAATAACAAAGATACCAATTTGGCCACTGTTGATTTGCTTAGTTTTGTCGATAAAGATAATCTCTTTATCCTCAAACATAGGTTCCATAGAGTCACCATTTACTTGCAATGCAAAGTCGTGGTTAGGTATATGTCCATTGTATTGTGTTGTGAACTCGACACCATCAATCAACGTTTCTCCAGTGCCTGCTGAAGCATAGCCATAAACAGCGACCTCTTCTGAAACTATGTTATTCGAATTTATATGTAAGACTTTGCTGTTTTGTTCGTCTAGTTGTTCAGTAGCGAAATCTAGTACACGTTTTTGGCGTGGAGGTGTGAGTTGAGAAGAAACATCATTGATTTTAGCTATGACCTCTTGATTGTTTGATTCACTAATTAAATCTAGTGGTTCGACTCCAAAAACATTAGCAATTTCAGGTAACTTGTCTAACTTAGGACTTCTAATACCTTTCCTCCACCTTGTAACAGTTGTGCGATTCACATCTACTAAGGCAGCCAAATCACTATCACTCATATCTCTTTTGTTCATAAGTCGTTCTAAATTCGAAGAAAATGAAGTCATTTTTTATCTCCTTTAAACGTATTTTGAAATTTGTAACTTCATTATATGCCTAAAGTTCCAAAAATGCAACATAAACATAATTTGATGTGTAGAGTAAAAAAAATATGTTAAAAACACTTGCAATTTTGGAACAATAGGTTTAGTATTGTTTTTAGGAGGTGTTCCAAAAATGCACAAAGATTTATATAGCTTTCGCAAAGCAGCTAAAAAAAATCAAGACTATATGGGAAATCTAATAGGTGTTTCCGGTCAACAATACGGAAAAAGAGAACGCGGAGAAATCCCGATTAGTTTAGATGAAGCTATGATTTTTTCTAAAGCACTTCAGATTCCTATTCAAGAATTGTTTCCAGAATATTTTTTTATTAAACAAGTTCCAAAAATGCACAAAGAACCAAATCCAACTTAAAGGAGGAATAACAATGCAAGAATTACAAGTGATAGAACAAAACAATGAATTTTATGTAGACAGTCGCGAAGTTGCGGAAATGTTAGGCAAGGAACATAAACACTTAATAAGAGATATAGAAAATTATAAAAGTGTAATTTTGCAAAGTCCAAACTTGGACCCTGCTAATTATTTCGAAGAATCAACTTATACCGGCGGAAATAGTCAGTCATATAAACGTTACTTACTCACTAGAAAAGGTTGTGACATTGTAGCAAATAAGATGACAGGATCTAAAGGAATTTTATTCACAGCAACTTATGTAGATGCGTTTCATGAAATGCAAGAGCACATAAAGAAACAATCTCAAATCAACGCACCTACTACTCAATTAGAAGCGATTAAAATGTTTGTTCAAATTCAAGAGGAACAACAAGCATTTAACAAGCGCATTGAAAGTGAAGTTACTGGCATTCGTCATATTGTAGGGATTGAAACGAAAAACTGGCGTAACGATACTAACAAAATTTTAGCTGCTATCGCTCAACATCTTGGCGGCGGAGATATGCACAAGAAAGTTAAGAGCGAAGCATATAAAGCGTTAGAGGAAAAAGGTCGTTGCAATTTAAAAATACGCATGCAAAATCGAAAGGGCAAAATGTTAGCGAATGGTGCAACAAAATCACAAATCAATAAACTGACGAAGCTAGATGTCATTAACGACGAACCGAGATTAATTGAAATTTACATCGCAGTTATCAAAAATTTAGCAATCAAGTACGGCGTTGATGTAAGTCAATTTGAAATCTAGGAGGAATAAAATTGAACGCGAACGATAAATTAGCAATCATTCAACAAATTTTAGGTGAGGTCTCATATGAGATAAGCACGGCATTAACAACAGATGAATCCTCTAAGTTTGAAAGAAAAATCGAACATAACGGAAAAATTTACACCATAGAACAAACTAGAGAATCTTTTTTAGAGGATACCTTGATAAGTATTAGCGAACGTCTTGAAAATATAAACTTTGGTCACATTTAGGAGGGGAACAAAATGCCAAAACATATTCAGCAAATCCTATTTGATTTGCAGTTGCATGCAGGAATTGCAGAGGCGATTTGGAAAGAAAAAGGTTTAATCAAAGGAGGTGATTAACATCAAACATATACTAGCAATATTCATGACCGTATCAGTCGCAATCGTACTAACGACAATACTCGCTTTTGCAGAAGTATACTTCACGACAATGCTATTCATAGTAATCCTAGCAGAAGCTGTGACGTATAACTTAACTAAGTATGTGTACGAAGCATTAAAAAAGACTGAATGCTAATGGCAGTTAGCAAACAGTCGAGGTTGAAAAATTTGGAATAAATTTCAACCTAATTATAACAGATTAGGAGGAAGTAGCAATGTATTTTCCGAATGGCGAAGAATTTTCAGGAATCATCGAAATTGAAGGCTTCAAATTCCGTAAACATGTCACAAGAGAAGAGGATTATATCTTGATTGAAGTAACTGACATGACATACAGAGTCATCGCAGAAACGAAAGTGTCCGATATTTCAGATGTAGACATTGCGCAAGAGGTTATTAGTGCAGCGTTGTATGACTACATCGAAAACGAAACAGACGACTTAGACAAAATTATGGCTCATTTAATTAAAAATTAGGAGGAATCAACATGGAAAACGAAAAAATGTTAATCACATTAGAAAGATACGACCAACTCATCGCAGAAAGAGCGGTTTACAAAAATGAAGCTCAACGTTTAGAAGATGAAAATATCGAGCTTAAAGCTCAAATTAAGGATTTGGAAGAAGAGAATAATAAAATTCCATCGATTCATTTCAACACACCAAAAACTACTGATGAAGAGGAGGTGTTAATCGTTGACGACACTATTTAATTTGACAGACGCGTATCAACAAGTTTATGACCTCATAGCTGAACAAGGTGATGAGACTGTGCTAATCGAGACACTACAAAGCATCAATGACGCTTTAGAGGACAAAGCGGACGGATATGTAGCTGTAATCAAAACACTGGAAGCTGACAACGTCGCTATTGATGAAGAAATCAAACGCCTACGTCAACGTAAGACATCAAACCAAAACGGAATCAGCAGGCTTAAAGAATCATTGCAGTTCGCAATGGAATCAACAGGCAAAGAGAAGTTCAAAACGGCGCTGAACAGTTACAGTATCGCAAACAATCCGCCGAGCTTAGACGTTACCGAAGAATCGCTGATACCTAAAGAATATTGGGTGTCACAAGCGCCGAAGTTAAACAAAAAAGACTTGCTCAATGACATCAAAAACGGTGCAGACATTAAAGGTGTAGAAGTGAAGCAAACTAGAAGTTTGAGGGTGAGATAGATGACAGAAGAAAAAAGTGAAATCGATATTCTGAAAAAATTAAAGATTAACAATATAGCTCAAAAAAATAGAAAGAAATATTACAAATTTGCTATCTATGGAAAAATCGGGACTGGTAAAACAACATTTGCGACTAGAGATAACAATGCATTTGTTATTGACATTAATGAGGACGGGACAACCGTTGTTGATGAAGGTTCAGATGTAGCGATTGAAAACTACCAACACTTTGTATACGTAATTAATTATTTGCCCAAAATTTTAGAACAGATGAGATCTAACGGACAACAAATCGACGTTGTTGTCATAGAAACAATCCAAAAATTAAGGGATATGACGCTTAATGACGTAATGAAAAACAAGGTTAAAAAGCCTACGTTTAACGATTGGGGAGAAGTTGCAGAACGTATTGTAAGTATGTATCGATTAATTGCGAAGATGCAAGAAGAATATAAATTTCATTTTGTCATTACAGGTCACGAAGGCATAAACAAAGACAAAGATGATGAAGGCAGCACAATCAACCCCACAATCACTATCGAAGCTCAAGAACAAATAAAAAAAGCTATTACCTCTCAAAGTGATGTATTAGCTAGAGCGATGATAGAGGAATTCGAAGAAAATGGTGTGCGTGAGGCTAGATACGTTTTAAATGCAGAGCCATCAGATAGATTTGAAACGAAAATAAGACATTCCCCATCAATAACGATCACAAACAAAAAATTTGTTAATCCATGCATAAGCCAAGTAGTACAAGCAATTCGAAACGGAAACTAAAAAGGCTAAAAGGACGGTAACTAATTATGAAAATCACAGGTAGAGCACAACACATTACAGAAACAAATCAAGAAGCATTTATGAAAGGCGGCGAATTCTTAGGCGCTGGAGAATTTACAGTAAAAGTAAAAGAGATTCAATTTAACGATAAAGAAAATCGATATTTTACAATTGTATTCGAAAATAATGAGGGCAAACAATTCAACCATAATCAGTTTGTGCCACCATTCCAAGAGGATTTCCAAGAAAAACAATATATTGAATTATTGAGTAGATTAGGAATCAAACTAAACTTACCGGATTTAACATTTGATACTGATCAACTTATTAATAAGTTTTGTAATATCGTCGTGAAATGGAAGTTTAGAGAGAATCTAGGACGTTATATGGCGCAACTTTCATATATCAAAGTTTGGAATAAAGGTGATGAAGTAGTTAATAAACCAACACCTAAAACAGACGAACAAAGAGCGGAAGAAACACAAAATAATTCCAACAATCAGCAACAAACACCAATGTCTCAACAAAGTAATCCGTTTGCAGGCAGTGACCCATTAGGATATGACGACCAAGATTTAGCATTTTAAGGTGTGATTTGAATGCAACAGATTACAAGATACCAGGCGGACAACGACGGTACATACTCCGTCGTTGCTACTGGTGTAAAACTTGAGCAAAGTCATATTGAACTTTTAGAAAATGGTTATTCGATAAACGCAGATGTAGAGGTACACGACAACAAAAGAATTTCGAATGATCAACGTAAAAAGATATTCGCATTATGTAGAGATATAGAACTACATTGGGGCGAACCAGTAGAGTCAACGAGACGTATATTTCAAGCCGAGCTAGAAATAATGAATGGTTACAAACCAATAAGTCTAAGTAATTGCAGCATGAAAGTGGCAAGTGAATTGATAGAGTTGATTGTAGCGTTTATATTTCGCCACCAAATACCGATGCAAGTTGAAACGAGTATGTTATTGAAAGAAGATAAAGCGTTGTTGTATTGGGCTACTGTTAACAGAAACTGCGCAATATGTGGTAAGCCTCACAGTGATTTAGCACATTATCATGCGGTCGGTAGAGGCCGCAACAGACGCAAAATAGACCATACAGATAATAAGGTACTTGCGTTATGCCATAGACATCATACAGAACAGCACAACATCGGCATTAACAGTTTCAACGATAAATATCATTTGCACGACAGCTGGGTAGATGTCGATGATCGACTAAACAAAATGCTGAAAGGAGAGAAAATGAAATGAGCAGATTTCATTTAATCAAAATAGCACTCCTAATCGTCATCTTGGCGGAGGAGATTAGGAATGCTAGAAATTATAAAAAAGTTATAGTAAAACTCTCGGAAATAAAAAAAGGTATTGATACTCCACAAAAAATCAATACCCTTCGCGAGATTAGGAAAAATCAAATTGACTTCCTAAAAACTCTTTAAGGACTTCTCGGTTTGTCACTTCATGATGGAGTAATGAAAATAAAATCTGTTTTTCATTCTCAGTGTAATTTTCATGATTCTCTTCAATTGAGTTGGAAATATCTGAAGCGTACTTATCTAAAGTTTCTCTAGATATTTCAGTGTAACGTTCATCGAAGTATTTATAGAATTCTTCTTTGTTCATAACATCACCTCCAATCTGATGCAAAAGCATTCAGAAAAAATTATACCAGAAAGGAGAATACAAATGACTGATCAACCAAGTTACTATTCGATAATTACAGCAAACGTAAGATATGACAACCGTCTTACGGACAGTGAAAAGTTATTGTTTGCAGAAATCACATCATTAAGTAACAAATATGGATACTGCACAGCGAGTAATGGCTACTTTGCCAAACTGTATGAAGTTACGAAAGTTACAGTGTCACGCCGTATAGCTAATTTAAAAGAATGTGGATATTTACAAGTTGAAATCATTAGAGAAGGAAATGAAATCAAACAAAGAAAGATGTACCCCTTAACAGAAATGATAAGACCTATTAACACAAATGATAATACCCCTATTAACAATTCTGTTAATACCCCTATTATCACAAATGTTAAAGAGAATAATACAAGTAATAATAATACAAGTATTAATAATATAAATAGAATAGATATATTGTCGGGAGACCCGACCTCATATCCTTACCGTGACGTAATTGACTACCTTAACAAACAGACAGATAAGCAATACAAACCAACTACTAAAAAGAATCAAACAGTCATACGAGCTAGAACAGATGAAGGATTTACACTAGATGACTTTAAGCAGGTAATTGATAACAAAGCATCGGAATGGAAAGGCACAGAAATGGAAAAGTACCTGCGCCCTGAAACGCTATTCGGTACAAAATTTGAGGGTTACCTTAATCAGACGCCTAAATTAAGTGGTGTGGATCAATTAGAACGCATGAAGTATGACATGAGCTATTGGGAGGAGTAAAAATGAATCCTTTTGAAAAAATAGCTGAGAGAATACAATTTAAAAACGAAATCGTAGAGAAGAAAACAGGATTACATTGTGATAAATGCGGTAGGGATTATGACTGGTATAAATTTGATAACGGTTATGAGTATAAAGATGGTTGTGACTGTGAACTAATAGAAATGGGGAAAGAAGCAACTTTTAAACGTAAGCAACAAAGAATAGACGATATATTTAATCAATCGACTGTTAATCCATCTATTAAAAAAGCAACTGTTAATAATTATGAAGTTAACAACGATTCACAAAAATACGCTAAGCAAACAGCTATTGATTACGTTACTAACTTTTCGAATAAAAAAGGTGAAATGAAATCAATACTTTTTAGAGGTAGTTATGGTACTGGTAAATCGCACTTAGCTTACGCAATAGCTAAAGCGATTAAAAATAAAGGATATACAGTCGCTTTTATGCAGATACCTGACTTGATGGTTAGAATCAAAGCAACATATAACAAAACATCATCTGAAACATTCGAAGATTTAAAAAAGCAGCTCGTTAAATTAGATTTACTGGTTTTAGATGATATAGGAGTTAGCAATAGCGACCACGATTTATCTATGTTGTATGACATTATCAATAATCGGCAAGATAAAAACAACATCTTTACAACTAACTTTAAGGATTCAGAGTTAAACCAAGATATGCATTGGCACAGAATCAATTCCAGAATGAAAAAAGGTAGTCGAAAAGTTAATGTCATTGGCGATGATTACAGGGAGCGTGACGCATGGTAATTACGACAATTACAAAAGAGTTTTTGAAAGAAAATCTTGAGTGTTCAGATGTATAT
>NZ_PPQH01000027.1:0-3302 GCF_002902385.1 Staphylococcus intermedius NCTC 11048 | reverse complement strand
AAAAGGTGAAATGAAATCAATACTTTTTAGAGGTAGTTATGGTACTGGTAAATCGCACTTAGCTTACGCAATAGCTAAAGCGATTAAAAATAAAGGGTATACAGTCGCTTTTATGCAGATACCTGACTTGATGGTTAGAATCAAAGCGACATATAACAAAAAATCATCTGAAACTTTTGAAGATTTAAAGAAGCAGCTCGTTAATTTAGATTTGTTGGTTTTAGATGATATAGGAGTTAGCAATAGCGACCACGATTTATCTATGTTGTATGACATTATTAATAATCGGCAAGATAAAAACAACATCTTTACAACTAACTTTAAAGATTCAGAACTTAATCAAGATATGCATTGGCACAGAATCAATTCCAGAATGAAAAAAGGTAGTCGAAAAGTTAATGTTATCGGCGACGATTACAGGGAGCGTGACGCATGGTAATTACGACAATCACAAAAGAATTTTTGAAAGAAAATCTTGAGTGTTCAGATGTGTACGCTCAGAAAATGATTGAGTGGGCACAGGGCGACGATAAAAAGTTATATGACCTATTTATCCAAAAAAGAATTGAACGCAATACACGGCAGGATATGACGATATTAGAGGTGGATTAAGTGACGGAAACAAGAATAGAAATCTTTTACAAAGATGAAAAACACTTTGATAAACCTATGGGGTCACCTAGACCCCGTTTTAGAAGAGTGAAACAGTTTGTGCAGACCTATATGCCTACGCATTATACAAAACACAAAAATTTCATTGCTGATCAAATGCCAAATTTACAAAGAGAAAAGGATATTAAGTTGACAGTTGAGTTTTACTTTCCATCTTTAAAAAGTTGGTCAAAGAAAAAGTTAACCGCAATGTTAACAAGATATAAAAACACAAAACCTGATTTAGATAACTTGTTAAAGACAGTGCTTGATGCTGGCAATGGCAAGCTATGGAATGATGATAATCAAATTGTTGAAATCAGAACATTCAAAAAATGGAGTGAAACAGCACGGACGGTACTTATTATTGAGGAGCTAAACGACGATGAACAAGATGTATAACTTGTACAACAGTAACAAAGAGCCAGTGGTAGTCGTGAGCAGAAACGTCGATGGCCAATATCACATCAAAGGACTAGATGATACGCAACTAGCGCATATTAATAGAATTACTGACGATATTGATGAATTCAAAAGTACATTCAATTTATTGAGTTTCGAGGAACTAGGTCAATTGGATTTAACTGAATTACTGGATTTTTAGGAGGGCTAATCGTGAATCGCATTTATAGTAAAAAGGCTCCTAAACATACAGAATCGACGATGGAATCTTACGAACATTGGAGAGCCGAGCAAGCATATAAAGCTTATAAGGCGAGTCGAGTTGACCGCAGTCATTTAGTAAAGTATCCACAATCAGTTAAGCCGAGTGAATACTACCTTTATTTACAAAGCAGGGCGTTGTGGTCATGAATGATGTTGAGTGGAAAGATATTGACTTTATAGGGCTAACAAGGTCGCAAAAAGCAAAGATGATACACAAAGGCATCACACCTAGCATCGCGCTGAGCAGATATAAAAATTACTGGAGTATTGACGAGATTGTGAATACTAAACCATACATGAGGAGAAAACGATATGAAAGTTAAAGATTTGGAGATTGGAGATAGAGTTCAAGTAATAACTGGTGTCCATAGATATAGAGCTAACGAACGATGGGAAGAAGAGCCTATTGGTCAGACTGGGGAAGTAAGATTTAAGTTTGCTGATGGAAGCGCAAGAGTTTTATTGGATAAAGGTCTCGGAGTGTTTATTTCAGATGACGACGAGTGGTACCCGATACCGAGCAGTACAAAAATCGCAACACATGACAGACCTGCGCACTATGGCAATTCTGAAATTGATTATTGGTGTGAACGTTACTCACCTGAAGAATTAAGAGGAGCATTCAAATCGCAAATAAGTAAATACGTTGACCGCTTAGGTTATAAAGATGACGAAGTTAAGGAACTTAACAAGATTATTGATTATGCAACACGATATAAAAATCATTTGAAAAAGGTGAAAGCATGATTAAACGATATTCACACGTGATCCTGAAAGAGATACTAAAAAACATCAAAACGACTCATAACAAAAGAAGTAAAGCATTAGGTACTAGCTTAAACGCTGAATGCGGGACGTCACGCTATTGGAAGTCGTTAGGAGATGTAGAACATTACAACAGAGAAATTGAAGGATACAAGGCGGATTTGAAGAAATTAGACGATATGTCTGAATGGAGCAGTAAACTTCATCAAGACAGATATAAATTTGTTGAGAAGTATCGTGATGTTTTGCATAAAGTGGGCGTTGAATTAGATGGATCTATCAGAATTTATTAAAGAGGATTGGAGTGATGCCGAATGAAACTAGAAGTAGCGTTTTTAGAACGTGATGAATATATCGAATACAAAGAAGTGTTCGGAGGTATTCAATACATTTTCAGCACAGGAACAGGCAGAAAGCTAAGTGTGGTTCGACATAAATTTTCACACGGTAATGAGTGTGAACAAGGCTTGTATGAGATGGCAGATATAACAGAAGGAAAAGTTGATGTAGTGCAAGGATATTTAACCGTCAATGATGTGATTAAAATTTTAGAGGAGGAACGATGATGATTAAAATTTATAAAAATGAGAACGAGGAACTAGAATTCCATGTGAAATATGCGGGGTATGATTTTAAATTTCAATGTATTAAAAATGGTTTTGGCGCTACTTTTGAGGGGAGCAATTCAACAGAGTATCTGGAATTCGAAAGTTATATCGATGAAGATGGTGAAATATTGGATAATTTACAAGATGTAATGTACCACATTGCTTCTGTATGCAACTGGAGAGAAATCTTTGGGGAGGAACGATGATGAAGATTAAAACTGAAAAAGAAATGACGTTACCGCCTCTTTTTTGGAAAGACAGGGAGATGGTGGAATGAATACGTTAGTAAATTTGGGCGAGAGAATAATTCAACTCGAAAAAGAACGCGACACACTCATCAACGACATTACGGGCATACGTAAAGAACGTGACAAGTTACAGCGTAAGTTAGATGAGGTGGTCGAGTTGTTTAACACACACCTAGCGTATAAAAAGGCGTGGTCGGACAATCCTTACTACGATAAGTTACAGAATGAATTGAATAAAATATTGGAGGACGCAAAGAATGATTAATACATTACAAATCAAATTATTATCAGATAACGCAACATTACCTACATGTAACCACTCAACTGACGCAGGGTTCGACATTTATGCAGCAGAAACAGTGGT
>NZ_PPQH01000026.1 GCF_002902385.1 Staphylococcus intermedius NCTC 11048 | reverse complement strand
GAATTATAACTTTAAAAAAATAGTCATTGTATTCATCAGGCAAGTTTGTTGTGTTGTGATAAACTAGAATAAAGTATAAAAAGACTCTTCATTGCAAAAGGAGCCAAAATCAATGTTTAATTTAATGATATTACTTTTGGAGCGTGTGGGACTCATTATTATATTGGCTTATATATTAATGAATTCAAAATACTTCAAACATACAATGCAACAGCGAAAAGCATGGGCATCAAAGTGGCAATTGTGCATCGTTTTTAGTCTCTTTGCGCTCATGTCTAACTTTACGGGTATCGTCATTAAGAATGGTGATATTTTAGCGGGAAGCATTTATTTTCAGTTAGATGACAATGTTTCTTTAGCGAATACACGCGTACTGACAATCGGTGTTGCAGGATTGGTAGGAGGGCCTTTTGTTGGTGTATTTGTAGGTGTTTTATCAGGTATATTCCGCCTTTATATGGGAGGGGCAGAAGCCTATACATACTTAATCTCTTCTTTGTTTATTGGTCTGATTTCTGGCTATTTTGGACGAAAAGCACTAGAACAACATCAATATCCAACCATTGCTAAAAGTGCACTCATCGGCGGTATGATGGAAATTGTACAGATGATTTGTATTTTTTCGTTTGCTCAAGATAAACAGTATGCGATGGATTTGATTGCTTTAATTGGACTGCCAATGATTGTTGTTAACAGTGCCGGAACAGCGATTTTCATGTCTATCATTAGTTCCACTTTGAAGCAAGAAGAGCAAATGCGTGCGGTGCAAACGCATGATGTATTGGAATTGACAAATCAAACGTTACCTTATTTTAAAGAGGGGCTCAATGAAGACTCCGCAAAGCATGTGGCGATGATTATTAAAGATTTAATGAAAGTTTCTGCTGTCGCAATTACAAATCGCCATGATATTTTAGCACATGTTGGGGCAGGAAGTGACCATCATATTCCTAAAAAAGAAATTATTACCCATTTATCGAAAGAAGTATTACAAACTGGAGAGCTCAAGGAAGTACATACGAAAGAAGAGATTGGTTGTACACACCCGCATTGTCCGCTCCATGCAGCACTTGTGATTCCACTCAAAATGCATGGTAAAGTAACAGGGACGTTAAAAATGTATTTTACGAATCCGACGAACTTAACATTTGTCGAACGCCAATTAGCAGAAGGTTTGGCAGAGATTTTTAGTAGTCAAATCGAACTTGGGGAAGCTGAGATGCAAAGTAAATTATTGAAAGATGCAGAAATCAAGTCTCTTCAAGCACAGGTGAACCCGCATTTCTTTTTTAACGCGATTAACACGATTTCTGCATTAGTGCGGATTGATAGTGAAAAAGCGAGAGAATTATTGCTAGAGTTAAGTCATTTCTTTCGTTCGAATTTACAAGGTTCGCGTCAAAATACGATTACGTTGGAGAAAGAGTTGAGTCAAGTGACGGCCTACTTGTCACTTGAACAGGCCCGTTTTCCAGGACGATTTGATGTGACGTTTGATGTTCCAGAAAAAGTGAAACAAGCTGCAGTCCCTCCATTTTTAATTCAAATCTTAGTAGAGAATGCAGTCAAACACGCCTTTACAGATCGTAAAAACGGCAACAAAATTAAAGTGGGTGTGCGTTTGAAAGATGCACAGCAACTCTGTATTGAAGTGAGTGACAATGGACGGGGGATTCCGCCTGAAAAACTGGTGCAACTCGGTGAAAGGGTTGTTGAGTCAGAGTCAGGGACCGGCAGTGCTTTAGAAAATTTGAATTTAAGATTAAAAGGTTTATTCAGTGAGCATGCTGCATTACATTTTGATAGTGATGACACAGGAACGTGCGTATGGTGTACGTTACCTTACCAACTGAAGGAGGGTTAAATCATGCGTGCTTTAATAGTTGATGATGAACCACTCGCGCGTAATGAATTAATATATTTATTGAATCGCATCGGAGGATTTGATGTTTTAGATGAAGCAGAAAATGTGAGCGAAACGATTGAAGCGTTGTTGATGGATGAATATGATTTAGTGTTTTTAGATATCAACTTAATGAATGAAAATGGTATAGAATTAGGTAAAAAAATACAGAAAATGAAAGCACCACCTGCAATTGTCTTTGCGACCGCACATGACCAGTTTGCGGTACAGGCGTTTGAGCTGAACGCTACGGATTATATTATGAAACCTTTCGACCAATCCCGCATTGCGCAAGCTGTGGAAAAAGTCCGTGCACAACAAGAGAAATATGAGGATAAACATGCGCCACAAGCGGCTGCAAAAGTTAAGCAACCTCTACCTATTGAAATTGGTGAACGTATTCATATGTTAAACCCTGATGATGTGATTGGTATTTCGGTCAATCAAGGTGTGACGACGGTGTATACGACGCAAGGAGAGTATGAGACGCATGAGCCTTTGAGTGCTTATGAGAAGCGATTGGATGAAGGGCAGTTTATTCGGATTCATCGATCGAATGTGATCAATCGGCAGCATATTGAGGCGATTGAGCATTGGTTTAATTCGACGTATATGGTGACGTTGACGGATGGTGTGAAGATGCAGGTGAGTCGGTCGTATATGAAGAAGTTTAAGCAGGTGATGGGTTTAAGGTTGTGAGGATTTTGTTTTGTATTGATGTGAGTCGTTTATCTTCGATTGCTGAACTATTCTCCCTTTCACAGGGGCTGATCTTTCAACTAACCAGCGCTTTTAGTATATGAGACACTTGTTGAGGCGCTGGTGGATTTTCCAGATCAGCTCATCCCTCGGGAGTGTCGAATCGTTCTTGCAATCTTTGTAGAGAGATGTATCAATCAAAGACACTGTTCACAACGCGCACCACATCATTTCCGTATTATTGATGTGGAAAGTGGTGTTTACGTGAGATTTTTCATCCACCGAAAGTGTATTTTTACTGTGCTATATGACATTTAAATCGTGTGTTTGTTCGACAAGGGTGTGATTTTGTATTTCACGCCTCTTTTTTTGCATTTCGGAATGAAAACAACGTATGTGAATTTTTTCATTATATAATGAAGTCAATCAGAGATGCACGGGAGGTTGTAAAAGTGAAACAAAAAGAAGAGAAAACGTACAGTTTTTTACATCAAGTGTTTGTGATTGCGGCAGTGTTATTTGTTTCAAGTATTATTGAATCATTTATGCCGATTCCTATGCCAGCACCGGTGATAGGGCTCGTATTACTGTTCGTTTTATTATGTACAGGTGTGATCAAGCTGGGTCAAGTTGAAAAAGTAGGGACGGCGTTAACAAACAATATCGGATTTTTATTCGTACCAGCTGGGATTTCAGTCGTTAATTCATTGGACATTATTAGTGCAAGTCCAATTCTTATCATTGGATTGATTATTATTTCAACAATTCTGTTACTCGTGTTTACAGGTTTTGCGTCACAAATTTTAATGCGTTTGACGATGAAAGATAAAGTGACAACAACGCCTAGTACAAAAGGGAAAGTGAAAGGAGCGCATTCACATGGCTAATCATCTCGCTATTGATACACCGTATTTCGGTATCTTATTATCAGTGATACCCTTTTTAATCGCGACAGTACTCTTTAAGAAAACAAATGGCTTTTTCTTATTCGCACCGCTTTTTGTTGCGATGGTTTTCGGGGTAGCATTCTTATACTTTACAGGCATTCCATATGAAAAGTATAAAATTGGTGGAGATATCATTAATTTCTTCCTAGGACCAGCGACGATTTCCTTTGCGATTCCTTTATACAAAAAGCGTGATGTTTTAGTGAAACATTGGCACCGGATTATAGGTGGCATTGGCATTGGTACCGTGTTGGCACTTGTCGGTATTTTCTTTGTTGCAAAAGCCTTTCAATTTGGTAATGACATTATTGCATCCATGCTTCCGCAAGCAGCAACAACAGCAATTGCACTTCCTGTATCAGACGGCATCGGTGGCATTAAAGAATTGACATCATTAGCTGTTATTTTGAATGCAGTCATCATCTATGCGCTCGGTAATAAATTATTGAAATGGTTCCACATTGATGATCCGATTGCGAGAGGTTTATCTTTAGGAACAAGTGGACATACGTTAGGTGTAGCGGCAGCAAAAGAACTTGGGCCAGTAGAGGAGTCAATGGCGAGCATCGCGATTGTACTGGTTGGGGTTGTCGTGGTAGCAGTTGTTCCAATTTTGACACTTATTTTCTTCTAATCAATGGACACAATCGAATGATATTGAAAGAGTTGTACAGCACGTGCGAGTTGGAATGCGCGACTGTACAACTTTTTTGTATACAAAATTGTCAAATGTGGATAATAGTTTTTACGTGAACGTTTTCATTTTAAAACATATAATAGAAGAAACTACGATAGAAGGTGAGCAAATGAAAAAGTTAATTCAGGATAAAACACACTTTTTGCAAGACATGCTAGATGGTTTGAAGATCACCAACCCAAATATTGACGTGATTGCAGATACAGTCGTTGTACGTCAACATAAAAAGACGTCTGGTGTCGCATTAGTTTCAGGTGGCGGAAGTGGTCACGAACCTGCACATGCGGGTTATGTGGGTGAAGGGATGTTAGATGCTGCGGTATGTGGGGAAGTGTTTACCTCACCGACGCCGGATAAAGTGTTAGAAGCCATTAAAGCGGTAGACAATGGGGACGGTGTATTACTTATTGTTAAAAATTATGCGGGCGACGTCATGAATTTTGAAATGGCAAAAGATATGGCTGAGATGGAAGATATCCAAGTGGAAATGGTCATTGTCCGTGATGACATTGCGATTGACGATGTTGAAAAACGCCGTGGTGTTGCAGGCACGGTCTTTGTTCATAAATATGCGGGTTATTTATCAGAGCATGGTAAGAAGTTAACAGAAATTAAAACTGAAGTTGAAGCAATGATGGAACACATGCGTACCATTGGGATGGCACTCACACCTCCTGCAGTACCAACGACAGGAAAGTATGGCTTCGATATTGAAGATCATGAAATGGAAATCGGTATCGGTATTCATGGTGAACGTGGATTAGAACGCGTGCCAGTTGAACCAGTAGAACAAATTGTGCAACGTTTGATTGAACAATTAAAGCAAGAAGTAACGAGTGACGAATTGATTGTGATGGTGAACGGCATGGGTGGCACACCATTATCAGAATTGGACATTGTGACGAAATATGTCGCGTTACAATTAGAAAAAGAAGGGAAAACAGTTAAAGCATGGTTTGTCGGTGATTATATGACATCGCTCGACATGCAAGGCTTTTCATTAACATTTGTCCCATACGATGAACGCGTATTATCAGCGTTTCGCGCACCAACAACAAGTCGATTTTTTTAATCAATAGGAGGTTCACAAGATGGACGTAGCAACTTTAAAAGAACGATTACTCGCATTGAAAGAGACATTTGAAACAGAGGAAGAGGCTTTGACAGAATTGGACCGTGCAATTGGCGACGGGGACCATGGTGTGAATATGCGACGTGGTTTTGAAGCACTTCCTGATCAATTAGATGACAGTTCAATGCAGGCATTACTCAAATCTACAGGTATGACGCTCATGTCGAAAGTCGGCGGCGCGTCTGGACCATTATACGGCTTTAGTTTTGTCAAAATGGCGCAAGTTGCGAAAGATGACATAGATCATGAGAACTTAGTTGAATTGTTAAAAGCATTTGAAGAAGCAGTGGCCCAACGTGGTAAAGTGACTTTAAATGAAAAAACAATGTATGATGTGATTGCACGTGCAAGAGAAGCAGTCGAGCAAGGTGAAACAGTAGATTTAGAAAAGTTACAATCTTATGCTGATGCAACACGTGATATAGAAGCAACAAAAGGTCGTGCGTCATACTTTAAAAAAGACTCAATTGGTTACATTGATCCTGGCGCACAAAGTAGTGTTTACATTTTAAATGCACTGATAGGAGCTGATGTAGCATGACACAGATTGTTTTAGTCAGTCATAGTGAAAAAATTGCAGAAGGTACACAAGAACTTCTTTCACAGATGGCGCAAGATGTGAATGTCGTTGCGATTGGTGGAATTGAAGGCGAAATTGGTACGTCATTTGATGATATTTCTGCAGTATTAAATGATATAGATGATGATGCGATTTGTTTCTTTGATATCGGCTCATCTGAAATGAATTTGGATATGGCGATTGAAATGTACACGGGGACACATCGCATTGAAAAAGTGAATGCCCCGATTGTAGAAGGGAGTTTCATTGCGGCGGTTGCTTTATCTACAGGTCAAACGATAGATGAAGCCATCGCATCCGTGGATGAAGCTTTTTAATCCATATCAATTGCAATAGGACAACATGAGCGCGTACGGCACGTCAATGTTGTCCTGTTTTTTAATATTATTTAATTTTTTTCACGACTTCAGATTTTAAGCCAATTTGTCCAAAGCCAGGAATTTTACAGTCGATATCATGTCCGTCTTCAGGATCGACTAATTTAATGTTTTTAACTTTAGTCCCTTGTTTAATCATTTGAGAACTGCCTTTGATTTTTAAATCGCGAATGACTGATACCGTGTCACCGTCTTGAAGTGGGTTTCCGTTTGCATCACGGATGACGTCTTGTTCAGCAGCTGCCTCAAGTGTGTCGTTGCTCCATTCATATGCACACATCGGGCAAATGTAAAGTCCGCCATCTTCATATGTGTATTCAGAATCGCACTGTGGACAGTTTGGGATTGCGGTTGTCATGTAAGAATCAACTACTTTCATTAAAATATAAATCTAATCTAACACATTCTGAGTGAAAAGTATGTAAGAAATTTCATGAAGTGTTACGATAATTGTATGATGCGCAATAAAGTGTCATACGGTTACAAATTAAAAGAAAGAGGGATGGAAGATGACAAAGTTTGATGTAATAAACCCTTCGACGGGAGAAGTCATTAAGACCTATGCATTTACAGAAGAAGCTGAAATTCATCATAAAATTGAACGTGCATATGAAGCATATTTATCATGGCGTGAAGTGGATGCGCATGAGCGGTCACGTTTATTATGGCAATGGTCAGCTTTAATTAAAGAAAACCGTGACGCATTGGCAGAGCTGATTACACTTGAAGGGGGCAAGCCTTATCAAGAGGCTTTAGGCGAAGTGGATTACGCTGTGGGTTATGTCGATTGGTACGCGGAAGAAGCGAAACGTATTTATGGTAGAACCATTCCGGCAAACTCACCAGATAAGAAACTTTTAGTGGATCAATTCCCGGTCGGTGTTGTAGGGGCGATTACTCCGTGGAACTTCCCAGCTGCCATGATTACCCGTAAAATGGCACCCGCACTTGCAGCAGGATGTACGATTGTATGTAAACCGGCGACGCAAACGCCAATGACAACGATTCGTTTAGTTGAATTAGCACATGAAGCGGGCATTCCTGAAGATGCCATTTCATATATTTTAGCGAGTGGTAAAACGGCAGGTAAAATTTTCACAGAGCATGAATTGATTCACAAAGTGACGTTCACAGGCTCAACACCTGTTGGCAAAAAGTTAATCGAACAATCTGCAGCCTCTGTTAAAAATGTGACTATGGAACTTGGCGGTCTCGCACCACTCATCGTGCATAAAGATGCTGACATCGAACATGCTGTGGAACAAACGATTAAGACAAAATTTAGAAATGCAGGCCAAACTTGTATTTGTGCCAACCGTATTTATGTACACGAAGATATTGCAGAAGCATATGAAAAACAACTCATCGAACAAGTCCATGCACTAAAAGTAGGGGACGGCATGGACAAAGACGTTAAAATTGGACCACTCATCAACCAAAAAGGTGTGGACAAAGTGCTTAATCACATTCAAGATGCCGTTGAACATGGCGGTCAATTGTCACGTGAATTAGATGACATTCAAGAACTCGGTGGCAATTTCTTAAAACCTGTCGTCATAACAAATGTCAACCATGATATGAAATGTATGCATGAAGAAACATTCGGTCCAGTTGCACCCGTGATGCGTTATTCTGATATTGATGAAGCAATTCATTTAGCGAATGACACAGAATTTGGCTTGGCATCTTATTTCTTCACCAATGATTACCGTACAGGTCTTTATATTTACAACAACTTACACTATGGTGTGGTGGGTTGGAATGACGGTGCACCTTCAGCACCACATGCGCCATTCGGTGGTGTGAAAGAAAGTGGTTATGGCCGTGAAGGGGGTATTGAAGGAATCGAACCTTATCTTGAAACAAAATATCTCTCAATCGGTACAAAAACAGAATAACGATACAATGAATGCATTAAAGGCTGGGGGAATGTCATCTTCCGGTCTTTTTTTGAGGAGTTTCTTTTAAATCATTTCTTTATGTTATGCTTTTATTAACTAAAATTGTCTGGAAAAAGGAGCAACTCAATGATTATATCACTTGCCGTTTTTGGTTTTGTTTTTTTATTAGTACTCGTGATTCATATTTTTAAATTAGATGCTGTGATTGCCAATATTGACTTTGAACAAATTGATGAACGCTATCATGATACTGTTCGGAGACAATGGTTTGTTTGGACAGAAGTCTTGGTGATTGTTCTCGGCATTTGGACAACAATTTTCACTTTTTATTATAAGAACATCCCTCTTTTTATCGCAGGTATTGTATGCTTTTTCATTTTAAATTTGGTCAGGTTGAACTATCTCATAAAAAAATTTAAAAAGCGTAAATAACACAATTTCAGTTGATAATGATAATCTTTATCAATTATAATAAAAGAAGTGATCGATTGAACAGTGAGTCTGTATTGAATGAACAATCAAGATACCTCATTTGGAGATAGATACAATAAGGGGGCAGACGCGACTTATGCGAATGCGTAAAAGGAGATGAAGTCCAATGTTTATGGCAGAAAATAAATTGACATTACAAAAAGGGACAGCGGAGGCTACGATGGAACGATTCCACCGTCGTCAAGGCATTGAAACGATTGATGGATTTATCGAAATGTATGTGACACAAACGAATGGTTTAAAAGAATATGATGAAGTGAAAATTTTAACAGTTTGGCAATCTGAAGACGCATTTCGTGAATGGTTAGGGTCAGATGTGTTTAAAGCGTCACATAAAAATGTCAGACAGCATCATGAAGAGAAGGAAAGCCCGATTTTGAAAAATAAGGTTTCTACATATCAGATTGGTTATCATTATGAAAAAGCACATGCATAGCTAAGTATGGCAGGTCTCGGTTGAATCACGAGGCCTGTGTTTTTTTATATTTCGATTTTTATCATATTTGTTTCTTCCTTAGCTTAAAAATGCTACAAGCCTCTCAAAATAGATTATAATGATATCGAAAGATGTGAGGTGTAGACATGAAAACATACGTAGAACAAGATGGACGTACCATTCAGAAACACTACTTGACTTTAAACGGTCATCGACAAGGTATCATTATTGAATCAAGAGGTACTGATAAACCGATACTGCTTGTTGTCCATGGTGGGCCAGGATTTCCGCTTTATTCCTTTTTTAGAGCACATCATATTGATTTGACGGATCGTTATACAGTTGTCTTTTGGAATCAGCGTGGGACGGGCATGTCGTATACGCGCGAAACTGTAGAAATGGCAGATTTAATTTCTGACTCGTATCAGCTTATTCAATTTTTACGACGTCATTTTCAACAAGAGCAAGTGTATTTGATGTGTCACTCATTCGGTACGATTATTGGCACGCACCTCGCGCATCGTAACCCTGAATATATTGCCGCGTATATTGGCATGGGGCAGCTCGGAGACGTGTTTGGCAATGAACAGTGTATTTTGCAACATTTGATTTTTTTAGCGCATGAAGAAGGCAATCAACGTGCGATCCAGCAACTCAAAGCGATTCATTTAACACGGGACTTTAATCAAGATTGTCAATATGAAAAAGCAAGACAACGTTATACTGCGCGTTACCATGTCGGCTTTTCGAGTCATGGCTATTCGGTTTGGCGCATGTTTCGGGTAATGATGCAGACGCCTTATTACCGTCTTATGGAAAGAATTAATATTGTGAGAGGCAGTTTATCCACATTTGAACATTTGACGAGCGAAATGGCGCATACCAATTTAAATGATATTGCCCAGGAAATAACGGTGCCATTTTATATTTTACAAGGTGTTCATGATATGCAGACGACTTACGAAGACAGTAAAGCATTTTTTGATCATGTCGCGTCTCCTGAAAAGCATTTTTACGCCTTTCAAGATACGGCACATGCACCGTTTGTCGATGAGCCTGAAAAAATGATTCAAATTATGCATGAAATTGTTGACCGTCACGTGACGTCATAGGCTATACATGAAGTATGGAGGTGAAATCGATGTCACATTATTCGACAGGTGAGCTTGCGAATATGTTTGGACTTTCAAAAAGAACCATTCAGTATTATGACCATCAACAATTATTAAAACCCGCCTATACCGACGACAATCAATATCGGATGTATACAGAGCGAGAAGTTGAACAGTTGCATTTGATTTTAGTCATGAAGTCATTAGGTCTCAGTCTTAAAGAAATCAAGCAAATGTTGTCAGCGGACGGTACACTTCAAACGGTACGGACTTTATTAACACGTAAAGTAGCAGAAACTGAATCAGAAATTCGACAGCAACAACAGCGACTGAAGCAGATGAAGCAAATGCAACAGATGATACTGGATTCATCACGTGCACCTGTTAAAAATCTTTCTGACATTGAGGATGCGATGAAACAAAAACCACAGCATCAACGTCTAATGAAACAAATGTTATGGATGGGAACGACAGCGACATTATTTGAAGTGATTGGGGTTGGCTTAAGTTGGAAATATCGTTAATTTTGGCCGGCGATATTAGGTTTTGGTAGTGCAGCCACATTGGCACAAAGAATGACCTCTAAGTACTATCAACAAGTCAGTTATATGTGTCCAAATTGCCAAAAGCAGTTTAAACCCTCATATCGAACATGGTTATTAGCGCCTCACACTTCACAAACAAGAATGTTAACGTGCCCGAATTGTGGATTTAAAGGGTATTGCACTGAAATTTACGATGCATCAATGAAATTATAAAACGATAGTAAAGTGCGTGACATGCGAGATGAATTGCTGTTGCGCACTTTTTTCGTCTGTGTTTCAAAGGAAGTAACCGAAAATTTGTAAGCGCTTCAAAAATACGTTGAATTGTGTCCGTAAAGCGAATAAGATGGGGGTGTATGGAATTTTGTGAAGAGAGGAAGTATTGGCATGAAAATACTCGCAGTTACATCTTGTCCAAATGGTATTGCACATACATATATGGCACAAGAAAAGTTAGAGCAAGCTGCTGCATCATTAGGTATCGACATCAAAGTAGAAACACAAGGAGGGGTCGGTGCCGAAAATGTATTAACAGCTGAAGAAATCGCAGCAGCAGATGGTATCATTATTGCCGCGGATAGACAAGTGGATTTATCCCGGTTCAATGGTAAACCCCTCGTGAAAGAAAGCGTGAGAGCAGGCATTCATCAACCTGAAGCATTAATTGAACGTGTGGTGAAAGGGGAAGCACCGGTGTATCATGCATCAGGAGAAGCTGACACAAGTGGCACAACTGCACCTCAAAGCGAAAATAAACAAAACGGTATGCAAATGGTCTATCAACATTTAATGAACGGGGTTTCTTTTATGGTACCGTTCATCGTTGTCGGAGGGTTACTCATCGCCCTAGCATTGTCGTTAGGTGGAGAAAAAACAGCGACGCAAGGTTTAGTCATACCAGATGATTCATTTTGGAAGCCGTTCGAAAAGATTGGTGCGCTCGCATTTAGTTTTATGGTACCAATTTTGGCCGGTTACATTGCGGTCAGTATTGCGGATAAGCCGGGTCTTGTACCAGGGATGATTGGTGGTGCGATTGCGGCAGATGGTAGTTTTTACGGTAGTACGGCGGGTGCTGGATTTCTAGGCGGGATCGTTGCCGGGTTCTTAGCGGGTTATATCGCGAAATGGATTAAAAATATTAAAGTGCCGAAAGCGATGGCGCCGATTATGCCGATCATTATTATTCCAATTATTGCGTCGGTGCTCGTTGGTATGATCTTTATTTTCGTTTTAGGTGCGCCAATTGCAGCTGTTTTTGAAACTTTGACGACTTGGCTCAAAGGCATGCAAGGGGCAAATATTGTTATTTTGGCCTTAATTATAGGTGCAATGATTGCATTTGATATGGGGGGTCCGGTCAACAAAGTCGCGTTTTTATTTGGTTCAGCTTTAATTGCAGAAGGAAACTATAGTGTCATGGGGATGGTTGCAGTGGCAGTCTGTACACCACCGATTGGACTCGGACTTGCGACATTTATTCAAAAACGTAAATTCAACCGTAATGAAATCGAAATGGGGAAAGCTTCATTTACGATGGGGCTATTCGGTATTACAGAAGGTGCGATTCCATTTGCAGCTCAAGATCCATTGCGTATTATTCCGGCAAATATGATCGGTGCGATGGTCGCTTCTGTTATTGCAGCACTTGGTCATGTCGGTGATAGAGTAGCGCATGGCGGCCCAATAGTTGCAGTATTAGGGGGCATCGATGGCGTACTCATGTTTATCGTCGCAGTGTTAGCAGGTAGCTTTGTCACAACAGCCCTCGTATTAACATTTAAAAAACAACCAACTGCCACGGCTACGCAAGGCAAATCAGATGAAATTGAGACGACAGTTAAAGTGAATGAAGATGCAGACGTGCAAGACATGTTGAATCCACAAGTCATGATTCAAACAGCAGTACCAATGGATAGAGATCAAGCGATTGATACGATGATTGAACGATTAGTCAGTGAAAACTATGTCACGGATGCAGTGACTTTAAAAGAAGCGGTATTAGCACGGGAGGCAGAATCAACGACAGCACTCGGTATGCATATTGCGATGCCTCATGCAAAAACAAATGCGGTACGTCAACCGATTATTGCAGTACTTAAACATGATCAAGGTGTGCAATGGGAAAGTTTAGACGGTACATTACCACAACTCGTCTTTTTAATTGTTGTACCGGAACAAAGTCATGATACCCATTTAAAAGTGTTGCAACAACTGTCGAAAAACTTAATGCATGATGACAAACGTCAACAATTGTTAGACACAACGAATGAAGCGGATTTATTCGAGACGTTACAACATGTCATGAAAGCATAAGTGAACTTATTGGAGACCGGGGTCATAAGATTCCTGGTCTTTTAATTTTTGCTTATTTTGAAATCGCAATCTATCTTATCTTTATTTAAAAATTGATAAATACGCGCTATAATAGAGTCATGTTATAGAAAGGAATGATGGCATGACGGAACGAAAATCCCCTTCATCTCAAAACATGCGTCATCGTTTAGTAAAAGCTGGTACCATAATGTTACTAGTCGGTAGTGGCCTGCAAATGCCTTCAACGTTGTCACATGAAATGACAGCGATAGCGCAAACAGATACGACTGATGATTTAAATATATTACGTGAAAAAGCGGATGAAAAAGTGAAAGCATTACAATATTTAAATACAGATTATAAAAATGACTTTCTTTCGTTAATTCGTGAATATGATACGTCAGCAAATGGTATTGAAGAGATTGTTGACGAAGCTGAAGCGGCCAATCGCCTAGCGTATGATGCCAAGTCGGACGATGAATCACAACCCCAAGTAGATGAGATTGATAGAAAAATAGAAGCATTAAAAACAAAGGTTGATGAAGGTCAACAAAAATCAACTGAGATGGTAGAAAAGTCATCATCAACAGAGACAAAGTCTGATGAAAAAGAAATACCAAAGACGGAAACAACGACTGAAGAAGCTGATGGACCACAGAAAGAGACAAAACGTGATGAAGTCGAAGCACCAAAGACGGAAAGTGAAGCACCGGAGACAACAAAACAACGACCTTCATCGGCGCCAACGATCGTCGCACCACAACAAGGTCAGCAAAACCAAAGTGCATTGAAAGAAAATATTAAAAAGGATCTCGATACACTCGAACAGGAACATGCGGCGGTAGAAACTAGAGTGACACCACTTCAAGATGCGGATAGTGCCATCACGCGCATTGATCATTTTGTTTCAGATAAGGTGGAAAACAAATCTGATAATTATTTTGAAGAGAAACGCGAACATTTACAAAGCTTTGAACAAGATATTAAAAGACGGACAGATATTTCTGGAACTAAAAAAGCTGCTTTACTGGATGATGCGAAAACAGTGGCCAATCAACTGAACGCACAAAATGATACGATATTAAGCGAACTCCAAAAAAGTGATGACAAACGTGCGGCAGTTGAATCGATATTAGGTGAAATTTTTAATCCACAAGAAGCGGCGCGCCGTGCGGAACAGATAGACATTAAAGGTAAGACCGATCAACAATTGGCAAATCAAATTCATCAACAGGCAAATGCGCTGATGAAAACGTCAAGTGATGATTTGTTGTTAGGGATGTTGGAAAATACGTCAAATCCACAAGGTTTAGTGGAAAGCATTTTACAAACACGTTTTGACGAACAAGAAGCGCATAAGATTGCTGAAGAGATTATGCAAGGCAAACCTTCAAATTCAACGATACTCGACCGCTTGAAAGATCATTTTAAATCGAATGGAAAAGCAACTGCAGATGATATTTTAAGTGTGCTCATTAATAATACGGATGCAGACTCTGACGTGATTCAATCGATATTAGGTGGACGTCTTAATGCGGAAAATGCAAAATTGATTGCTGATCGTGTAGAGCATGATAAAAAAAGTGCACACCATAAATTAAAAGCTGTTGAAGATGAACTGAGTGCGCAAGCCAATCGATTGTTAACTTTACGGAAACAACTTCAACAAATTCGTCACAATACGCAAACAGACCTCAATGACTTATTTGCACCGATACGTCGAATTGCGAATGTTTTCGGTGGTGGATTAAACCTCGATGGTATTCAATCTTCAGGTCGTACGAATGATAAATTGCAGCAACTGTTAAACCGTAATCATTCATTGTTGGATCGCGATGGTGGCCTATTCAAGCATGATTTTGCCCCGAAACCGAATATTGATCCTTATCAAGCCATTAACAGCCAAACAGGATCGCATCGCTTTTTAGAGGGTTTGTTTGATCAAGATGGTAATTTTAACTTACCGAATACAGGTGAAATTGTGAAACGAACTTGGCTTCCGCTTGGCATTTTTGTTGTAGCGATAGGTGTCCTTATCTTAACGGTGAGACATCATAAAAAAACACGCCAGTAATCAGCGTGAACGATATGCATATATTAAGGGGATGGGACATAATCATTTTTGATGCTATGGATGCAGTATTTTGTTTAACTTGCCCTCCCTATGATTTGTGACTTCTGATTGCCCTTATGGCTTCGCGTTCCCAGGGGACTTGCCTCAACTAAATTTGGCTTGATTGAAGTGTACACTGGATGGAAGCCAAATTGGATTTTCGGCTGCGTCTGATCCCTCGGGAGTCTCAGCCTCTGGGCAATCTTGCATCAAATGCAGTCACCTTGTGATAGTTTATAAAATGGAGACAAAACCCCATAACATCCAATGATGACGTCCCATTCATCTTCATTTTTGGCTGATTGATCATCATTAATCTATATATGTCCATAAAAAGTATAGGGACTGGGAAAACTTAATGTCCCAGTCCCTTTCCTTCTTATATAGAACAATTGATGGCGTGCATAGCGTTTGGCCATGCACCCGTACATTCTTGTAACGAATACGAAATCATTCCGTGGTGAGCGCTATAAAAATAAGCCGTTATTCAGTTGCTAAATCGCCAGTAATGTAATCCAATTGTTCGGCATCTTTTGCATCAATTGTACGGAATGAAATGACACCGAGTCCTTTGACATTAGATTCAGATACGACGATAGAACCATCACGATTCACTTTTTCAACAAAAGCAACGTGCCCATAATAACGATCTGCACCTAGCTCATTTGGATTAAAGACGACTGCACTGTGTACTTTAGGTTTGCTTGATACACTATAACCTTGTGTGAGTGCGGCATAAGTCCAATCAGCGGCGTTGCCCATAGTCCCTGAAATTTCAATGCCAAATTGCGCCATACGATTGTAGACATACCATGTACACTGACCATAAGGATATGGTGAATCCGCAGATATTTCAAATGGTTTAAATGCACCACCATCATTTTTCTGCGTCATGATGTCATCTTCGTCATCTAATAAATCTGGCATGTTGCGTTGATCAAATCGTGTTAAGTCATACGTTTCAATTAAAGCATCTAATTTTTGGTCATATTGTGGATCTGTCGCATATGTACCAACAAGTGCTGAAGTGGCATCGTGATAACTTGAACTGTGACTTTTCCATACGTCCTGATAGATGTCTGGATTACCATCAATGCCTCCTTTAATTAAATCCGCATAATCTTGTAATGATGCTTTATAATCTGGATATTTTCTGAAAGCAGCATCGATTTGATACAATTGCTTGCCATCTGATTCTAAAGTTTTGAAATTTGCAGATTCTCCGTGATAACTGCCTTTAATACCAAATAAATTGAAATAAGGTTCACGGGATAATTCACTTTTACCAGAGTCAGACTCTAAAATCGCTTGTGCAATCATGACAGAAGCGTAAATGTCCTCTTTTTGACCAATGTCATGTGCATCTTTCGCAATGTCATTAATAAAATCACGTGTTGATGATTGAGGGACGACACGCATCGTTTCTGAGTCGTTCGTTGATGTATCAGAATGGGGCATCGTTTCAAATAATGTTGTTTGACGCATCTGCTTTTTGTCAGCCTCATTTTGATATGATTGTGTCGGCGCTTGTTCTCGTGATGACTTGAAAGTGTCAGGGTCAGAAATTTGCGCTTCATGTTTTTGTTCTTTTGATGTTGAAGGTTTTTCAGAAGCCGCTTTTTCTTGTTGATGGGACGCATGTGTTTGTTCAGCTTTCTCGCTATATTCGTCTAACAAGGCATCAATCATCGCATCGTTCTGATCTGTTTCAGTTTGTTTGTCAGAAGATGTGTGGGTCTCATGCTTTTCTGCTGTTTCATCTGTAGTTGGTACTTTTTCAGTTGTGTCATTGTCGTTCACAGCTTCTGTTTCGGATTGATCTGATGATATATCTTCATTTCCTTTTGAAGTTGTCTCGTCCTCAGTTGAGGGTTGTTTTTTCGCTGTATTTGTTTGGTGCGAAAGTGTTTCATTTTGTTCATTTGATGGCGATTCAGACGTTGATTGGTCTGACGATAGTGCGTCATCAGTTGACGATGTTGTCTCATTTTCGATATCTTCATCACTGCTGAGTATGGCTTGAAGCTGTTCAAAAAAGTCGCGGTTTTCAGGCGTCGATGGTTGGTCTTGTGATGGCGCTGATGCAGTATCATTTGTTGGTGCTGGATATGTATGACTAGGTGCATCGGTTGTTTCATTTAATGAAGACTGAAACAGTTGGCCAAACCAATCTTTATGAGACGAGAATGACGATTTCAACTGTGAATCTAAAGGAGAAGTTGAGTTGAAAGCGACGTCTATTTTTGAATCATCTTGTTGCGAAGTTGTTTTTTCGCTCGCTTTGGATGACTTTTGTTTTGTTGTTTCTTTTTTATCTGAGGATTGAGATGACGTTTTACGGTCGTCACGTGCTTTATCTGACGCGTTATCTTTATCAGAATCATCTTTTGTATGTTCTTGAGCTACATCTTCAGGTTGAGTTGTTGCAGCAATGGCCCATTGAGGTGTGACTGAAGGGATGAGCAATGCGGTACTTAACAACCCTGTATAAATGAATTTCTTATTCAATTTAAGACTCCTTTCTAAAAAAACGCAATGATTGCTGTATAAAATAGGGTTTAAATGCACAATCATCATGGCACGACTTACGTCACAAGGGGCGGTGACGTCAAATGAGGTCAGTGTGCGGGATTAATGACGATCAAAGGCATTCCATTCATACAAAGGTATACAAAATGCAAGGGAACTTGTTATACTTAAAGATGTCTCGCATTTTGTTGATGTGTGTTAACTTAAATTTAAAAATAACGAAATTTTGCAATTGTTATACATATTTTATATTACATGAAGTGAAGTAAATGATAAAGTGTTTTACAAAATATTGAGGTGAAAAAAATGAAGAATGCCATCAGACTTTTTCTGACGGATATTAAAAAAATTGCTAAAACCCCTGGCGCAATGGTGCTGATTTTAGGTTTAGCGATACTACCATCTTTTTATGCGTGGTTCAACCTCGAAGCGACTTGGGACCCCTACTCAAACACAGATGGCATCAAAATTGCGGTCGTCAACGAAGATAAAGGCGATACGGTGCGCAATAAAAAAATTAACGTCGGAAACCAAATAGAAGAAACTTTGCGTAAAGATGATCATTTTGATTGGCAAATGGTCAGTCGTGAAAAGGCGGATAAAGAGTTGAAAATGGGGAAATATTACGCAGCGATTTACATCCCGGAAAAGTTTACACATCAAATTACCGGTATTGTGCGTAAAGATCCTCAACAAGCTGAAGTCGAATATAAAGTGAATCAAAAACTGAATGCGATTGCGCCTAAAATGACGGATGCAGGCTCTAGTGAAATAGTGAAAAATGCCAACAAAAAATTTAACGAGACAGTGACGAAAGCTTTATTAAATGAAGCCAATCGAATCGGCATTAAGCTAGAAGATCAATTGCCAAACTATCACAAAGTCAGAGATGGGATTTATGCGGCGAATAATGCATTACCAAAAATTGAAAAGTTCCGTAAAACATTGATCTATTTGGATGAAAATCAAGACCAACTGGATCAATATGCAGATAAATTTAGAGCATTAGATCAATATAAAGATGAGGCAGTCACTGCGACAGAACGTTTAAATCAGTTAAATGCAAGTATACCTGCTATTAATGAGCGTGCCAAACTGGTTGTGTCATTGAATCAAGCAATGCCAGACATTGAGCGTGTCCTACAAGTAGCAAGTGGTGTGCCGAACCATTTTCCAGAGATTAACGATGGCGTAGATCGTGCCGTTGCAGGTACAGATGAAGCACTTGTTAAATTGAACGAAATTCAACAATTACTGCCTGCTGTAGAACAACGTGTGCGTGTACTTCAAAATGGCGTAGATCGTGCAAGTGCAGCGAATCAAGCGGTTGGAGAAAATGCACAAAATGCAACTGCAACAGCGCCACAAAGCACACAAGGTATGACATATCGTACTGCGCAAATGAGCACGACAACGCAAGACGACGGGACTCATGTTCCAGCAGGTCATATCATTTCACCCGAAGATGCACAAACGATGACGACTGCTTATAGCGATACATTGCAACAAGTGAATCAAGCGGTAGTACAACAATTGAATGCGACATCTGCAGATTTGGATACTGCAGAAAACTTAAGTTACGGTATTTTGAGTGCTAAAGATCCGAAACAATTTGAAACACCATTAAATCATCTCATCGCGCGTATGAATCATGCGACGAAAACGATTCGTGATTATAGAGATTATTTAACAAACATTGAAAAATCTGAAGGTGTCGATTTATCGGATGCCCAATCACGACTTAAAACTGTGCAAGAAGATTTAGAACAGCGAACAAAACGTTTGAACGCATTAAAGGACGCCGTCTCAGCTGGTAACTCTGGTCAAGCGGAAGCGGTGGATGTATTAAATAGTATATCGAAAGCCAAAGACCAATTGACGGCTGTTGGTCAATACCTTCGTGGAGATTTTGCACAGACGTTACAAGATGTTTCTAACAGATTGGATGCTGCATTAAATCAAGGTGCAACAACGTTAGACAATGTACAACAACGTCTGAATCAGTTGAATAGCGCGATACGACAAGGACAGCAATTTTTAACTGAAGGGCAACAACGCTTACATCAATTAAGTGATACATTGCCACGTGTGGAAGCCACATATATTAACGCAATGCAGGCAGCACAAGCGTATTTCCCACAATTTCGTCAAAAGGTCGCTGAAGCATCCAACTTTGTCGAAAATGATTTACCACGAGTAGAAGGACGCGTTTCTGATGCGACTGCGACTGTTAATGAAAAATTACCAGAAGCATTCGCACAATATGATCGTTTACGCAATTTGTTAGATAGCAACCAACCGAAAGCAAAGGAAACTTTACATCGTTTAGCGGAATTTGCTCGAAATGATTTACCAAAAGTTGAAGAAGATTTACAAAAGGCAGACAGTATTTTTAAACAACTTGATAAAGAGAACACGATAGAGGATTTAATCGACTTATTGCGTAATGACCTTAAAAAACAAGCCGGTGTCATTGCCAATCCAGTTGATTTACAAAAGGAAGATGTCTTTCCAGTAAAAGATTATGGCTCAGCGAGTACGCCATTCTACACAGCATTATCTATTTGGGTTGGTGCATTGTTATTGGTGAGCTTACTATCAGTGCACAATAAACATCCAGAGTTGAAACCATATTTGACGATTCGCGAAACATATCTCGGTAAAATGGGGCTCTTCTTGTTAATGAACATTATTCAAGCAACAATCGTCTCTATCGGGGATATCGTGATTTTGAAAGCATCTATTGAATCCGTCCCGTTATTTATTGCGATTAGTATGTATTCTGCGCTAATTTTCACGACGATTGTGTATACATTAGTTTCGGTGTTAGGTAATCCAGGTAAAGCACTGGCTATCGTCTTGCTTGTATTACAAATTGCTGGTGGTGGCGGGACATTCCCAATTGAAGTCACACCACAATTTTTCCAAAACATTCACCCATTCTTGCCATTCTCATACAGTATTGATGCACTAAGAGAAGCAGTGGGTGGGCCAGTACCACAGATTTTAACGTACAAGTTGACGATGTTGACTTTATTCGGTGTTGGCTTCTTCTTAGTGGGCTTGATTGGGAAACCTTATTTAGACCCATTAGCGCAAGGATTGGCGGAAAAGGCCGAGAAGAGCGACGTGTTGGAATAATGTTTTTGAAAGTGGAAATGTTACTTTAAATTTGATGTTGATATCTACGATTGCTCAACCGCGCTGCGCTTTCCGAGGCGCTGACCTCTCAACTAACTAACGCTCGACTGAACTGTTACTAAGGAAGCGTTAGTGGATTTTCGAGGTCAGCTGATGCCTCAGGAGTCTTGCGCGGTTTTGTCAATCGTGAAAAAGACATTAATACTTCGGTAACAATTCAAAACAATTATTCTTTTTTGAATGGAAGTAGAAGATGAGCGGAAACAAAATTTTCACTCTCTTTTCCAAGGGCCCATCCCTCGGGAGTGTCGAAAAGTTTTGGCAATCTTAGGGGATTTGAATATAGAAGCGACATATCCAAACATGATTCTTATTGGAGAGATGGCGCGTGTACTTGACCGCGCTGCGCTTTCCGAGGCGCTGAACCGGTTCAACTCACTATATTGATAAATAGGAAAGGGTGATGAGATGACAACGTTTATCATGATATTCCTTTTTGTATATTCTATTGTAATAACATTGATGTATTTTAATAAAAAGCAGTCATAATTTTGGAATAGTGAATGTAATGGATAGTGAAGTGCAGTACAAAGGTTGTAAGGGCCATTTGTACTGTGCTTTTTATTTTTAGGATTTGCAATGAATGATGTTTGAAGTTTTTGCGGTTGGCAATATTTGTCGTTTAGTATATAATACATATCGAAATACTAGGAAATGAAAAGGGGATAATCATGGAGTTTATGGACGTGTTTGAAAAATGGGCAGAGCGTTATGATGAAACAGTTTTTAACACAGGCAATAACAATGAGTATGAAGATGTGTTTGACGGTTACGCAACGATGTTAGAGGGTGTGGTTGCATTGTCATCGGGGCGTGTGCTTGAAATCGGTGCTGGCACAGGTAATTTAACACAGCGTCTGATCCACCAAAACTTGGAGGTCACAGCCATTGACCCTTCTGAAGATATGCGGGCCATTGCGCATCAAAAAGAGGGTTTACACGTGTTGGAAGGTCACTTTTTGGATGTTCCTGTTCACACGCACTTTGATACAATCGTGTCTACATTTGCTTTTCATCACTTAAATCATGACAGTAAACGAGAGGCGCTGACTTATCTGAAATCATTTTTAACTGAAGCCGGTCACATCATTCTCGTTGATACTATGTTTGAGTCTGAGGCGGATAAAGCACGTATGATAAAGTTATACAGTGATAAAGGTTATATGAATTTAGTAGAAGATTTAGAGACGGAATATTATCCATTTAAAGATGAACTCAATGATATTGTTGAGTCAGTAGGTGGTAAAGCAGAATTTGAACGATTGAATACATTTGCATGGCGTGTTCGCGTCACGTTTTAGGATGTTCGACATGTGATGCAATGATATGAATCGTTGGATGGAATCGTATAACGTGTATAGGGTTGTCCATATGATATGTTTAATAGAGCAGTCGTCCGATGTCATGTTGGAGGCTGCTTTTTTTGGGTGAAAATCGTCATACATAGCAAGAAATTTTGTGATATATTTGTTTTATTGAAAAGTAATAAGATTTCGAAGTGGGGGAGTCCTATGATTCAAGCGGAACAAATTTTAGAAAAAATGAAAAATCAAAAGATCAATTACGACAAAGTTTTACGTAAGATGATTGTGAATTGGGAACGCGAAAATGAGCGTCCTTCCATTTTATTACACAGTTGTTGTGCGCCGTGTAGCACGTATACGTTAGAATTTTTGACAGAATACGCGGATGTGGCGATATATTTTGCGAATCCGAATATTCACCCTAAAAATGAATATTTGCGACGTGCACGTGTTCAAGAACAATTTGTGCATGACTTTAATGAAAGAACAGGTAATCATGTCCGCTATATCGAAGCACCATACGAGCCTCACGAATTTATGAAAATGGCGAAATCGCGTGGTTTGACCGAGGAACCTGAAGGCGGTGCCAGATGTTCAGCGTGTTTTGGTATGCGCTTAGAAATGGTAGCAGAAGCGGCTGTAGAACTGGGTTATGATTATTTTGGTAGTGCGATTACGTTATCACCGAAGAAAAATGCGCAATTAATCAATGAAATTGGTTTGGACGTGCAACAATTATATGATGTGAAATATTTACCGAGTGACTTTAAGAAAAATAAAGGTTATGAACGTTCGATTACGATGTGCCAAGATTATGATATTTTCCGCCAATGCTACTGTGGCTGTGTGTTTGCTGCTCAACAACAAGGCATTGATTTCAAAACGATTAACCAACAAGCAAAGTTATTTTTAGAACAATTAGAAAAACAAAATTAAGGACAACCAAAATAATTAGTTTTCTACAGTGAATATTTTTCTGATATAATATAGTCGTGATAGTGAGTTAGGCTAATGATATAGAAAGAAGGCGCTTATTGTATGAGATTGAAATATGCATTCGCTGTTTTAACAACGACAACATTATTGTTGGCAAGTTGTGGTACGGAATCGGGAAGCCGCACTGCCGATGAGAAAGTGTTGGATATTGAGATGCCTTTGAAGACGACATCGATTGCTCCGTATGAAACAGATGTCCCAGTTAGAGCGGGCGCGTTAGAGTCTTTATTCAAAGTATCCAAAGAGGGAGAAGTAAAACCTTGGCTGGCTAAAGATTTTAAACAGGTCTCTCCTGAAAAATTGGAATTAACAGTTAAAGATCATGTGACGTTCCAAAATGGTGAAAAATTAACAGGACAAAAAGTAAAAGAAAGTATAGAACAAGCATTAAAAGAGAGCGATTTTGTAAAGTCAACGCTGCCGATTAAAGACATTCAAGCAGACGGTCAAAAAGTGACGATTACAACAAAAGAAGCCTATCCAGAGCTCGCTTCTGAATTAGCCAATCCGTTTGTTGCGATTTTCGATGCGGATGCTAAAACAGACATCAACGCTAAGCCAGTCGGTACCGGTCCATATCAAATTAAAGATTATCAACGTTCACAAAAGATAACACTCAAACGCAATGATGATTACTGGCATGGCAAACCAAAGCTTGAGGGTGTCACTGTGACTTATCAAGAAGACGGTAATGCACGTGTCAGTCATTTACAATCTGGTGAAGTGGATTTAATTACGGACGTGCCTGTTAACCGTGTGAAACAGCTCGAGGAAAATGATGATACAAAAGTGTCACGCGTTTCCGGTTACCGTACACAAATGATGATTTACAACCAAGATAGCAATAAGATGACCCATGATGTACGTGAAGCATTGGATAAAGTGATTGATCGTAAAGGATTAGCGAAAGATGTGTCCAACGGTTATGCGAAACCAGCGACAGGCCCATTTAATGATCATTTAGACTTTATTGCTGATCATAAAGTGAAAACTCAAGATATTGCAGGTGCGAAAAAATTAATGGAAGATGCGGGTTATAGTGCTGCACATCCATTGAAAATTCAATTAGTGACCTATGAAGGCCGTCCAGAACTTCCTAAAATGGCACAAGTGATTCAATCTGATGCCAAAAAAGCACATATTGATATTGAAATCCGCAGTGTTGATGATATTGAAGGTTACTTAGCAGATCGTTCACAATGGGATGCCACAATGTATAGTTTTGGTACAATTCCACGTGGAGATACAGGTTACTTCTTCAATCAAGCGCTCCATGAAGAGGGGTCAATCAATAAAGGGGCATATCATAATAAAGCAGTGACCCAAATGATTGATACATTAAATCATACTGTAGACAAAGCGCAACGTGAAGCACTTTCAAATCAAATTATCAATCAAGCAGCACAAGATATTCCAGCAAGCTACATCACGTATAACGATACAGTAGATGGATTGAATAAAGATGTGACAAACTTTAAAGCCACACCAGAAGGCATTTATTTAGTCGATGACAAGGTTGACATTCAAGATGCAAATTAAGCGTTTTGTGCGTTCAATCGTCAAAATGATCATCGTCCTGTGGGCGCTGTCGACCATCACATTCATTTTAATGAAAAGTACACCGGGTGACCCAGTTAATCAAATTTTACATGTTGGGGAATCCAATGTTTCACAATCGGCAATCGAAGCAACACGTGCGCAATATAGTTTGAATGATGGATGGTTTATCCAATACTTTCGTTGGATAGGTCAAATTGTACAGTTAGACTTTGGGACAAGTTATCAGACTGGACGCCCTGTCCTTCAAGAAATCATTTTTTACGCACCACCAACGATCACGATTGCGTTTTTAACTATTATTGTGGTTATGGCGACTGCGCTCCCTTTAGGGGTTGTCGCAGCACGTCATCCGAACGGTAAACTTGATCGGACAATACGCACCGTAACATCTGTGACAGTGAGTATTCCGTCATTCTTTTTAGGGATAATTTTACTGCACATTTTTGCGTTACGTTTTAAAATTTTGCCCGTCTCAGGTTACGGTTCACCTGCACAATTGGTGTTACCTGTCATCGCGATGAGTATTGGAATGAGTGCGTATTACGTTCGTTTAATGCGTGCCAATGTGATGGATTTATATCGCAGTCGTGAAGTTGCAGCATCGCGGTTAAGAGGTTTATCAGAACGCTATATCTTTGTCACTGACATTTTAAAGCCGGCACTCGTCCCCGTCGTGACCATTTTAGGACTTTCAATTGGTAGTTTAATCGGTGGTACAGTCGTTATAGAAAATGTATTCGGTATTCCAGGAATCGGTCAGTTTTTAGTCGATAGCATCCGTGCGAGAGATTATCCGGTCATTCAAGGGATTGTGCTCATGTTAGGTATGATCGTTGTATTGTCTAATTGGGTGAGTGATGCGATTGTCCTCATTTTAGATCCGAAACAGCGCTATTTGAAACCTGACAACGCGGATACACATAAGCAAATGTCAACGTACGAGGTGTCTCAATGATGAAACAGTTACGACACTTACCGAAAATGGTATGGGTATGCGTTACTTATGTCGTGCTACTCATCACCACACAGTTTTTTGTTTCAACACAATCAGCATTAGAAGTGAAGTTAAGTGACCAGTTTTTACCGATCAGTTCGCTGCATTGGTTAGGGACAGATGACTACGGACGTGACCTGTTCGCACGACTCATGATTGGGGCGCGTTATACGTTGTTAGTCAGCTTAGTTACAATCGTGATGACGGTCATCATTGGTGTGCCTATAGGTATGATTGCAGGATTTTTCAAAGGGAAAGTCGAAAAAATCATCATGCGCATCGTCGACATCGGCCTCAGTATTCCAGAATTTGTGCTCATTATTGCGATGGCGAGTTTGTTGAAACCGAGTATCTGGAATATCGTCTGGGCGATGGTATTGTTACGCTGGATGACATATACGAGATTGACCCGTACAATTGTGGCGAGTATTCGAGATATGGATTATATCCGTATGGCCAAATTGTACCGTGTGTCGTCATTGCGCATCATGTTGAGACACTTTGTTCCACACGTGTTGCCTTCTATTTTAGTTGTGGCTACAGTCGATTTCGGTAAAAATATTCTCTACATTTCATCGTTATCATTTTTAGGATTAGGGGCACAACCGCCATCACCGGAATGGGGGGCGATGTTAAATGCAGGTCAGGATTTCATGACATCCAATCCGATATTACTGTTTGCACCAGCCGTGATGATTGCTGTGACGATCTTAATTTTCCAATTGACCGGTGATGCGTTACGCGATTATTTTACACAAGAGGAGTCTCCTGGACATGAATAGGTTAATAGACATACACAACTTAACTGTGCGACAAGGGGAGCATCATGTCATTGAAAGTCTCGATATGACGCTTTACGCTTCAAAAGTGAATGTCCTGATCGGTGAAAGTGGCGCGGGGAAAAGTATGTTGATTAAAGCGTTACTCGGTGCTTTACCGGAACACTTTGAAATGTCGTACGATGAATGGCATTACGACGGACAAAGTGTCACCTCATTAAAACCGTATTTAGGCAAACAAGTCGGATATATTTCACAAGATTATACGCATAGTTTTAATGATCATACGCCGATTGGGAAGCAGCTCATAGGGATTTATCGTCAGCATTACAAAGTGTCACGTCAAGAAGCGGCAAAACAAGTTCAAAAAGCGCTAAAATGGGTAGGCTTAGACCATCTTGATTTGCGTAAACGGTATCGCTTCATGCTATCTGGTGGGCAACTGGAACGTGTCCTTATTGCGAGTGTGATGATGTTGGAACCGGCACTCATTATCGCAGACGAACCCACTGCTGCATTAGATGCTGTGACAGGGCACCAAATGATGACATTGTTGCATCATCTTGCTGAAGCACACGATGTCACGTTATTTGTCGTGACGCACAACTTAACGCATGTGAAACGATTTAGTGATTATCTTTACGTATTGCAACGTGGTCGTATCGTGGACCAAGGTGATGATGATTATTTCAAATCAGCAGACATTCATCCGTACAGTGCGTATTTATTTCAACATCGAAGTCAGTTAAGGCAAGGTGAGTCTTATGATTAAATTAGAACATATCACTGTACAGTATAAAGATGTCACCGCTTTAAATGATGTGTCATTAACAGTCGGACCTCATGAAATTGTAGGCATCGTTGGTGAAAGTGGGTCTGGAAAGTCTACATTAGCACAGGTGATGTTAGGTGAATTACGTGCGCAACGAGGACATGTCACATCGACATTTAAAAAGATATTACCGATTTTACAACATGCCAACTACGCATTTAATCCTAAAATGACAATCGCACGTGCATTAAATGAGGCGTTGGATTACGATCCCTCTCAACGGAAAGCACATCAACGCTATCGTGATGAACTCATGGCAGCGATGGGTGTGTCACATGCGTTGTTGAAACGGTATCCGAATGCATTAAGCGGCGGCCAACTGCAACGTTTCAATGTCATTCGAACATTGATGTTGCAACCAGATTTGTTGATTTGTGATGAGATGACAGCAAATTTAGATGTTATTGCAGAAGATCGTATGGCACAGCAGTTAAAACGGCATGTCGAACGGACACAATGTTCAATGGTCGTGATTTCCCATGATTTAGCATTTCTACAAAAATGGGTTTCGCGTATTGTGGTCATGCATCAAGGTCGTGTTGTCGATGCATTTCCAATAGAAGCGCTGTTTGATGAGACACGTGATGATTATACGAAAGCATTGTTATTGATTTATGAGTGATGCGGATGATAGAACGGAGCGTTTTCGAGACTAGAGGTTTGAATAGTAGGAGCATGACAGAAATAGTGTGAATATGTAATAAAAAAGATGAAGTCCTCTGAATGACTTCATCTTTTTTATATTAATCTAAACTTTTTTGAATTTCATTATAAATCATGTCACCGATATATTGAGATGCACGCCCATTTTCAAGCGAACAAAAGCGCTGATGAAATGCTTCAATCTTGTCTTGATATGTTTCACGAATTTGCTCGATATTTTTAATCCTTCAATTAACGCATCTGGATCTGTGTAAATAGGGCCTGGCAAATCCGTATGGTAGTCGATATAAAAGCCACGTAATTCTGACGCATACTTTTCAATATCATAAGGAAAGAAAAGTTGTGGGCGTTTGAGAATACCATAATCGAACATGACAGAAGAATAGTCAGTAATCAAACAATCGCTAATCAAATAAAGCCTTGAAATATCATTATAATTCGATACATCAATCGCAAAATCTTCATAGCCGTTTAAATCTAAAGCATTGGCAATCAAATAATGCATACGTAAAAGTACAACGTATTCGTCTCCGATCGTCTCTTGCAAACGTGCTAAATCAATCTTAAGTTTAAAGGTATAACTGCCTTTTTTGACAAACTCATCATCACGCCATGTCGGTGCATACATAATGATTTTTTTACCTTCAGGAATGTTGAGTTCTTCACGAATTTCAGCCTGTAACGCAACATCATTTGCACGATTGACTAAAATATCGTTTCGTGGATAGCCGATTTCTAAAGTTTTCTCAGGCGGCATCCAAAATGCAGTTCGGAAAATTTCAGACGAATATCGGTTTGGTGATATTAAGTAATCCCAACGTGAAGTTTCTTTATGGAAATTGCGTTTGTATAAAGATGTTGTTGTACCTGGCATTCTGACCACTTTCATATCATTCGCAAGTCGTTTTAAAGGTGTCCCATGCCAAGTTTGAATGTAAGTTTGATTTTCCTTTTTATTTAAAAATAATGGCAGACGTGCGTTGGAAACCCAAACCTTTGCTTCTGAATACGCTTGATAATAAGCTGATGAATTTTTTTTCACTTTGACAGCTTCACCAGGCACACGATTTGTATCTGGATCTTTAAAAACCCAACGATAATTCAATTCTGGATAATGATCTTTCATATATTCGTAAATGTATTTGGGGCTATCGCTATAATTTTTGCCTCCAAATGATTCGAAAACAACCGTCTTTGCGTTTACATTCTCAACTTTATCAGTGAGATAATAACGTGAACGGTCTTGAAGTCGATGACGTTGAACAATGTTTTTCAGGTGCCGTGTAATAAATCGAAAACGGTTCACTTTTAATGCGAAACTTGGCTTATTCATTGCTAAACCTAACATTTCAATTAAAAATAATAACTTTTTCTCTTTTAAAAGTGAGAATCCGAGCTGATGAACGACTTGTGAAAGAGATGTTTGATGTATTTTGATACGTTCAGCAGATTCGCTTTCATTAGGATTAAATTCTTGATGTAGTCGCATGATCATACTTTGTTTAATCCATTGACGCAATCTGTTGTTATGAACGCGTGAAAGTGCATCGTTAAAACTATGACAATAATCTTCAAAGAGAAAATCTTCATCTTGTTCAGAAAGTGTCGTTGTATTGAAGGGATCATACACTTCGCCTCTAAAGTAAAAAGGGAAATCGCTTATTTCAATAAAGCGTTCAGCATACTGAAGATAATCCAAAATGAAAGATTGGTCCACATAGACACGCAAATTTTCGTTAAATTGAATTTGATGAGCGTGAACAATACTCGTTTTGAAAACAATATTACACGCTGTATTGTGGCGCAAAAATGCCTGTGGTTCACGCTTGGTGGATATATAATTGAATTTCACGTGATTTTGATCGACATATTGCGGTAGATTAAGTGAAAAGTCGTTAATAGGAGCAATTAAGCCATCAAACTGCTGTAAATACTTCAAATAAAAATGGACTGCATAACTCGCAAGTTGATCATCTGCATCCACAAACATAAAGTAAGGTGTTTTAACAGCTTGAATGCCTACATTACGTGCATGTGCATGTCCGTGATTGTCATTTAATGTGATGTAAGTCACTTTTTTATCATAGTTAGCCAATGCCTTATTTAATAATGATTCACTATTATCTGTGGAACCATCATTAATCAAAATTAATTCGAAATTTTGGTTGCGTTGTTTTTTAATCGCATTGATACAATCTGTGATGTGTTCCGACTCATTATAAAAAGGAATTATAATACTCAGTTTCATTATCCAATCATCCTTCCGAACCATGGGTTGATATATAAGTATATTTTATCATAATAAGCATTTGGCATACTAAATTTATTATGAAACATCATCATTATTTTAATAGAGTATAAATTAATAGAGTGAAACAGGTTTGTGAAAGATAATTAAATAAAAAGATGAAGCCATCATCATGACTTCATCTTTTGAAAATTATTCTATGTTTTTCTGAATTTCATTATAAATCATGTCACCGATATACTGTGACGCACGTCCATTTTCAATTGAACAGAATCGATTATAAAACGCATCAATGCGAGGTCTGTATTCTTTTTTAACCGCATCTAGTCGTTTCAATCCTTCAATTAATTCGCCTGGTTCTGTATATATCGGACCCGGTAAATCTTTATGGTAATCAATATAAAAGCCACGGAGATTCTTATCGTACTTTTCAATATCATATGCAAAGAAGAATTGTGGGCGTTTCAAAATACCGTAGTCAAACATGACCGAAGAGTAATCTGTAATCAAGCAATCACTAATCAAGTACAGTTTCGAAATGTCATTATAATTCGATACATCAATCGCAAAATCTTCATAACCATTCAAATCAAGGGCATTGGCAATCAAATAATGCATGCGTAGTAAAATCACATATTCATCGCCAAGTTCTTGTTGTAAACGTGGTAAATCGATTTTGAGTTCGAAAGTATATTGACCTTTTTTAATGAATTCGTCATCACGCCATGTTGGCGCGTACATGATGATTTTTTTATCTTCAGGAATGTTGAGTTCTTCTTTGATACTTTGTTGTAATGCTGCATCATCTGCACGATTGACTAAAATATCGTTACGGGGATAACCGATTTCTAGTACTTTTTCCGGTGGCGTCCAAAAAGCGGTACGGAAAATTTCTGTTGAATAACGGTTCGGTGACACTAAGTAATCCCAGCGTGATGCTTCTTTATAGAAATTACGTTTGTATAATGATGTTGTTGTACCTGGCATTCTAACGACTTTCATATCATTCGCAAGTCGTTTTAAAGGGGTACCATGCCAAGTTTGAATGTAAATTTGGTTCGGCTTTTTATTTAAGAACAATGGAATTCGTGCATTAGAGACCCAGAACTTTGCTTCTGAATATGCTTGATAATACGCATTAGAATTTTTCTGGACTTTCTCCACTTCACCAGGGACTGAATTATACTCTGGATTATTAAAGACCCATTTATAGTTAAGTTCAGGGTAATGATCTTTCATATATTCATAAATGTATTTTGGGCTGTCGCTATAATTTTTTCCGCCAAAGGACTCAAAAACAACGGTTTTATTGTTCACATTATCATCTTTATCCGTTAAGAAATATTGAGAACGTTCCTTACCTTTTTGACGTAACGCAACACGTTTTGCATGACGCGTTACAAAACGTAGGCGGTTAATACTTGAAGCCCATCCTATTTTTTTAAATGCTAAAGCAATGGCTTCTAAAGTGAACAACAGCTTACGCTCTTTAAGAATATCAACACCGAGGTGACGAACGACTTCAGCAAGTGCGTCTTGATGTGTCTCAAAACGTTGTGCTGTTTCTCGTAAGTTCGGTGAAAAGTCGTTGTGGAGGGTATTGAACATTCGTTGTTTAATAAATGTTCGTGTTTCTTTGTTTTTAATACGAGATAAGGCATCAATAAAGCTTTTGGCATAGTCTTCAAATAAGAAATCAAAATTTTGTTCAGACAAGGTATTGGTTTCAAACGGATCATACACTTCGCCTTTGAAATAGAATGGGAAGTTCGTCACACGTATGAAATTTTCTGCATATTGAACATAATCTAAAATAAATGACCAATCTGTATACACTTTTAACGATTCGCTAAATTGGAGATTGTGAGCTTTAACAATTGCTGTTTTAAAGATGATATTGCAAGCGGTGTTTTTTCTTAAAAATGAATTAGGATTGTGCTTTGTATTTAAATATTTGATTTGTACACGGTCTTGATCGACAAATTGTGGCATATTCAATGCAAATTCGTGCACTGGTGCAATGAGGCCATCGAAGCTCTGAATGTGTTTTAAATAAAAGTTGACGGCATAAGTTGCCAATTTATCATCAGCGTCGACAAACATAAAATAAGGTGTCTCGGCTGCTTGCATTCCGACATTACGTGCATGTGCATGACCTTTGTTTGTTTCTAACTTAATATATTTCACTTTCTTATCGTAATCTGCTAAAGCTTCATCGAGTAAAGGCTCACTGCGATCTGTTGAACCGTCATTGACAAGAATCAGCTCGAAGTCTTGATTACGTTGACGTTTAATATAACTGATACATTCTGTGATGTACTCCTCTGAGTTGTAAAATGGCACTATAATGGATAGTGCATGCATAAGGATCATCCTTTCAGTAATCATTTAACATTTGGTATTATATCATTAACATTTAATCAAAAGTAGCAATAAATCAACCATGGCTTAATAAATTTGAAATTACTGAGAATTGTAAGAATAAGTGATTGATACAATATTAGGTTGAATTCTAAATTAAATGTAGGGTTGATAATTGCAAACTATTGTTTTAAATGATGGAATGCTTAGTGTTTGAAATCATGTGCAATAGGGTTTATATAAGTAATATTTTTAAATTAAATGTGGGGGGATATACTATTGATTTTTGGAAGGACTGGCAAAAAAGAGAGGAAGGGTGAAGTAGATATGAAACCGTTAGTATCTATTATCATCTCTGTGTACAACAAAGCGGATTATATTCAAAAATGTCTTGATTCAATTACAAAACTTGAAATGGAACCATCACAACTTGAGGTCGTTATAGTAGACGATAAATCAACGGATGATTCTGTCGCAAAAATCAAACCTTTCGTTGATGAGTACCCATATATGCGTTTAATAGAACTGGAAAGCAATACAGGTGGTCCGTCTGAACCAAGAAATGTGGGGATGCGTGAAGCACAAGGTCAATATTTAACATTACTTGATGCGGACGATTGGCTCGATGCTCATGGTTTCCCATTATTAGTCGAAAAAGTAGTGACAGATGATGATGACATCGGTTTTGGGCAAATTTTAAAACATACGAATGACGCTATCGTAAAGGTGGCATTATTTGCATCATATCAGGAAGCCAAACATTTAGTGCCTTATGAACTTGATAAAATTTTTAGATCAGTTGGTCCTCCAGGAAAGGTGTTTAAAAAAGCGTTAGTTGAACAACTCGACTTACAATTTGAACATCGCAAATATGGAGAAGATAAACGTTTCTTTGCGGAGTTAATCGGTAAAGCACAGACTGCGACAATGACAGAAGCCCCTGTTTATCATACGAATCGTTATCAAGAAAACGTCTCATTAGTGAAAACAACATCTGTTTATGAAAAATCAGTAATTAATCTCGATATTTTGAAAGAAGTTGTGAACTTAGATATTCCTGTAGCAGCGATGAAAGGGCTGTTATCGCGTTTTATTGAACTTGATTTTATGAGACGTATGTTTCAAACCAAAACATTTGCAAATTCAGGAGACCAAGCGGAATATTATGACATTTTTAATGAAATGGTTTCAGTCATTGAGTCACATGGTTATGCCGTAGCAGATTTGTTAACGATAGAAACTTATAAAAAAATGTATGACGTTTATCAAAAACAAGATGCGCAACTGTTTGAGGATTTTATTGATGCATTAGTGTTAGATCCAAATCATAAAAAATTAATTGAAGACGGCCAAGTATATCGTACCCTTGATATTGAAGATGAGCGTTATCAGTATCTTCCTATTGAGTGTTACCCTGTTTATCAAGGAACACATCATTTTAATGGGAAAGCTTTTGAAGTCATCCATGTATTAAAAGATAAAAATACTAAAATTAGAGATGTTAAAGCGGTAGAAATTCAAAATGCCATGAATGAAATTGCATTGGATTTCGAAATGGAACAAAATCAAATTTATATTCCGACGCAAGCATTAGATGAAATGGTAGATGTGGGTATTAACATTAAAGTCAGATATAATGACTACAAAGAAGCACTTGTGTATGCTTCCTACCCTTCAGACCAAAGTGTGCGCAAAATGAAACGTCAAGATTTCAAATTGGAATTGATTAAGCCAACACAAACAGTAGCGTCACAAAAGGCGCATTATTTTACGACGATACCAGAAGATGTGGTGACTGTTAAAAAAGTTAAGTTGTATGAAGATGCTGATTTTAATACGTTAGTGAAAGAAATCGAAGTCGGAACACCTTTCCGTATTGAATCAATAGAACGTTCTTCTAGAGGTACGCCGAGACTGAAAACGACAGAGGGCTATTTTATTACAGCGAATCAAAAATTTGTGGACGTATTGAATGACGTCGATCAAGAAAAGTATTATACGACAGCACCAAAAGAAGTTGAAATCATTAAAGGTTGTCAGTTATATGATTCAAGGTCCTTTAAACGTGAACCGATTCGTAAGTTGAAAACAGGAGAAATTTTAGCAATAGATGGAGTCATTTATACTAAAAATCAGACACCACGACTGAAAACGACAGAGGGCTATTATATAACCGCAAATAAAAGATTTGTATCACCATATTAAGTGTTGAGTAATATATTTAGTTATGATACATTATATTATTA
>NZ_PPQH01000025.1 GCF_002902385.1 Staphylococcus intermedius NCTC 11048 | reverse complement strand
AGGAGGGCCTTGAGAGTATATGGAATCTTAAACATGATTAGGAGAATACAAATACGATGTAGAAATGTATCCTACACCTTATATTATATTTAGGCTCACCTAAAAAATCAAGCGAATTACTATTTCTTTACGAATTTGTCATATTTTAATCGAAATTCTTTAATATTTTATTTCTCAAAAACAGAAAAGTATCATAGCCATCTTCTTCCAGAAAGTGACCCCCGTCTTCTTGTAAATATAATTTTGCATCAAGCGCCTCACACAACTCAGCTGTTAATGTATACGGCACGATTTCATCAGTTTTAGAAGCAATCCCAAAACGTTTAATAATTTTAGTCTTGAGCTGTTCAAAATCAATATCTTGTTCAATAAAGGCATCCAAAGTTTCAAGTGCTTCTAGTTTGTCTTTAAAACCGGAAACCATTGCTAAGCCCCCTACTTTAGATACGTTTAGATCATTTAGAAATTTCAAAGTTGTAATGACACCTAAACTATGTGCAACGAAAACGGTATCCGCATCTACTTTTGGTATTGCTTGTTGCATATATGTAAGCCATTCCTCGACATTGGGTTCATGTGAGTTCGGTAGATTAAGCACTTCCACATCATGGCCTTCAATTTCAAGTGTTTGTTTTAACCATGGAAACCAATGCTTCGATGCATCGGCTTGATAGCCATGCACAATATATAGCTTTGTCATGATACAATACGCCTTCTTTCTATAAATTCAACATCATTATCATATCATAAATCATCCAATTCATTTGAAGACATAAATTTTTAAAATCGTCAAATCATAGAACACTATTACAATGTTTTGAAAATTAAGTTCATATTTAAGTCTATTCATCCCCAAAATCATCCATGTTCAATGCATGCTCAAAATGTCGTTTGCCACATAGCACATCAAAAAAAATGAAAAAAGCTGCAACACTGTGCAGCTTTTTCTTATCGCTTATCCAATTCGTGACAATAACTGTTTAACTGCAGTTTCTGCTTGTCGAATACAGTCGGGTAAGCCTACCGCTTCAAACGGTGCACCTGTAATTTGTAAATGCTGATAATTGTCACAAATATGTTGTTGTATCGCTTTAATTCGACTAATGTGTCCAACGTGATATTGCGGACTTGCGTATGGCATTTTATTCACGATCGTAAAGTCGGGTTCACCGTGAAAAGTCATCATTTGTTGTAAATCATTTTTAGCGATTGCAACCAATTCTTCATCCGTTTTTTCATTAACGATATTGTCACCTTGTTTACCGATGTAAGCACGAATCAACACTTTACCTTCTGGCGTAGTATGTGGCCATTTTTTCGTCGTCCAAGTACAAGCTGTAATATCGGTCTCGCTCGTTCTCGCAATGACAAAACCTGTACCGTCATACGTATTTTCAATATTCGCTTCATCAAACGCAAAGACAATTGTCGCAACAGAGGATGCTTCTAATTGTGAAAAATAGTCGAACATCGGATCTGTACTAAACCATTCTCTAAATACTTGATGCGGTGTCGCTACAATCACACCATCATAAAATGTACGCGTTTCATCATCTAACTGAACATAATAACCTTTTTGCGTCCCTATCAAATCATTCACCGGTGTTTCATAACGAAATGTGATATCATGCGCTTTTAGCCATGCTTCTAATTTGTTTACAAAGTCATTCAAGCCATTTCTAAACTGCTTAAATTGACCTTGGGGACCTTGTTGATTGTGCTGGGCTTGTTGTTGACGTTCCTTTTTGACATGTTGCATCCCTTTAATGATACTGCCATGCTTTTCTTCTAATGCTTTGAAGTTTGGAAACGTACTCATCAAACTTAATTGATCAATGTCTGTGCCATATATCCCACTGAGTAAAGGTTCAATTAAATTTTCGAGTACCTCATCACCCAAGCGCGTTCTGAAAAATTCTCCAACCGACATGTCGTTATTTTCCATCTCAATCGGTTTCATCGTTAAGTCTTTTAATGCACGAAACTTCCCCTTCATTGAGATGAGTTTCGTCGACATAAACGGCTTGATATCAGTTGGAACACCTAGAATTGCACCACCAGGAATTGGATATAACGTATCATTGGCGAAAATATAAGATTGACCCGTTTCATTCGTGACGATATCATCATCCGTCATCCCTACTGCTTTTGCAACTTCTGTCATAATTGTCTTACGTCCTAAATAGGATTCCGGTCCAAGTTCAATCGTATAGCCATCACGTTGCACCGTTTTAATTTTGCCACCTGGACGATCTGTTGCTTCGTAAATCGTTACATTTACATGCGGATACGTTTGTTTAATAAAGTACGCACTCGCTAAACCGGTAATACCCGCACCAATGATTGCTACATTTGTCATGTTTCTCACGCTTTCGGGAATATTTTTGAAATTTCGTTCACTATTGCACCGATAAACAATGGGTGTGTGTCAGGCATAGGTGGGCGATGATATGTCGCACCGACCTCGTCACAAACTACTTTACATTCATAATCGTTATCGTACAACACTTCTAAATGTTCTGCGACAAAGCCCACTGGTGTATAAATGAAATGTTGGTAGCCTTCTTGTTCAAAGAGATCTCGTGTTAAATCTTGAACATCTGGTCCTAACCACGGCGTGCCCGTGTTGCCTTCTGATTGCCAGCCCACTGCAACATGTTCAATTGCCGACTGTTCTTGAATTAAACGTGCTGTATCTTCAAGCTCAAATGGATATGGGTCATTACTCTCTTTAATCATTTTTTCAGGTAAGCTGTGTGCGGATACGACGAGTACTGTTTTTGCGTGTTCTTCTTGTGGAATATTTTCTAACGTTTCATTCACACGCATTGTCCAGTAATCGATAAATGATTGTTGTTGATAATAATGTTCAACATGATGCAACTGAATGCCATACGTATCAGCTTTTTCTTTAGCACGACGATTGTATGATGCTACTGAGAAATTTGAAAAATGTGGTGCTAATACGACTGTTACCGCTTCTGTAATACCATCTTCATGCATTTTTGTAACCGTATCTTCAATAAATGGGTGGATATGTTTCAAACCTATATACAACTTGAATTCAACATCTTCATAAGTTTCATTTAACGTTTTAGCAATTGCTTCTGCTTGACGTTCAGTCGTACCTGCTAATGGCGACAGCCCCCCAATCGCCTCATAGCGTGAAATGAGATCATTCAACTCTTCTTCTGATGGTTTTCTACCGTGTCTAATATCAGTATAATACGGTTCAATATCACTTTTTTGATAAGGTGTACCGTAAGCCATCACTAATAAACCTATTTGTTTTTTCATCTTTTAATCCGTCCTTTTATATACTCGATTCTTTCAAATTAACGTTTTGTATAGTCATGTACAAATTGTGCGACACGTTTTAATGTCTCTGGTTTAACTTCTGGGAACACGCCATGTCCTAAATTAAATATATGACGCCCATGTGCCATTCCTTGATCTAATATTGGCTTTAAACGGGCTTCAATCACTTCCCAAGGTGCCAATAGAATACTAGGGTCCAAATTACCTTGTAATGCTTTTGAAACCCCTTTTTCACGCGCTTCATAAATTGATGTACGCCAATCTAGCCCTAATACATCGATAGGTAAAGCGTTCCAAGATTCAATTAAATGGCTTGCCCCAACACCAAACATAATGACCGGTACATGGTATGCTTTAATCCCTGCAATCAGTTTTTCCATACATGGTTTAATATAGTAATCATAATCTGCTTGATTCAATGCGCCTACCCATGAATCGAATACTTGAATGAGCTGTGCACCTGCTTGGACTTGTGCACCGACATAACGAATCGACATGTCCGTCAATACATCCATCAATTTAAACCAAGTTGCTTCATCGCTATACATGAGTGCTTTCGTCTGATTGTAGTTTTTAGATGGGCCCCCTTCAATCATATAACTCGCTAAAGTAAATGGCGCACCTGTAAAACCAATTAATGGTACGTTTAATTTTTCTTTTGTTAATAATTTAATGGTATCTAAAACATAAGGGACATCGCGCTCTGGATCGATTTGACCTAATGCTTCCACATCGGACATTTGTCGAATCGGATTCGCAATCACGGGTCCAATGCCAGATTTGATATCAACGTCTACACCAATCGATTTTAATGGTGTCATAATATCTTTATATAATACCGCTGCATCTGTATTGTACTGTTCAACTGGTAGTGCAGTGACATAAGCACATAATTCTGGTTGATGTGTAATGTCGAAAAGTGAATATTTTTCTTTCAACTTGCGATATTCTGGTTGTGAACGTCCCGCCTGTCTCATGAACCAAACAGGAGTATGAGAGACTGCTTCTCCTTTAATCGCACGCAAAATTGTATCGTTTTTTGTCGTTCCCATATGTTCCTCCTTAAACAACGTCATTCTTCATTAATATATCATATCAACTCCTCTAACTATCAGTATACGGCTCAAATGTCATAAAAATTTAAAATGTCTATTGCGTATCATCATGACATGACTAATCCTTACTTTATAAACATAAAAGCACTTGTTTTCCCCTCTCCTGAACCCAACATTTTGAGTGAATCTTTGGATATGGAATTAATGTATGAAAAAGACATTCAAGTTAAACGTAAATGAAGTATTTTTTAGTGGTGATTTATGTGAGAAAAACTTATAATAAATGCAACAAGGAGGAGAACACCATGAAATTTTATATCACATATGGTACTTACGGATACTTAAACCAAATCCAACTCAATAATGAAAACCATGACTTATTAATTTTTTCTGGTAATGATCAATCTGTCATGATTGAGGAAACAAATGGCGAAACAATTTTTCAACAACCTAAAAAGTTCCGCGTTTTAACACGTCTAGGCTCAATTTCAAGTGATGATTTTCATACGTTAATATCAATACCAACGACAGAAGATCACAAATATCAGTTGGAAAAGAAACTAGAAAATTATCTTCCGCATTCAGAAGAATACGATGGATTTAATACTTACCGATTATTAAAACCTTTACAAAGCAATATTTATAAAGTACTTTTAGGTTTTTCGTCACGTAAAGCTTATGAAGATTACAAAAAATCTTCTGCATTCCGTGAACATTTTTCTAAAGAAGCTGTTCGACCACTTGCAGGATCATCAAGTGCTCATGCTTCATATTTAGAACAATTCTTCTATCCAATCTCTAAAGAAGATTGATAAAAAACAGGCTGGGAGCATATCAATATCATGATGTCCCAGCCTGTTTTCTATTTAATCTTTCAACAAACTTTCTTGATATTTCAACTTTTTAATCGTACTGCGGATGGTTAAATAACCGACGATAAAAAAGAAGATGACGAAATAAAACTGAGTCACATGTAGCAAGACATAGACAATACTGAATATGAGACCGATAATAAGCACCGTATGTTGCAAAAATTTTCGATACCCTTCTATGACATACAATTCAGACACTGGCCAAACTTGCGGCCATAAACTATATGCCTCTTGTGTATAAAATTGAGACATTTGTAACACGATGATGTACATTGCTAAACTACCAATGACCGCATTAATCCATGGATGATTGAACCAAACCATGATTAAGATGCAAATAACTACTAAACGCAATGTCATGTTTAATGCGTCTTTACCACGTAAAAAATTGCGTTTAAATAAAAACGGATAGAGCTGTGTCGCATCAAAAGGTTTTGGTGTTTTTAACATGAAATCAAGGTAACGGCGACGGACTGCTTGTTCTTGCAAGCCTTTGACATCAGTAAACATATTCACAAATTTATAATAGTTCATACGATGTTGATGTGCTCGTTTAATCATAGACTCCCATGGGAATAACTGGTTCACATTTAACCGATTAAGCAATAAACATAAAATAATAACGCCTACAACTGCAATCACAGCGGAAAAGTCAAATGCTGACAACATGACGTAGTAGCCACCAAGGTTGAAAATGAACAGTACGAGTTGCACAGACCAATGTTCAAGTCTAAAACGATACCACTCCCACTTTAAACATAATCCAGCTAACGGTAAAATAAAGGCTAATATAACCGTAACAATGTAGGCTGCCATACGTTCTGGATAAACCGTGTGAATGAATGGGTAAAACACGATAAGCATCAAAATTTGCAATGGAAGTCTTGATAGATAGCTAAAAATGATACTATCACGCATATAGGCTTTCATTTGGCGTTCGAATGGGAGTAAAAATAAGCGATCGGCATCTTCCAATAAAGTTTTCAATGGAAAGATGGATGTGATAGATAACACGATGGCTATCCACAGCGTGTAGTTGATTCCTTCTGGTACATGCTTTAACCATTGACCATACCCCAAAATAAACGCACCTAATAAGATGACGAGAAAGACTGAAAAATGGCCGTTGAAAATAAATTTGTTATAATAATTTTTTTCTTTACGTTGCGCATTTAAACGTTCTCGGAATAATTGTCTCGCCGTTTTCATGAGGATTGCGCTCCTTTAGTCACATGAATGTAAATTTCGTCCAATGTCGCATTTGGCATCGCTGTTTGTTGACGTAACGCATCCAAATCTCCCATAGCAACAATTTCACCTTGATCTAAAATAATAAAACGATCACAATAACGTTCAGCAGTCGCTAAAATGTGCGTACTCATCAACACGGTACGTCCTTCTTCTTTTTTAGCTGCCATCAAATCAAGCATCGACTGTATTCCAATCGGGTCTAGACCTAAAAAGGGTTCGTCAATAATGTAAAAATCCGGTTCAACAATAAAGGCACAAATAATCATGACTTTTTGCTTCATCCCTTTAGAAAAATGACTCGGGAAAATGTGTAATTGATCTTCTAAACGAAATGTCTTTAATAAAGGCATTGCACGTTGCATAGCCGTATCATAGTCAATCCCATAAGCCATGGCTGTCATTTCGATATGTTCTTTTAATGTGAGCGCATCGTATATCACTGGCGCTTCTGGGATATAGGATAAGTGTTGTCGATACGCGTGAATATCTTCTTTAATATCTATTCCAGAAATCGACATATCACCTGCTGTCGGCGTCAATAATCCTAAAATATGTTTGATGGTTGTACTTTTACCTGCACCATTTAAACCGATTAAACCGACAATCTCACCATCTTCAAGTTCAAAATTTATATTTTTAATGACAGGCTTTTTACCGTAGCCACCTGTTAAATTTTTAATTTGTACAGTCATTCATCTGCACCTCCATAACTGTTATTGTATCAAAAATATCATTAACAATGCTATTTAATACGCATGCTATAATATCGTTACATGTACAGTCACACGTGCTATAATAAAACTAAATGAAGAAATGAGGGAATCTATATGACTAAAACGATATTCTCAAAGATTATTAACGGCGACATTCCAAGTTTTAAAGTATATGAAAATGATTATGTCTATGCTTTTTTAGATATTTCTCAAGTTTCTAAAGGCCATACATTACTCATTCCTAAAAAGCCGTCACCAAATATTTATGAAACAGATGCTGAAACGATGAAGCATATTGGAGAAGCATTACCGGTTGTCGCTAATGCGATTAAGAAGACCTTCAATCCAGACGGCTTAAACATTATTCAAAACAATGGTGAATACGCGTCACAATCTGTTTTCCATATTCATTTTCATTTAATTCCACGATATGAAAATGACATCGATGGCTTCGGTTATCAATGGGAAACAAACGAATCTCGTATTGATGATGCACAAAAGGCAGACATTGCCGCTCAGATTGCTTCAAATATCGAATAAGTTTAATTGATAGCTAAATCGCATATTTAATGAACAAATGGGTATATATAAAAAGAAAATTGTTCGAGGAGGAAAAATATGAAAATCGTTCGAATGACATTAGGCGCTGTTGCTGGTGTGGCAACAGGTTTAGGTGTGGCTTTAATTGCAAGAGATGGTCAAACACGTATTGCCAATCCAAAAGCAGCACGCCCTAAATCAGAACTTGAACTTGAAGTTGATACAATGAAAAAGAGTATCCATGATATTAAAAGTTATATCGCTCAAATTAAAAATGAAAGCCAAAGTTTTGCTGGTTCGATTGGTGATGAAGTGAAAACGATGATCGGTGAATTTAAAGCTGATATTGATCCAAATATTAAACAACTGCAATCACATATCGAAAATTTACAAAATCGTGGCGAAGAAATGACAAATTTTCCAACAAAAAAATGATTTTTTAGTGTTTGAAAACACATAATTCGATATAATGACTTTAAAGCATGGTACAATACAGTATCATGCTTTTTTATAGTCTAAGAAAGGAGTCCAGCATTATGAACGACAAACAAGCACAAATTGAGGGAATGCTTTATACACATAAAATTGCCATGTTATCTAAAGTTCTATGGAAAAATGCTGAAAGTGACTGGCAGCGTTGGTTAAAAAAATCGGGTATCGCTATGAATGAACATCTGATTTTATTAACTCTCTACGCCTTTGGTCGCGCAACTATTTCAGACATTTCAAAATACGGTGTCATGCATGTTTCAACCGCATTTAATTTTGCAAAACGCCTAGAACAACAAGATTTATTGAACATGGAAAAAGACCACAATGACAAGAGAAATACCTACATTACTTTAACAGATAAAGGTAAAGCATTAGTAGATGACATCTTCGAACAATATGACGAAGAACAAAATAAAATCTATAATGCTTCAAAAGAATTCCAAACTGAGATGTTCCACCTTCCAAGTTTTAGTGATGTCCATTATCTCGTTGCTAAATTACACGGTAAAGACTTTATTAATGACGTGAATTTGTGTCAGAATCATATTCGAGAAAATTTGCTTGACGAACAGTAATTTCAGGTAGATAATACGTTATATTACTGATAGCAAAGGAGCTTGTAAATGATTAACTGTTTGCGTTCAATCGATATCCATTCAAGATTTGGTTTACCTCGTATTGCTTTTATAAGTTTTGTAACGGTTGTTATTACATTTTTTGTTAGTTTTGAAATGTTTCATTATTACTCAGATGTACCATTCACAGATCAAAACTTTCTATTGTTTATCGTCTTAATGTTATTTTTATATCCCGTTCACAAGCTTATTCATGTTATTACGGTATTGCCTTACTTGAAATATTTGAGAGCGCACAAGTTAATACGTCAATCGTGGCTACCACTATACAATATTTATCTTGATCGTCCCGTACGCAAGCTTTACTTTTGTATTTGCCTTATCATGCCACTCGTTGTGATTACAATCACTTGCATTCTTATAGCACGTGCAATTCCTGAGTATGGCCATTACTTTATGTTTTTATTAGCATTGAATGCAGGCTATTCTGTCATGGACATACTCTACTTAAAAGTTATCCTTTTAGTTCGTCAAGGACATTACGTTGAAGAACATCAAAACGGTTTTCTATTATTAGTTCACAACGATCATACAAAACATATGGATATCGGCTGATACATTTTCATCTTGATGAAATGTATCAGTCTTTTTTGATTTGATGGACCATCACTACATAGAATTCTCCTCCTTATTGCATTTCGAAATATCAAAATTTGGCTAAAATGATTAAAAACGCATGTGAAAATTGGTAGCTCTGATAATGCTGAGTACGACTTGATTCGTTACCCTTAAATTGAAAGTTATTTAAAGGAGCGATGATCATGAATCATGATAAAATCAATCAAGTTCCGTCACGATATTGGATGAAACTTGTTGCTATTTTTACATTAGGTTGGTTAGTTATTTATGCCGCACGAACAATTTTAAATCCACTTATGGGCCATATTAAAACTGAATTTACATTGACTAATGCACAATTAGGTTTAATTATGAGCTTATTCTTCATCGGATATACCGCAACCCAAATTCCCTCAGGTATTATGGGAGACAAAATTGGGAGAAAGAAAATATTAGTCCCCTCTTTTTTAATCTTTGGAATTTTTATGGTCATCACGGGATTGATGCCAAGCTATCTCCTATTGGTGATTGCATGGGTCATTGTCGGACTCGCGCAAGGAATGTTCTACGGTCCTCAATACGCACTATCGTCAGAAGCGATACCGGAGAAAAACATTACATTGGGCAGTGCATTAATTAATAGTGGCATGGCTTTTGGGACATCTATCGGCTATTTTGTTTCGAGTATTACAGTTTCTGAAATGGGCATGAGTTGGAGAACACCATTTTTTATTATTGCCGTCCCTATATTCATCATTGCCATACTCATGTATCGCATCATTAAAGAACGTCCTCGACAACAAATGTATCAAGAAGAAAATATAGCACCATTTAAAATATCTAGTTTATTCAAAAATCGTAATCTGAATTTAGCGTATATCATTATTTTCTGTTCCATTTATGGCTTTTTTATGATTATTACGTGGCTACCGTATTACTTAGAATCAGAAAGAGGCATCAACGGGGCACAAGTTGCTTTTGTCGCGTCTCTCGTTCCTTGGGCAGCCATTCCGGGCTCGTTATTCTTTAGTTGGCTATCCGATAAACTAGGAAGACGCAAACCGGTATTAATGATCATGTTACCTTTAGCCTTTATTTTTACAGCATCGATTGTATTTTTTGATAATTTGATCATTCTGTACATTTCATTAATCGGTTATGGTATTGTGGGTAAAATCAGCACAAATCCGGTATTAATTGCCGTCGTAGCAGATAACGCACCTAAAAGCGCTTTGGGGACGTCGTTTAGTGTCTATAACTTTATCGGAATGACTGCTTCCATACTCGCACCATATATCACAGGCTTCTTAACAGATGTGACGGGTTCTATGGCAATCGGTTTCTACCTTGCTGCATTCTTATTGCTTGTCGGATTTACAGCATCATTATTACTTAAAGAGCAACGAAAGACAGCAAACGCACAATCATCATAAATTCGAAAGTTAGGCGAATCCATTGGCATCATTAGTTTAAGATGTCATAGTAATTGATCAAATGATTTCAAATTGAAATGTGTCCTCAGCTTTTAGTCGTATTTTCACCCTTCTTCGTTGGTTGCTGAATGACAATATGGTAATATTTATGTGTGTTAATTACATATAAAGGAGCTCAAAAGATGAAGAAAGGCATACAAAAATTAATTATTCCTATAACAGCAAGTGCAGTATTACTCGGAGCATGTGGAAATGATGCCCCTACTTCAAAAGATCAAACTTTGATTTCTTCTAAAGCAGGAGACGTTAAAGTGGAAGATGTATTAAAAGAAATTGGAAATGATCAAATCGCAAGCCAATCATTTAAAGTATTACTCAATAAAATTTTAGAGCAAAAATATGGAGATAAGGTCGATCAAAAACAAATCGATAAAGATACTGAAGAAGAAATAGAAAAATATGGCGGTAAAAAGCAATTTGAAAGTTTACTGAAACAACAAGGTTTGACGATTGATGAATACAAAGACCAACGAAAATTGGTTGCTTATCAAAAAGAATTGTTGAATGAAAAAGTTGATGTTTCAGATAAAGAAATTAAAGAAAATACGAAAAAAGCTTCTCACATTTTAATTAAAGTGAAACAAGACAAAGATGATAAAGAAGGCTTGTCAGACAAAGAAGCTAAGAAAAAAATCGATGAAATTAAGAAGCAACTCGATAAAAACCCTAAAGACTTTGACAAACTCGCAAAAGAAGAGTCAATGGATTCAACAAAAGACAAAAATGGTAGCTTAGGTTATGTCATTAAAGGCCAAATGGTTAAGCCATTTGAAGAAGCTCTGTTCAAATTAAAAGACGGTGAAATTTCAGACGTTGTTAAAACGGAATATGGCTACCATATCATCCGCGCAGACAAACAAGATGATTTCGATAAGCAGAAATCTAAACTGAAAGAAAAAATCATTCAAAATAAATTACAAGAAGACCCTAAAATCTTAACAGACGCTTATAAAGAACTACTTGATGAATATAATGTAGACTATAAAGATCGTGATGTGAAGAAAGCCATTGAAGATAACATTTTAAACCCAGATGCGTTGAAAAATCAGGCATCTCAAGGCAACCAATTAGGAATGTAATCAGGCGTTACACATCATCAAAAAGGTGCGGGATAACCCTTTAAGGTCCCGCACCTTTTTGTATATATTGATTACTCTCGATATTTTTCTGGATTAATTCTCACCGGAACACGGTTCATAGATAATCGGATTGACTTTAGAGAAGACCATCGAGGCACTCATACAATGTCGTTAAAACAAAGCATTGGAAAGGCACCAATCGCGATAATGACTAATCCAATTTTTCTGGTTTATAAAATTGACGCCCTTCTAATCCGAAAATTCGCTCCGTAAATTGGCCTTTATCGATTTTCTTAAATGCTTTATCAAACATATTCATTCGTGCATCAATATTATCAATAAAGTTTAAAATTTCCGCTTCCTTCACGTAAGGTAATTTAGGTGAACCATACTCCAGTTTACCGTGATGTGACAAAATGAGATGACGGAGTAACAAAATTTCTTCGCCCTCTACATTGAGTTCGCGTGCTGCTTCTGCTACTTCATCACTCGCAATTGAAATATGGCCAAGCAAATTCCCTTCAAGTGTATATGAAGTCGCGATAGGACCAGACAGCTCTCTCACCTTACCCATATCATGTAAAATAATACCGCTGTACAACAAACTTTTGTTCAGTTCCGGATAAATGATACATAATTGACGGGCAATTTCTAACATTGTTAATACATGATAGCTTAAACCACTTACAAAATTGTGGTGATGTGTACTTGCTGCTGGGTACACGAAATAACTGTCTTCATGTTTATTGAGTAAGTAACGTGTCACACGTTGTAAAGGTGCATTTTCGATTTCAAAAATGTAATCTTGCATAGCATCCTTGATTTCTTCTGGAGACAGTGGTGCCCCATCGATGAAATCTTGCGTACGTAACCCATCTTCTTCAGTCGCAAGTCGAAATTGGTTCACTTTCATTTGTTTGCGACCACGGTAATTAATCATATCGCCTTTAATGTGCACAACACGTTCAGGCTTTAATTGATTCATACCTTCTTTGGTAATTGTCCAAACTTTAGCTTCGACTTCACCACTTTTATCTTGTAAGTGAAGCGTCATATAGTCTTTACCTTGTGCAGTTACGCCTTGAGTCGCACGATGGATGAGAAAAAAGTGATCCACCGTGTCTCCAGGTTGTAGCTTTTCAATATTTCTCATTATTAACGCCTTCCCATTCTATTTATCTATCTTATTTAACGTGACAAGCTGTTTTGTTGGAATATTAGAATCACGTGAACATGTAAAGTAAAGAATTTGATAGTCATCAGACATGCCACGTAAATATTTCATCATTTTCGCTCTACGTTCAGCATCAAAGTGTACAAAAGCGTCATCGATAATAATCGGCAACGAATAGTACGGCTTCAAAGTTTGAATAAGGCTTAAGCGGAGTGCAATGTATAGCAACTCTTTCGTCGACTGACTTAATTCAATTGGATGATACATTTGGCCATCTTGATGACGTACCATGACTTGCTCATTCGCATATGTCACTTGTACATATTGACCGCTCGTTAAATCATTATAAATATCTGTTGCAATATTTACAACTTGTGGCAATCGTTTATCTTTAATTTGTTTAATATGTTCATCTACCAATGCTTCGAGATAACTTAACGCCGCCCAATCTTCTGCACTTTCATTCAACTGATTTCTTAAAAGTTGATATTGATGGCGTAAATGTCTCAACGTGTCATCTGTTTCCAAATGATTCATTTGTGCGAGTAAGTCGCTCACTTCACTTTGCACTTCCAAAAAGCGTTCATTGTAATTATCGATTTGCTCAGACAACTTTTGATACTCTTCATCAAGTTGCGCCGTAGTTTTTTCACTTAATTTTGAACTCTTTTCATAGCCATAGTTTTGATTTTCAAGGAAGTGTGTCAAATCGTTAAAACGTGCCAAACGTTCATGATAGCGTTGATAGCGTTCGTGGTGTTTATAATAGCTTTCCTCATCTAATGCACCAATGGCACCGAACAATGTTTGAATCACTTGCTGGTTTTCACTTAAACGATGTTTCAAATGTTTCAATTCTTTTTCTAACAAATTCAATTGTTCCATATTGTGATCATGACGTGTCATATCTTGACTCGCCGATTTTAACCATTCTCTCACATCATGGAAAAGTGTGTCTTTATCATTTCGTTTCATCACTGTGCCAATTTTTTCATCTACCTCGGTGTAGAAATCGTCCAAGGTTTTACTTAATTTCATATGGACTTCATTTAATTTAACGAGGTATTGTCGATGATCTTTTATTTTTTGAATCGTTTGAATCGCATCAACGAGTAAGTCATCTGATAAGTTTTCAGATAAATAAAGCGATGATTTTAACTGTTGCAACTGATTCGTCGCTTCTGTCCATGCGGTGTGTGTGTCTTCATGTTGTGTATGCGCATGTTGTATTTTCGTCTTTAAAATTGCCAATTGTTGTTGTCGTTGTGCAATTTGATCACGTAGTTGATATTGCGTTGACAAATCAAAGTCTAAATCATATTCCGCTTCAAGTTGCGCCACTTCTTGTTCTAATTGAGCCAGTTCTTCTGAAAATTGTGTATCATATCCCACAGGTTTTGAACGGAATAACGTCATCCCGATAATAAATACGATAGCCATCACTGTTAATACGACACCTGCTACCATGGCATTCGTCACAAACATCCATATCGCGAATGCGATGGAGACAATCGCAAGTATGAGTGAAGCCCCTCTCACGCGTCGTTGTTGCTGTTGTTTTTGTTCAGTTTCTTGTTCAAAGGACGCCTTCATTTTATCAAATAGATTGCGCTTTTCTTTTAATTCTAACAAACGTTGATCATATACCTTTTTCTTTTCGAAGTTTTCATCATCAACTAATTGACTATTTAAATGTTGAAGCTCTTCCTCAAAAGAAACTGTCTCAATTTGATAATCATCTTGTGTCTTTTTCAACTGTTGCAACGTATGTAAGTGCGCTTGCTTTTGCTTTAACGTTTCACTCGCATAACTTTTTTGTGCCTCGCTCGAATCAACATCATCATGACAATTTTCCCAACCGATATGAGACTTCAAACTTTCAATTTCCATGTCGTGTTGACTAAATTCGCGTTCAGTTTGTTTCAATTCCATCTCTTGCTGCTTCACACGATCTTCTTGTTTCGCTATGGCTTCAAAATTTTGATAAAGCGTTTGTTCAGGCACATACAATTGTTCATTTTCATGTTGCAATTGTTGTTGTTTTTCAACACGTAATCCAATGTCACGTTCTAAATGATCCACTTGAATTTTAGCCGTTTCATAACGATCAATTCCTTTTTCAGGAAATTCTAACGGTTCAATATTCAAATCCGCTTCTAATCCTTTCCATTCTTGAACTTGATCAATTAAAGCGACTTCTTTTTGTTTTTCCTCAAACAATCCTGTCAATTGGTTTAAATTTTGTTTTAATGTATCAAGTCGTCGAGAGGCTTTTTCATGTTCTTCGGTCAAACGTTGATATGATTCGATTTTCGTCGATTCTTCACGGATTTGATATTCTAAGTTACGCACTTCTTCAATTTTGCGGTTAATTTCAGGATTTTGCCCTGACTTTTTATAAAGTGCTTGTTTCTTTTGATTGATTAACTCACGCATACCGATGAATTCTGTTGAACCGAGCGCACCTGCTTGCATTAAAAAGTTTTGTAATTGGACCTCACTCATATGTTTATGAATATCTTGAAGTCCGAGAACGTTAAATGAGAAAATGGCTTGATACGTTTTCTTGTTAATGTAATTCAACTGCGCTTTTAGCCACGCTTCATCTTTAATCGTTCCATTAGGCATGTATACTTTAACATCCCCTTGAGCACTACCTTTTACACGCTCAACATCCACTTCCATACCGTCATCTAAAATCAAGGTCACTCGTCCACCATAATGGTTGCCCATTCGTGGTTCAAGACGTGGTTCATTTTCTTTTTTCGTCGGGAAACCAAATAAAATCGAATGGATAAATGCTTGAAGTGTCGATTTACCTGCCTCGTTTTGTCCAAATATTTCCGTAAAATATTGATCAAACTCAACTTTTCGTTGGACAAATTGGCCATAACCATAAATTTCAACTGATTTAATTTTCATCGATTAATTGCCCCCTTTTAACTCAGCTTCAATGATGGCTTCTGCACGTGCAACTAATGCTTGACGATCATGATTTTGATAACCGTCTAAATATTTTGATGCTTTCGGGTTCATATACAAATCTTTCACTGCACGTTCATATACATCATCTTGCTCAAGTAATTCTGTAGGAAACTCTTGTATGATCGATTTTTGATGAATATCCATGTATCGGACATCCCATTCATCAATGAGCACAAAGTGACGTTCATTTTCTTCATATTCTGCGACTAATACTTTCAACTGCTCTAAAACTTGAGGTGAAATCATCTCATCGCCACGTATATTCAGTTGTAATCGATAAAACGCACGACCTTGGTGTCTGACACTGTTTTTAAAGTCTTGAATCCGTTCAAACAGCGCTTGTTGACTTATTTCTTCCACTTCTAGCGTTGCTGATTCAAAGCGAATAAATTGTGTGGGTACAAAGCGTGTCTTTAAAGCAACATGGTCCCCTTCCACGATTAAACAACCTTTTTCACCTTGTTCCTTAAAATGACGCCCTTGAATATTGCCAGGATAGTGAATTTCAGGCAAATCACTTAATTGTTGTCTCACATGAATATGACCTAAAGCCCAATAATGGTATAATTTCGCATTCAAATCTTCTAATCGAAACTCTGTATAACGATCTGAAGCGTCTGATTTACTATATGTCCCATGCAAGACACCAATATGCACAACATTGCGATTTTCATTCGTTGGATAAGCATCGATTTTATTTTCGTAACTTTCACGTTTTTCATAACTGAAGCCATGGAGATGTACCGTTTCACCCGTTTTCGTAATCGCTTGATATGTTTCAACCTGATTAGAAAATACTGTAACATTTTCAGGCCATTTCGTTTTAACTTCGTCCGATAAAGGATCATGATTCCCGTGTACAATGTAGACAAAGATTTGTTCTTTTTGTAGACGTTCAAATTGAGATTTCAAAAACACTTCTGCCTTTAAAGTGCGATTGTGTTGATCAAATAAATCGCCACTAATTATGATAAAGTCGACCTCTTCTCTTAACGCAAGGTCAATAATACTTTTAAAACTTTCGTAAGCACTATTTTCAACATCCTTCAAAATTGTCGGATTCAAATAACGCTTGGAAGCAAATGGACTATCGAGATGCAAATCTGCACAATGCAAAAACTTAACCATTCAAGCATTCTCCTTTTATCATCAAATTTCATCTATGTATGCATGTTTCGTATTCATTTATTTTATCATATTTTCAATATAGAAAGTGCGCATCATTAAAGTATTATTGAAAGTACTGAAATTTTTATAGACGTTACGATGATTTTAATAAAAGTTAGGCTAACGAACGCATATTTCAGTTTCACTCTTCTTACGCAAAAAAAGACGAGGATGGAAATATATCGCTCCACACTCGTCTTATTTTGTATTTAGTTTTCTTTAGTCAGCGTAAATTTCGTCTAAAGGTTTAACAATAATTTGGTTAATTTCTTGGAATACTTGGCTCATTTTTTGCTCAGCATTCATTAACTCAGAAATATTGCTATCTTTTTCGATTTGTTGCGCTTGCTCTTGCGCTTGTTGTAAATCTTCTTCGCTGATTTCTTCACCTTGCATTTGTTTTTGTTGGAAGTTCATTTGTGTTTCACGGAACGCATCAAATAATTTTTTTGAATTTTCATCAGCTTCTACTTTAGCATAAGCGTCTTTAATTGCATTGTACTCGTCACTTTCACGTAAAGCTTGCTCTAATTTGTTTGCGTAATCATATAAATTTACAGCCATTTAAAATCTCTCCTTGAGTTGTGTATTTTAGATTGAATTTTCTCTCTTCCAATCTCTTTCCTAGCTTACGATACCACATTTTATAGTCTTATACAAAGATTGCTATTAATCCTTGGAAAAATCCAATGATGCCACCTAAAATAAAACCCAGCAACATAATTAATTTCAATTCTTTATTCGCAATTTCGAAAATCAATTGTTCAATATAGTCTAAATCAAAACGATTAATTTGCTCTTCAACTAAGCCACGAATATTCACTTGTTTCAAAATAGTGGATAAACGTTTAGCTAAAGTATCGAGAATTAAATCCGTCATACGGTCAATGCCTCTATCATGTAACATCTCAAACATTTGTGGCACGAGCGATTTCAACGGCATATGCGCGCGTTGTTTTAAATCAATTTGCTTTAATACAAACGTTGACACTTCGCCTTCAATTTCGGCCATTTGTTCTGGCTTAATCCATTCTTGTAATGTCCCACTCTTCAACTTTTCATACTCTGCTTGAATTTGTGTAGCCAGAATCGTTTTCGCTTTAGAATGTGACGTTAAACGGATTAATTCCCTCTGAATCCGTTCTGCTATCGCTTCTTTCGTCATAAACATTTGGAGCATCGACACAATCTTACCTTTTTCGACAAAGAACGTCTCTAACATTTCTAAAATATCTTTATAACCTTTGTCAGAATCTAAATAAATTCTTGCTCTTTCTAATAGCAATGTATCTAATGTTCCAACCTTTTCATCGAGCTTTGCCATCACTTTTGGTGGTATGAGCTCTGCCATTGTATCTGTTTGATGAAGCGCGTATTTTTCATTCAACTTTTGTTTCGTATAGCGGTCAATAAAGTTTTCACCATCTTGAACAACATGAATATCAAAACGTTCCACTAAAGATTGCAGTGTCACATGATCTTGCTCTAATGCTTCAACTTGTTGGGAAACAGCACGATGTACCGTCGCTCTCATGTCAGGCGTTTCTAATTTTTCTCTCATTAAGGACTCAGTTAATAAATGGTCTTCAACAACTTGTCCAATTTTTTCGGCAATTTCCTCTCGTCTTTTCGGGATAAGTCCCGGTGTAAATGGCACACGTTTGCCAAAAATATAATAAGCTTTAAATGGATGGAACAACATTTTGACAGCAATCATATTTGTGACGCCACCAATCACAGCGCCGATTACAATCATAAATAAAACGACTAAAATCGCTTGCATAGATACATCTCTCCTCTATTTTTCAACAAGAAACAAAAATAAAGCAACTTTCCCTTTCATTTTTGTGTCCTCGTTGCATACATATGTAACCTTATGTCCTAAAAACAACAGTGTTAAACATCAATTTTCTAATAAAAAAGGAGCACGCAACATTTTGTTTGTTGATGCTCCCACATTTTATCATTTATTTTAAATTATGCACGAATAAGCTCTTCTTTCACGTTACGTTGGAAGTAAGTTTCAGCTTCTCTTAATTTTGGTGATGCAAAAATAGGTTGTTTATCAGCATCAAGAATGCGGTAGAGTTCACTTACTTTGTTAGATTGAAGAATATAACCATTTTTACTTGCTAGCGTATCCCAATAAATATCACTTACTGTTGAATATCTTGGATAAGCGGCTTGATTTCTTGAAATGGTTTGAACGATTTCTAAAGGATCGCAACCGAATGTACCATTTAGTACTTCAGAATCTCTAAATAACGCACAAATAGATACACATGTTGTCCAATTTGGTAACACACGCTCTTTTTCAATTTGTACTAATGTTTTTTTAGATAGGCCAATCGTTTGAGCCATTGTATCTTGTGTATACCCTGCCTCAATACGTACCATTTTGAACTTGCTTTGAATTAATTCAGTAAAACTTTGTCTATCCATTTATTATGACTACCTTTCTTAAATAAAAATTTATCCGCACACAAGCATTGCAATTCTACACAATTCTTGAAACACAAATTACATATTAATACAAAATGCGACAAATGAAAAGTGGCATTTTAAAAAACAACGTCAATCCATAAAAATGCGCAATTGTCGCAAAAATTCAACTTATTTTATTAAAATACTTAAGCTGTAAATCAATGGGAATTCATGCACCATAAAGCTTTATAAATGAAGAATGGTTCAACTCACATTTCATTCAATTCTTAAACACAATTTACAATAAACCATGTTATTTTAATAAGACAATCAAACCCAAATTAAAATTGTTTTATGTATTTTTATTAGATTTTAATGATTAATATGTGCATCCTTGTACGATAGATGAACATGATGACAAAAGCGTCTTGTACCATTAATATGAGTTCAAGGATTTTATTATACCATAAATTGAGGGGACTGCTATTGAAATTTTGATAAAAATCTCATCAATGTATGCTTTCGTTTTTAAGCCGTCCTTCCCATCTCGTTATGTACTCAGTGGTCCCCTGTAATATCATTCTATTTTAAAGCAAAATGGAGTGCTATGATGTCCTTCATTATGTGACAACGCTATACGCCTCATTTACACCAATAAAAAAACCAACGCTTCTATTATTCACTAGAAACGTTGATTTATTGTATCATTATTATTCTACATGCATGTTACCTTTTAATTTTCTACCTTCACGTTCTGATAAAATCAATGCACATGCCGCATCACCAGTAATATTGACAGCTGTACGCGTCATATCTAACAAACGGTCGATTCCTAGAATAATACCGATTGCAGCAGGGTTTAAATCGACTGCAGTTAATACCATGGCTAACATGATCAAACCAACGCCAGGGACACCTGCAGTTCCGACAGATGCAATAACTGCAACTGCGACTACTGTGATAAGTTGTAATAGTGTTAAATCTGCACCAGATAATTGTGCGATAAAAATCGTAGCAACCCCTTGCATAATCGCTGTACCGTCCATGTTGATTGTCGCTCCTAAAGGTTGAACGAAAGATGCAATTTCAGGTTTTACACCCATTTTTTTCGTACATTCCATTGAAACAGGTAGCGCTGCGTTAGAGCTTGAGCCACCAAAACCAACAGTGATTGCTGGGAAGAAACCTTTGAAAAATTCAATTGGACTACGATGTGCTAAAAGTTTAACTGCACCACCATAGACGACAAAGAAATGAATCAGGAGTGCGGCTAATACAACAATAAAGTATAAACCAAGTTGCCTAATTGCACCAAAACCTGCTCCTGTAAATGCGTGCGCGACAAGTCCAAATGTACCGATTGGCGCAAAAACATTCATGACCATGGATATGATATACATCAGAACCTCGTTAAATTGTTCAAAAAATTGATGGACAATCCGACCTTTTTCACCCACCATCATAATACCGATACCAATGAAAATCGCGAATGTGATAATTTGAAGCATATTTCCTGTTGTCATGGCTTCAACCGCATTTTTCGGGAAGAAATTAATGACAGTTTGATCAAATGTTTGGTTAATCGGAGAAGCACCAGTGGCCTTTTGATCATCCAATTTCTTTTGATATGTAGCAACTTCTTCTGATTTTAACAAGTCTGAATGGCCTGCACCAGGTTTAACAACGAGTGCCAAACACATTGCTAACGTAATCGCAATCGCTGTTGTCGATAAGAAGAAGACGAGTGTTTTTAAGCCAATTCCCCCTAAAAGTTTTGGATCACCCACACCAATCACGCCAAGCACAATCGAGACAAATACAACGGGTACAACGAGCATAAAGATTAAATTCAAGAAGACTTGTCCAATGACATTAAAAATATATTGATCAACAAACCCCACAAACTTTGATCCGATATAGAAATTGAAAATCGAACCTAACGCAATCCCTAAAATTAGTGCAATAATTATTTTTACTGTTAATCCTTTAAATTTCATATTCACTATCCCCTTCAATGTTATAACAACATTATCTGTCTCTTATACACATCTCCG
>NZ_PPQH01000024.1 GCF_002902385.1 Staphylococcus intermedius NCTC 11048 | reverse complement strand
CTATTTGGGCCATAGGTGTACATCCTTATATTGTATTTATGCCAGTTTTAATCATCCTCATTGTGTATTATATATTAAGATTTCAAATGCGCAGTTGGTTAAAAAAACAAGCTTTAAATCAAGTGGAACATCTCGGCACGCCTATTAAAGTTTTTGTAGCACCGACCCTTCGTTTTATGCAATGGCGTATTGCAATTCAAACGGAAAAGCATGATTACGTTGGTCGTAGTTTTGGACGTAATATTGTGTTTAGCGACAAAGTAGAGCGTCAACCTTTTCCAAGTGATGCGATAATGAAGCATGCGCAATATGATGAAAATGTGATGGCCTTTTTGAACTTTTCTTCTATTTATCGTTGGCATGTGAGACATATTGATTCGCATACGACTGAGTTGCGTTTTATTGATTTGCGTTATTTGAAGGATGGGCATTATCAGTTTGTGGCTATTTTACATCTTGATGATGAGATGAAAGTGAAACATTCGTATACAGGATGGGTATTTAGTGAGGAGAAGTTGATGAAAAAATTACTTGCACATTAATACAAAGTTTGTGAGCATTAATATTTGCACAATGTATGGATACAGTTCTCCGATTGTAAGAACCATTCTTTGCCATATTTTTTATAGCCTTTTAATTGCCATCTTAGGCTCGCGTTCCTAGGCGCTGAAACTACAACTTACTAACGCTTTGATTTTGCTATTACATTGGTTGTAGCGTTAGTAGATTTTGGGAGCTGTACAGAAATCTCTTGTGCAACAAAGATTTCGTCGTACTGCCCCCGCAAGGCTGACTAGACTTCTCAAAAGCACACGCATTGAGAAGTCAGACAGCTACTGCGATAAACAGTAGTCACTGTTAAATATTAGAAATCATATTTAAAACTTTGATTCATCCCTAAGGAGTCTCGCCTGATTCGCAATTTTAAAAGGCTTTTTTATATAGTTGAAGAATCGTTCTTACCTTCTCTTAAATAGGTAACCATACTTATTTCTTTAATTTAAACAATCACTTGTATTCATTCTACTTTTCTTATGAATGAAAAATTTTTTCTCAGGAGTCATGCTCAGCTTTGCACCTATAAAGGCTTTTTGTTTTCGGAGTGAAGCATCGTTCTTACTTTCTCTCATTGTGTTTTCAATATCGTGACTTTATGTTAAATAGGACACCCTGTATTTATTGTTGCTCGTTGTCCTCTTTATTAAGTCACGAGCCACAGTTTTGATAGTTTTCTAATCGATACATACGACTTAACTATTGAGTCTCTTGTAAAAATTCATTTATATCAGTTCATGTGTACCTATACCATCATGATTCCACTCACTCGAGATATCTTTAATATTGACACTCTCATTCAAAAGAATAGTGCTAATCAAAAAAGCTGTATGTAACGTTGGTATGTCGTTACATAACAGCTTTTGTTAATTTGATTCATCTTCTTTTAATTTAGACTGATGGTGTTCGTTAGGTCTGAGTTGTGAAACATAATCTTTCAATGCAAAGCAAAAGACAACCATTAACCCAATGAAACAAATGAAATAGATGTGGTAACCGATGTGATTCATCGCTTCACGACCAACGATTACAGCTTGTTGCATGCCATTAACTAAGTAATACATTGGGTTGAGCATCATGATATGAGTCACAATACCGTTACCATTCGGTGGAATATAAAGGATTGGCACGAGTAAAAATGTCAATATCAGAATCAAAGTAAAAACACGATCCAGTTTTGGGTATAACACATACACTAACCCAAGTAAAAATGACATAATAACGATAAAAATGAATGACATCACACTATAAAAGAAGACGCCTATCCATGTTGTATCTGTATTGAGTGGTTTTAGCCACCCCATGACACTCATTAATACAATTAATATCACCGTATGCATCAGACTCGATAAGACGATATGAAAAAAAGGACTCGTATTAAAGTGACGGGTAACATAATAATCTCTTGGAAAAAAGCGATAATGGATATAAATTGTAATCCATATCACACCAAAAACAATAAGGCCTGTTAAGCGATAGTCAAATGTCGCTTGTGTCACTTCCACGATATCTAAAAATTGAAAAGCAATCGCGCTTAAAATCATTAAACCGAAAGCGATTAAAAAAGTAAGTGCCGTCCATTTGCGATGTTTTTGAAGGCGATATTGGCTGTGTCTGAACAATCTCGTACGATTTTGAAAAAAATGAATTAAGTTTTCTAACACGCTCATCACCTACAATTCTATGTAAATCCATTTGGAATGTTTAAGATCCGCAATGAAATAACCTGAATCTGTTTTACTCATCCAAATATCGGATTTAATATTAAATTCATCTTTAAATTTATCTTGCTTCACAATTGGAAATGTATACCCGATTAAATGATTGCGATCATCAAACAACATAGCAATCGGTTGTTCCACAATCGGTTCTACAAATCGTTGTTGATGTTCGGGTACGAGTGTTTCGTTCACCTTTTGATGCGATTTGTGTAGTGCACTGTTAAAATAATCGACATAGTTAATATAATTGTCTTTCATATAAGGTGCTAACTGTTTACGATCGACTTCTTTATAAAGTGCGGCAGGATTCAAATAAAGAAATTTATCTTTGTTTGCTTTATAGCTTTTTCCATCGACTTCGATTCGGTATGTCGTTTTGTTCTCACCTGTAATCAGCGCAACTGCATCTTGTGGTAGTTGCACATCTTTCCCTTTATGATCTAATGCTGATATTGTCAATTTGTTTTCATTCACAATGCCATAAGCTAATTTATCAACATACGGATCAGATGTCGATTTTGAAATGGTTGCTTGCGTTGCTAATGGTGCGCTCGCAATTTTACCTAAGTTGGTAAATATCAACACACTCGCCATACACATGCCTATAAAAAACAGAGCCAACCATGTCCAAATCCGTGACAAAAAGACAGGTGGTTGCGCGTGTCGATAACGTTCAATACGTCTAAAATTATATGTAAGCTCTGGCATGCGTAAACGACTTCGCTTCCAATCTTCATCAAAATGTTCGCGTTCCTCTGCGGTTGTTAATGATGCCATATCACGTTGATGTGATATGAAATACGGTAAGACTTGTTTGATTGAGCCTTCTTTACGTAGTTGCCCATGTGATATCCAAGCGAGATAGTTACTCACCGCTTTTACTTTTTCAACATCATTATCTATCGTCACCCAAGTCCATTCTCGATCGACATAATCCTCTACCATTAGTTTTGCTTTTTCAAAAAATCCTTCATCTAAATAACTCAATATATGACTTAAAATCACAATTTTCGCTTCTGATGCGCGCGCTAAACTGAACAACAACTGTGCATACTGTGCATCAGTTAAATCTTTCACCGGTTGTTCTTGCACATCTTCTAAATGCGCATATTTAATCACTTGTATGGCTTTATGGTCTGGCGCATCGTAAGGATACAGTTGAATGACATCTTTCACATAATCAATGACTTGAATATTTTCAACTGATTTTTGATTCATATTCGCATAAAACATTGATGCTGAACGTGCGATTCTTCCTTTATCTGGTTCAACAGTTCCAGCCAATATTTCACCGATTAATGATTTAGATGATTCAGCTTCACCGATTATCCCTAACGCTTCTCCTTCATAAATATGTAGAGAAATGTTATTCAACTCAATATCTTCAGGTTGATAACTAAAAGGTTTAAGCACATTTTGCTTTTTTTGATTGCGATAATAATGTGTGACATTAATCATCTTCAAGACAATTGAACTACCCATGCGCTAAAATCCCTTCTATATGTGTAATAATGAAATTGGTAAACCTTCTTCAGCTTCCGCACCATTAATACGGTAGCCCCATGCGAATACACCTTTGAGACGTTCTACTTTAAAATAATTTCCAGTTCCATCTTTAAGACGATAAATTTTACCCATTTCAATTTCGTTCGTATCGACTAAATAACTTTCTGCAATGACGACTTTATTCGCATATACATCATATTCATTCATGATGCCGTTCATTTCAGCTTTTCGCATTTTTTCTTTGCTTGTCTGGATGACATGTAAAATTTCTTGTCTATCCATCTCGCTTAAACGTTTTTCAATCATGATCAATACCACTTTCTGTCAGTTTTCGTTGGATATCATCATACGAATACCCTTTTCTTAACAACGCTTCAATCGTTTTGTTATATAAAGTCTTTCCTTCATATTTCTTCTGATATTTATTATAGACTTTCTCTAAATCACGTTGCAATAAATTATCCACTGTTTCTGGATCTTGTGTAAAATCTAATGCATTCATCACTTTAAATATTGTATCTAAGTTGAATCCCTTTTGTTGTAATGATTGCTGTACTTTCACTTTCACCTTTGAAACAGGTCCCTTTTTCTGGTCCATTATTTTTTGAGCAATTTGCATGATGCGCTCGAAAGATTGTTCGTCTTCATATAATCGAACGCCTTCATCGATCAAATCCGCTTCAATCCCTGCCTGGTGTAACTTTTGACGAAATACTTCAGGACCTTTATCTGTTGTACGAAGCATCGTATTTTTTAAACTCAACATATAGTCACGATGATCAATCAGTTTGAGTCGCTCACAATAGGCAATCGTTTCATGGATGATGTCTTCTTCATAACCTTCTTTTTTGAGCTGTGTCGCAATTTCTTTACGCGTTCTTTTGCGATATGACAAATATTGAATGGCGTGATTGTTCGCTTGCTGTTGATGCTCACGTTGGGCCAAAGCCTTAAGTTCTGCAGTGTCCACTTCATCGCCTTTTTTGATATTAAATGCCACTAGCGTATCCATTGAAATGCCTAGCGCAAATTCGTTATCGATATAAATGTTAAAACGCTCATGGTGATTTTTTTGCACTTCAATTTTTGTGATTTTTGACATCGTTTCACCCCTTTAAATAACAAAAAAGGGAAGAGCTCAAATCTAAAAATATAATTAGATTCCAATGCTCTACCCCACTCTGATAATAGCGTCGTTAACAGCATTAAAGTTTGTGTAGTCATAGAAGTCATAATTAATCTCGTATTCTCTCTACACTTCATGTCCTTATTATGCCATAATCATGCATTAAGCACCAAGCTGTTGCAACGCTTCAGTATATTGTTGTTCATTAATATATTCTTGTTGTTTCATTTTTTCTAAGGTCATTTTCGTACGATTAATAAATGAAGGAGACATGTCATTTACATTGTACACAGAAGGCGCATTGACTTTACTCGCTAAAATTGCACTTTGTAACACTGTAATATGTGGTAATGTATAATTTTGTTCATTCGTTGTGACGCCAAAATAATAATTGGCAGCTGATTCAATCGTATAATGATTATCGCCGTAATAAATATTATTCATGTAGTAACTTAAAATTTCATCTTTATCGTAATGGCGTTCAATACGTTTTGCGACAAACATTTCTTTCAATTTACGTGTCACGGTCTGTTGGTTGTCATAATAATAGTTTTTGGCAAGTTGTTGCGTAATGGTACTTCCACCTTGCAGACGATCACTGTCACGCACTGATGCAAAAATGGCACGTAAGCTCCCTCGATAATCTACACCAGAATGTTTATAGAAGCGACGATCTTCGACAGCAATAAAAGCCCCTTTTGTATAGTCTGGCATTTGAGCAGCACTGACATAACTACTTTTTTGTTCAATACTTTTTAAGTCATCTATATCCGCGCGTTGGGCCATGAAATACATCGCGCCAATAAATAATGCCCCCGCTAAAACAAGCAGCAACAATAACGTACGAAAAATACGACGTGGCTTTTGCTTCTTAGGTGGTTGTCCGACGGGTTGATAATACGTATTATGATACGGCTCATTGTTTGGTGAATGCTTGGACTGCTGGGCTATTCGGTCTCTTCTTTTCATACATGTTGACCTACTTTCTCATTTTCAAATCACTTATTAATGTGAGTTTACCAAGTCCTTTAAAAATATGCTATATGTTTCGGCAAAAATCAGTCTGTAGAACGAGCTTGAGCACGAACATTGAAGTATGTTACTGAACGTGAAAAAATGGGTATGTAAATACATTAGAGAATACAAACAGAAGGAGCATTCATAATTTATGGGAAAAGTAAAAGCAAATATGGCTTTAGTGAAAGCTTTAAAAGCATGGGATATTGATCACGTTTATGGTATTCCAGGTGACTCTATCGATGCAGTAGTAGATGGATTAAAAGCAGTAGAGGACGAAATCGACTTTATTCATGTTCGTCACGAAGAAGTCGCGAGTCTTGCAGCTGCTGCTTATACAAAATTAACTGGTAAAATTGCAGTCTCACTTGCAATCGGTGGACCAGGTGCTATCCATTTGTTAAACGGGATGTATGATGCAAAAATGGATAATGTGCCACAACTTGTGTTATCAGGACAAGCAGACAGTCATAAGCTTGGAACAAAAGCATTCCAAGAAGTTGACTTACCAAAAATGTTTGAAGATGTTGCAGTTTATAACTATCAATTGAAAGACAGTGATGCATCACGTGTTTTCGAAATTGTTGACGAAGCGATTCGTACAGCATATCGCGAAAAAGGCGTTGCAGTATTAACTTTACCAAACAACATTTTAAATACAAAAGTTGAGGACAATTTCCCAACAGAAGTTGAACCGTATGTACCTGAACGTCGTCAACCTTTGAACCACGAAATTCAAAGAGCGGCACAGTTGTTCAATGAAAGCAAAAAACCTGTTATTTTAGTCGGTAAAGGAACAGAACATGCGAAAGCGGAAGTGCGTCAATTTATTGAAAAAGGTAAAATCCCAACAATCGTAACGTTACCTTCAAAAACTATTGTCGGTGATGATCACCCTTATAATCTTGGTAACCTCGGTAAAATTGGCTCAAAACCATCTTACCAAGCGATACAAAATGCAGACTTATTGATTTTAGCAGGTACAAACTATCCGTATGTCGATTATTTACCGAAGAAAAACATTCCAGCGATTCAAATTGATGAAAATCCTGATGCAATCGGTCACCGTTTCGATGTGGATGCGCCTATCGTTGGAGACAGTCAGCTAGCATTGCGTGCTTTAACTGATGCAATTCAACCTGTCGATAAGCGACCATTCTTAAATGAAATGTTAGATCATCTAGACACTTGGAAAGGCTGGATGACTGAAGATAAAAATAATGATGCTTCACCAATTCGACCTGAACGTTTGATGGATGCGATAAATAAAGTCATGACTGATGATACTGTCATTGCAGCAGATGTTGGTACATCAACTGTATGGTCAACACGTTACCTTAACTTAGGTGTGAACAACCACTTCATCATTTCAAGCTGGTTAGGTACGATGGGTTGTGCCCTTCCAACAGCCATCGCATCACGTATCGCCTTTCCTGGACGTCAAGTCATTGGTATTACAGGTGATGGTGCATTTGAAATGGTCATGCAAGACTTCTCAACAGCTGTGCAATACAATTTACCAATGGTGTTGTTCGTACTTAATAACAGCGAACTTTCATTTATTAAATATGAACAACAAGAAGCCGGTGAATTAGAGTACGGAATTGACTTTAGCGATATTGACTTTGCGAAATTTGCCGAAGCTTGTGGCGGTGTCGGTTACACATTGAAAGATCCAAAAGATATTGATTCAATCGTACAAACAGCAGTACAACAACATAAACCAACAATCGTGAATGTTTATGTTGATAAAAACGCTGCACCACTTCCAGGTAAAATCGTACCTGAACAAGCTATTAATTATGCAAAATGGGCATACCGTAGCTTAACAGAAGATCGCAAGTTTATCTTCAATGAAATGCCATCATTAACAACTGCAGTAAGACGTTTCTTATAATTGAAGTTTTCCACAGCATGGGTGAAATCACCTGTGCTGTTTTTTTATTGGAGTTTTAAATTACATTTTCACTGTTCCATTCAATGTAGATTTTAGAAATACTGAAGATACGTAAAGTCTAAAAATTTCATGTTCGGACGACCTAACCTAAAATGGTAATATCAGCAAAATATAAGCAACTAGAAAAATAGGAACGGATCAAGTCACTACCAGATAAAGATAAGAAGATATGGATTGTGAAAGTTACACACATGACTTAAGTCTTACTACACATTTTTACGACGTCAACCATGATTGCAAGAACTTCCCGAGACTCTTGAGGGATTATACACACCACATAGTTTGAGACAAAAGCACTAAAAAACACTCGACAATATATAGTGCAATCAACATCTATTAAAATAAGTAAGAAAGGAGTGAGCAATTAAAATATTTTGTTTTCGTATTGCCCCTTTCTCGCATTTCAGGTGTCACTCAAGATTGCAAGAACCGCGCAAGACTCCTAAGGCATCAGCTGAATCTGAAAATCCAATTCAGCTTCCTTGAATTATTCACTCAATAAAGCTGAATTTAGTTGAGGATTCAGCGCCTTGGAAAGCGTAGCACGGTTCAAGCAATCTGGTAATCCAGCCCACTCTAAATGTTACAAAATGTATTCAAAATAACATATATTAAAAAAGCGAACACTAGACAATGCTAGCGCTCGCTCAATCTATCACTACTTATTTAAATTGATTCACAATCTCTCTATTAAAGTCATCTAAATCATCAGGTGTACGACTTGTCACTATATTCTTATCCACAACAACAGATTCGTCAACAACATGTGCACCTGCGTTCGATAAATCTTTACGTACATTCAACACTGCAGTTAAAGTACGACCTTTTAACTCATCTGTGTCGATTAAAATTTGTGGGCCGTGGCAAATTGCGAATGATGGTAAATCCTCTTTAAGGAAATACTTCGCGAAAGTACCAAATCTTTGTTCTGCATCACCACGTAATAAGTCTGGTGAGAAGCCACCTGGTAATAATAAGCCATCGTAATCTTCTGGTTTTGCATCAGCAATCGATACGTCCACAGTCACTTTAGTACCGTGTTTACCTACAACTTCTGCATTGGCCGTTGTACCAATGACTACCGTTTCATGGCCCGCTTCTTCAAGTGCTTCTTTAGGGCTAGTGAATTCAATATCTTCAAATTCGTCTGCTAATAATACAGCTACTTTTGCCATAATTTGCATCACCTTTCATTTAAATATCTCGTTCTTGTTTACCCCAAAGAAAATCATCAAAACATATTGACCCAAGTTTATTTGCGTAATTGACTCACTTTCGCTTCAAGTTGGTCCAATAACTGAATCCATTCGTCAATATCCGCTACATTGACCTCATTCGGATCCGCACTTTCAATCTCTTCTAAAAATTGAGAAAGTCTCTCTTTCACTTGATTCATAGTTTGTGGCTCTTTCATACTTAACGATTCTCCTTTATAATTGCAGTTGTCATAGTTATATTAACATGAAATTGATATTCCTCAATGGTAAATATCAAATCTTCATGTATTTTAAGATGAGGAGTTTTTAAAGATGTTAACGACCCAAAAGGAGCCTATTTCAATATTTAATGACCCGTGGGAGCCTTATACAGATATAGAACAATACGGTCAATTGACGCTAAGCAACGTTGAATTCACGACAACGAATTTATGTAATATGCGTTGTAGTCATTGTGCTGTGGGCTATACATTACAAACGAAAGACCCCGATACATTACCGATGTCATTAATTTTACAACGTTTAGATGAAATTCCAACGTTGCGTACCATTTCTATTACAGGTGGCGAACCGATGTTTTCGAAAAAATCAATTCGAGAAGTTGTAAAGCCACTCCTGCAATATGCCTATCAACGTGGTATTTACGTTCAATTAAATTCTAACTTAACCTTACCATTAGAGCGTTATTTGGATATTGCAGAATATATCGATGTACTTCATATTTCTCACAACTGGGGAACGATTGATACATTTACAGAAGTTGGTTTTGGTGCGATGGACAAACAACCGCCATTAAAAGCAAAATTGAAGTTGTATGAACAAATGATTTCCAATGCACGTACTTTAAGTGAACAAGGCATGTTCGTCTCAGCGGAAACTATGTTGAATAAAAGCACACACCCACATCTTGCATCGATACACCGTGAAGTTGTCAACGATATGAAATGTCAACGCCATGAAATTCATCCGATGTACCCTGCTGATTTTGCAAGTCAATTAGAAGTACTCGATTTGAAAACGATGAAAGAAGCGATTTCACATTTATTAGATGTGCGCGATCCAAATACGTGGATGTTGTTTGGAACACTCCCTATTTTTCCTTGTTTGCAAGATGAAGCAGATGCGAAGTTGCGTCAAAAGTTAAAACAGGCACCAAATGTGACGATGCGGAATGACCCTGATGGCCGCAGTCGTTTAAATGTAAATGTGTTTACAGGTAATGTGATTGTGACAGATTTTGGTGATGAAACAGGTACGATTTCTAATATTCGACATGATCAATTGACGGATGTCTTCCAAAGATGGTTGGATAGTCCGTTAGCACAATCGATCAATTGTCACTGTCCGAAGTTTGAATGTTTAGGACCGAATATTCTCGTTAAAAATATGTATTATCCGAATGTTGATTTTAAAAAACAGGAAGCGCACATGCATTCAATTTTCAATCAATAAATAGACATGAAGGCTGGGAAACGTGTGTGAGCGTTTCCCAGCCTTTTGATGATTAAAAATATGGAAATGTAAAATCAATTATGACAATCAAAAGATTTGGTTTCAATTCAAACTATTACTTATTGTTTAAATTCTAATTCTGAAATAAATTGTAATGTTTGTTTACTTTCTTTACGGCGTTCAACACGTGCTTCAGCTGTTTCATGGAACCATTTTTCTGCTTCCGTTTCCGGATATACTGCAGGTACTTTTGTTGGTTTTCCATCATCATCTAACGCAACAAAAGTTAAAAAGCTGAGTGCTGCTAACTCTTGCTTATTGTTTGGAATGTCCTCAATTAAAATTTGAACACATACTTCCATTGATGAACTTCCTGAATATGACACCATTGCAATATACGTTAAAATATCACCGTTACGAATCGGTTTTAAGAAGTCGACTGAGTCTGTTGAAGCCGTCACGACGGTATGATTGGCATGTTTCATTGCACAAATCGCTGCAATTTCATCGATATTCGCCATCATCGTACCACCAAACAATGTCCCCAAATGATTCGTATCTTGTGGAAATACTTGTCTCGATTTATAAACTTTTGAATCTTGCATCGCTTTTTTATCTATGCTTGCCATGTGAACACCCCTATTTTTTAATGGACCCAATTCCCGTCTTTAAATACTTGTTCTTCTGTACCATCTTCTCGTACACCGAAAATATTCAGATCATTGCTTCCAATCATAAAGTCCACATGGGTTAAAGAATCATTCAAACCATGTGCTTTCAGTTCTTCAGCTGTCATTTCCGTTCCACCTTGTAAATTAAATGCATAAGCAGCACCTAACGCAATATGACATGATGCATTTTCATCAAACAATGTATTAAAGAAAATGGTATTTTTATTTGAAATGGGTGAATCGTCTGGCACTAATGCAACTTCGCCTAAACGACGCGCACCTTCATCCGTATCGAGTAAATCTGCTAAAACTGCTTCCCCTTGTGCGGCTTCAAAGTCTACTACCACACCATCTTTAAACGTCAATTTAAAACCGTCAATAATGGTACCGTTATAACTGAGTGGTAACTTATTAGTAACATAGCCGTTGACATTGTTGCAATCAGGGGCAGTGAACACTTCTTCAGTCGGAATGTTAGCAATAAAACCTTGACCATTTTCCGTATAGCTCATCGGTTCTTCCCAAATATGTCCTTTCGGTAAGCCAATATGTAAATCCGTGCCTTCTGAAACAAAATGAAGCGCTATATAAGCTTTGTCATTTAACATCGCTACACGTGCTTTTAAATTTTGTGCATGTTGTTCCCAGTTTTCGATCGGATCATTGCCATCTACACGGACAATACTTAAAATGTCTTCTAAAAATCGATCCATCGCTTCATCGTTACTCAACTCAGGATACACACGATTTGCCCATGCTTGAGATGGATAACTTGCAACTAGCCACGGAAAACTATTTTTTTGTGCAGCAATCATATAAGGTTTAAATGCTTTTGCATATTGATGCTGTGCTGCCTTTAATTTGTCAGACTCAATGCCATTCAACAAATCTGGGTCTTCTGATAACAGTGCTAACATACACGCACCACGGTTCACGTAATCCATGCGTTCTTCAATATCGTAACTTTTAACTTCTTGTTCAAAAAATGCTGTCGTCTCATTTTCATATTTCAAACGCTTAATTTGAGGATCCTCGTATTTCACTCTTACATCTGAGGCACCTGCTGCATAAGCTTCTTTTACAATCAAACGTGTAAAATCAACTGTTTCTACAGACGTTCGAATGTACACAGGTTGCCCTTCTTGAACGTTCATCCCCACACGTACGAGTAATTTAGCGTATTGTTGTAATCGTTTCTCAGTTGTCATATAAAAACCTCCTCATTGGAATTACTTGCGAATGTCACCTAATGCTTCAGTGATACCCGTCATTTCTCGCGGGGTAAAATCACGTTTCGAAGTGACAAACGCATGAATATCTTCTATATCTTCACGGTCATTTTCACTATAGTTCTCTGGATCAATTAATCCCGGGTTAACTAAATTCAAACGATCGCGTATTTCTATAATCATTTCTTCAATAGTTTTTGACATGTATCTCATCCTTTCGTCTCCAATATTTTATCAAAGTGATGAATATTTGAAAAATTTTTGTCGCTTTCACTTTCGAATTGTTTTAAAAAAGGCTAAAATGGGCATATAGATTAGAACATGGAGGTTATCTACATGACAACAGTTGCTTTTGTATGTTTGGGCAATATTTGTCGCTCTCCTATGGCTGAGGCAATCATGCGCCAACGTTTAAAGGATCGCAATATTGACGACATTGAAGTATACTCGAGAGGGACAGGTCGATGGAACTTAGGCGAACCCCCTCATCAAGGTACGCAACACATTTTAAAAGCACATGACATTCCTTTCGATGGGATGATTAGCGAATTATTTACAGAAACGGATGATTTTGATTACATTATTGCAATGGATCAAAGTAATGTAGATAATATTCAAGCCATTAATCCTCATCTTAAAGGTCAGTTGTACAAATTGCTTGATTTCAGTGATATGGATGAAACAGATGTTCCAGACCCATATTACACAAATAATTTTGAAGGTGTTTATGAAATGATACAATCATCTACGGATCATTTAATAGACCATATTCTAAAAGACACACGAAAGGGGTAACATCATTATGCAAAACAAATTATTACCTGGAATTTTAATTGGAGCTACAGTGGGTGGTGCGATTGCGTTAATCGACAAAAACACACGCCGTTCTGTAAAAACTTCAGTAAATAACATTAAAACAGGACAACGTTCAAACCAACCTTCTAAGTTCACTCAAGTGAAAGATGAAGTATTATACTGGAAAAATACGTTTGACGAAATCCGTCGTAACAATCCAGAATTAGAACGTTCTTTACGCAATGCAAAAGATACGTTTATGGAACGTAAAAACAACAAACAAATTGGTCTTTAATCGTTTGATTTGAGTTCAATTGTTGGATGACAGTCACACCTTAAGTACGAACAGCTGATATGCCTTACATTGATACGCAAACCTTTCAATGCATTGATGGTTCATGTTGTTCCAATGCTAAATGTCTCTGTCATACCCTGGGGCAATTTCAATGCACATTTTATGATGCCTTGGAGATTGCCCTCTTTTAATTTTAAAAAAAGGAGTTTAGTTATGTCTAAAAACGAACAGCAGTCAGAAGGCTTCATCGATAAAGTTAAAAGCACCATTTCTAACGATGAAAATGACTCAAATGAAAAAGAAGAAGCACCCTCTCCTGATCGAAAAGGAGATGCAACAGGTGAAACAGAAGATAAACATAAATTCGTGAAACCACAACCGTTTCAATCCAAAGAAGCACCGAAAGAAAATCAAACATTTTTCGTATCAAGAATCAATAAACCGGCTAAATATACCGATCGTCCGAACTTTTTCAATTATTTAATTTATCGAATCGGAAAAGACGATGCGTCAGGATTAGCAGCGCAACTCGCATATTACTTTATGTTGTCGTTATTCCCAATGCTGATTTTCATTTTATCTCTCGTACCACTCTTTAATATTGATCGGGATACGATTACAGCACAAATTTCAAACAATGCGCCCGCAGAAACCTCTTCCATCATTACCGGTATTATTGATGATGTCATGGGGAATTCCAGTGGTGGTCTACTCTCAGTCGGGTTAATTTTGGCATTGTGGACAGCTTCTAATGGGATGACTGCGATGATGAATGCATTTAACGTTGCTTATGATGTAGAGGATAGTCGTAACTTTATCGTATCGAAGTTGTTAGCTGTTTTCTTTACTTTGTTAATTGGCATCACATTACCATTAACCCTTGTCTTATTTACATTTGGTGAGCAAATCGGTAACTTATTATTTGGTCCACTCGGTCTTGACGAACAAATTCGTTGGGTGTTTAGTCTCTTACGTACTGCGCTTCCTGTATTAGCTGTACTGATTGTTTTTACAATTATTTATACACTCGCACCAAATGTGAAGATTCGTTTTAAATCTGTCATTCCAGGTGCACTCTTTTCAACGATTGTATGGATTTTAGGTTCACTGGCATTTGGTTTTTACGTATCAAACTTTGCCAACTACTCTAAAACTTATGGTAGTATCGGTGGGGTTATCGTCCTCATGTTATGGTTGTATATTACGGGCTTTATTTTGATCATTGGGGCTGAAATCAACGCGATTGTTCATCAGCGTAAAGTAATTAAAGGAAAAACACCTGAAGAAGAAACATATGATGAACTTGAGGCTCAAGATGAAGAAGCGTTAGCCGAAGCACATAATAACTATGGTGAAAAAGAAGGCAAACAAGTGGACGACCATCAAGAATCTCACGAACAACGTCATCACGAAAAAGAACAGAGTACAGATTCTGAAGCGAAACATGACGAGCCTAAAGATCAAACGTCAACAGACCGTGCGCCACAATACAAAGAACCTGAAGAAGTGGAACGTACGAATACAGGTCGTTCAAATCATATTAAAACAACTAAAGACTAATCAGCTCTAGACCAATCTTGGGAGGAAGTCTAATGACATTACTAGAACACATTTTAGAATATAACGAAGAATTTGTAGCGAATAAAGCGTATGAAGCTTATTCAACAAGTAAAACACCTTCAAAAAAAGCTGTCCTACTTACATGTATGGATACGCGATTACAAGATTTATCTACCAAAGCACTCGGTTTCAATAATGGAGATTTAAAAGTTGTAAAAAATGCAGGCGCAACAATCAGCCATCCATTCGGTTCAACAATGAGAAGTTTACTCGTAGGTATTTACGCATTAGGTGCAGAAGAAATTATTATTATGGGCCATAAAGATTGTGGTATGGGGAATATTAATGTAGATGAAGTGATGACAACGATGCAACAACGCGGTGTTGATCAACAAGTCATTGATATTCTCAATTACTCTGGCATTGACGTCTCAAACTTTTTAAAAGGTTTTGATGATGTGTATGATAACGTGAAGCACAATATCGACATGATTTATGAACACCCGTTATTTGATAATAAAGTACCTGTTCACGGTTTGGTGATTGATCCTCATACCGGTGAATTAGATCTTGTGCATAACGGGTATGCGCGTGCTGAAGCATATCAAAAATAAATCAGATAGTGTTAAAAGGAGCTAGGACATTATCATTTTTGATGTTATGAATGCAGTATTTTATTCAACTTGCCCTTCCTATGAGTTGTGGCTTCTGATTGCCCTTATGGCTTCGCGTTCCCAGGGGACTTGCCTCAACTAAATTCGGCTTGATTGAAGTGTACACTTGATGGAGGCCGAATTGGATTTTCGGCTGCGTCTGATCCCTCGGGAGTCTCAGCCACTGGGCAATTTTACATCAAATGCAGTCAACTTGGGAAAACTTATAAAATGGAGACAACCCCATAACATCCAATGATGACGTCCCATTCATCCTCATTTTTGCCTGTTTTATCACCATTAATCGATATATGTCCATAAAAAGGATAAGGACTGGGAAAACTTAATGTCCCAGTCCTTTGTGCTATGTTATTCAATTAAGCCGTGTTGGAAAGCGTAAATGACTGCTTGTGTACGATCTTGCACCTCAAGCTTACTTAAAATATTACTTACATGCGTCTTCACTGTCTTAATCGTAATATGTGACGCACTCGCAATTTCTTGGTTCGAATACCCTTTTGAAATCAATAATAAAATTTCCATCTCGCGCTCAGTCAACAATTCATATAATTCGGCACGTTGCTTCATTCGATTGCGCATCTTCACTAATACTTCCGCTTCGAACACAGACTCACCACGACTTGTTTTGCGCACTGCTTCTGCAATATCTTTGGCACTCGTCGTTTTCAAAATATAGCTATCTACACCGGCATCTAATGCGCGATACACTTCTTTATCCTCAATATAACTTGTCAGCATGACGACTTTAATGTGTGGCAAATCTTTCTTAATTTGCATCGTTGCATCAACACCGTCCATATCAGTCATCACTAAATCCATTAAAATTAAATCAGGTTTTAGTTCATGCGCCTTTGCAATGGCTTCTTTACCCGACGCCCCTTCTCCAACAACTTCGATATCAGGTTGTGTCGACAAATAACTAGAAATCCCAATACGTACCATTTCATGATCATCAACAAATAATACTTTAATTGTCATGGTGTTCCTCCTTTTCAAGTGGTGCTTTCACTTCAATTCTCGTCCCTGCATCAGGTAATGAAACAATATGGAATGTGGCACCAATTTCTATTGCACGTTCACGCATATTTTTTAATCCATAACTTTGTTCTAACTTATCATCGACATTAAATCCAATGCCGTCATCTTGTATTCTTAACAATAAATAGTCATTGCGGTTCAGCAATTCTACCGTCACCTGTGTGCCCTCAGCATGTCGTAATGTGTTGGAAATGGCTTCTTGTGTAATTCTAAAGAGGTGGTCTTCAATGCCTTTAGGGACTTCAAACTCATCAATTTCTTGAACGACTTTAATGGGTACTTTGCGCTGTAAATCCGTCACAAGCGACTTAATGCCCTCACCTAACGATTTATCTTTCAATCCGATTGGTCTTAAATGGAGTAGCAATGCACGCATTTCAAGTTGTGAATCTTGAACCATTTTTTCTAACGTCGGAATTTGTTGATCTAACGGCGGTGCTAAATCTGTCTCTTTAATTGCAGACAACATCATACTCGCCGCAAAAAGTTGCTGTGACACACTATCATGTAATTCACGTGCCAAGCGTTGTCGTTCATCTTCAATAATCTTTTTGACTTTTAAATCATTTAAATTATACGTTTCATTCGTTAAATTTTGCGTTTTAATCCGCATTTTATGTAGTTCTTGATTCAGTGGGACGAGTGCTTGGTATAATTCAATCGTTTCGTTGTATAACTCGAGCTGTTGGTCATTGATACCCACCGTTTCGCCTTCAAAAGCACGGACGATTTGCTGTTTAAGCCAATCATTTTGCTGGTTGATTTTATAAGCTAACACACTACCTACAATAATACATAAAAAAATGACGACTAAATTTAAAAAGATAAACACTGGAATCCCTAAAATTTGAGTATAAAACATGCCTTGAAAGAAAATAATATTTGTAAACACTTTATCAATAAAGAAAAACGCCGTGAGCATACTATATACAAGAACTAACATTGAACCTATCGCTCGAACGTAGTGATTCATCGATAAACCACCTCAACATCACCTATAAATGTTGAGACGAAGATGTTGACGGTATAGTTTTCAGGTTTATGTTGCGATTGCATCAAAACATTATTATTTTCAATTTTAAAATGTTGTTGATCTAAAGTGACATTGCCGTAAAATGCAGCCACATTCAAATTGACATTATAATTGAGTGGTACCACGACTTGTACTTTTCCGACAATATGACGGATGACGACATGATTTTGCATTTTTAAATTTGCTGCTTTCGTCATGTCCACAACAACGTCACCAATCCCATGTTGTATTTGCAAATCTTCCCATTTATACACATAGACGGGTGTTTTTTGTTCACCAAACCATTTTTGTTTAATAAATGAAGGCGTTTGTGCAGTGTCTTCTGAAGATATGATTTCAAGTGGTCGTCTTTTGTAAATCACGTAACGTACCGCAACAATAATCATAAACAAAAACAGTATGACGAGTGTGTATTTATTTGATAATAATGTAAATAAAATCATTAATGCGCCAATCCAGAAAAATAGTAATCCACGCACTTTATGAAAGTAAATATAACCGACATACATTAAAATACTGCCTAATAATAAAACGAAAAGGAACCCGATTTTCTCAAAAAAGATATAGTAGAGGTTCGCGATAATCATTAGCGCAGTAAAAATAATGAGTAACTCGGTCGAAATATATTTTTGAGTCATATTTCCACCTTTCTAGTATGCATACATTAAAGATTGAACAAAATCACATTCCCTCTTCATAAAACCTTTATCCTCTCTCAACTTGAGGAAGTAATTTTCTAATTGCGCATACTCTTTTTCAATTTGATTCAGATCATTTTTAATTGAATGAATATCTCCGCCCTCAATCACTTTCGCACTTGAGAGATGATATTCATGCATTAAGTCGATATATTTATTTTCCAATTCAATCGTTCTTCTGTCAATCATCATCTGCATTTGACACTTTTTGCGTTCGAGATAAGACAATGCAGAGTCAATGTTTTGAATTTTAATATCTAATCGATTTAAATATTGATGAAACAGTTGTTGGTATACATCATGAAAAAATTTTTCGAAATAGTTTTTTAATAGTTGTAACATATTTGAATCACCTCTAACGTTACTCCTATTATAAAATGGTTCTATAACCTTGATAATAGGCTACAGAACCATTTCCCATTAGGACTTAAGTCCGAAACTATTCATCACGGTCAATTTTAGTTGTCAATATAGGACCGTCTTTTGTCACAATGACAGTATGTTCGATTTGAGCGACATAACTTTTGTCTTTCGTTTCAAAAGCCCACTCATTTTTGCCTTCAGTCACATATGTCGCATTAGAAGAAACGAACGGCTCAACAGCAAGGACCATCCCTTCTTTTAACAACATTTTTTCATGTGGATCGAAATAATTTAAAATGTGTGCAGGTGCTTCATGTAAAGATTGACCTACACCATGACCTGTTAAGTTTTTAATGACCGTCAAATCATTTTTACGCGCCACAGCATGAACTGCTTTGCCGATTTGACTGATTTTAGAGCCTGGTTTAATCTTTTTCATTGCAGCTTCAAAAGCTTCTTCTGCAACATCACATACTTTTTGCTTCATCGGCTCACTCGTTTCACCTACAACGAAAGAAATGCCTGTATCGGCGTAATAACCATTTTTCAACGCTGAAACATCAATATTCACCAAGTCACCTTCACGAATGACACGTTGACTTGGAATCCCATGAGCAACTTCTTCATTCACACTAATACATGTCTGTCCAGGGAAGTTTTCGTCGTGAATTGGGGCTGAAATCGCACCCGCTTGTTCAAACATATCTTTAGCGATTTGATCGAGTTCTTTTGTCGTCACGCCTGGCTTTGTCGCTTCACGCATTGTATCACGAACCTCAGCACAAATCGCGCCTATTTCTTTTAATGCCTGTAATTCTTCGTCTGTTTTTACTATCATTGTTATCCCGTTCCTTCTAAAAGTTTATACAGTCCTTATTATAACAAAAATTTTTTGATATACTAATAATGAACTACGAAACAGGAGATACGAATTATGAAGGATAAATGGTATAAAAATCTAGTCGGTGCACGGACACTTAAAACAGGGTTAGCCACTTTTCTTACTGCCCTTTTTTGTTTGTCACTTAATCTCAACCCTATTTTTGCAATTTTGTCAGCTGTTGTAACCATTGAACCCACTGTAAAAGCTTCCATTCGAAAAGGATACAAACGACTCCCAGCAACAGTGATTGGTGCATTCATCGCTGTCGTCTGTACTTACTTTTTAGGTGAAGACTCGGCACTCACATATGGTTTAACTGCAACTTTAACCATATTAATTTGTATTCGCTTAAACCTTCACGTCGGAATAACTGTTGCAACCCTTACCGCCCTAGCCATGATTCCTGATATTCATGAAGACTATTACTTTAATTTCTTTTCACGCTTATTAACCGCCTTCATTGGGTTAGGTACTGCAGGGTTGGTCAACTTTATCATTCTGCCACCGAAATACTACGACCAAATCGATGTGCTTATTGAAAAATCAGAACGTGAAATTTATCATTTGTTTGATACCCGTATGAAAGAGCTAGTCATCGGATTATTTCACTCTAAAAAAAGTGATCAAGCCGTACAAAAGTTACATGTATTGAACTCACGTATTGAAGAGTTACTCGGATATCAAAAAGATGAATTGAATTATCATAAGAGTCGCAGTCAATCTGATGAATGGTTGCGTTTAAGACGATTGACGAATCGCGCGCATGAAAATCGATTAATGATTACACATTTGTCGAATATTATTTATTTACCGAATGATGCGATGATGATTTTTACGGACGAAGAAAAAATTGCGATGATTTCGATATCGCAGCGGATGGATCAAATTTTTAATTGTGGTACGTTTATGCCTGAGCGTAAAGCAGCCTCCACATTGAAGAACTCAGTGAAAGGTTTAAATGAATTTGATGATAACCAAGTTAAAAGCCATACCATTTACGAGATTTTGTTAATTTATCGTATTCTACTGTTGCGCTATAAAGTGAAGTAACAACATTGATGTAAAAATTTTGCAATATCTTACAGCTGAATTCAACCGCAATGTTTCTCATATCAAATTGGGTTTTCATGATTGCCCTTATGGCTTCGCTTTCCGAGGCGCTGAAGCTTCAACTAAATTTGCCTGAGTTTGATAAAATAATGTGGCAGGCAAATTGGATTTTCAGCTTCAGCTGTTGCCTCAGGAGTCTCAGCCTTCAGGCAATCTCACTCCAAATACAGGAAACAGAGGGCAAGTTTCTGAAATGAGGACAATCTATATCATCATTTTTTATGTCCAATTCATCATTATTTTTCGAGGATACGCTCATCAATAATGGATATAAGTCCGTCAATAGAAAAAGACTGGGATGACGTAATGTTTTGCTCCCAGTCTTTTCTTTCCAATTAAAATGAAACAACGACAGTAAAAATAAAATCATGTTTTTCAAGAAATGATAAAAATTTTAGATAATTATTGAATTTGCAAAATGATTGCCTAATTGGGTGAGACTCCCGAGGGATGAGCTGAGCCGGAAAATCCACCAACGCGACTACAAATGTAAAAGTTAAATCATGGCGTTGGTTAGTTGTAGGATCAGCCCCTGGGAACGCGAACCCATGATGGCAATCACCGAAATAGAAAATTTAAGTCAATCAAAATTTTATCTAATCTTTTTCTATTAACCTTTATTTTTACGTGCACGGTCTATTAATACTTGTTTCGCTTGTTCTTCTTCCGCATTATCAATATGGAGCGGTTCGAACGGAATGCCTTTTCTTTCGGCAGCAGCTTTTAATAAATAGTCAGTCATTTCATGGTTTTTCGGTAAAATCGGCCCATGTAAGTACGTCCCTAACAAGTTTTTATAATGAATGCCTTCTTTAAAGTCGGTATCATTATTACCATAGCCATGTGTCACTGTGCCTAACGTATCGTAGTTGTGATACGTGCGTCCACCATGATTTTCAAAACCGACAATTGTGCCAAATGTATCACTTTCGATCACGATATCACCTGTTAAACGCTCTTTTTTAGATTCTGTATAAAAGTCTAAAATGTGTAGCCCTTCAAGTTCTTGACCCTCTGGCGTAATGTACTTTTCACCTAAAAACTGATAACCACCACACACAGTTAATCCTGGCAAACCATCTTCAATTGCTGCTTTCAGTTCGGTTTTAATTTTGCGCAATGACTCAGTGGCTAAACTTTGTTCACGGTCACTTCCCCCACCAATGAAGAAAATATCTGCTTTAGAAAGGTCGACGTTTTCAGTATCATTTACATCAACCACATTGAGGTGAATACCACGCTTTTTAGCACGGTATTTCAACGCCATAATGTTGCCAATATCACTATATAAATTCAATTTATCTGGCATAAAATGATAGACAGTCAGTTCGTGCATATTAATCGACCTCCTTGAATGAACGGTTCAATTGTTCAAGCATTGGCGCTAAAGATGTGTAGTTCGGAATTGCAACCGTAAAGCTATTGTAGTCCATCGTCATTGCCGTCGCTTTATGAATGTCTTTTTCTAGAATGATTGGCGCCGTCACTTCCGCAAGTTTTAATCGAAGTTGTAATTCTTCCGCACGTGAACCTGTCACAATAATCGCTTCAATTGTTTGCTCGTTTAACTTTTCAAAGTCAGCATCATAAATCCATGATGTATCTCGACCATCTGCTGCAAAGTCATTTAAGCTCAACACATACACTTTTGATTCTTCTAACTTTTCACCCATCGCAATCGATGCATTCATACCGGCAGGGTTTTTCGCTAAGTTGATGAGCGCTTTTTTCTGTCCTTTTTCGAAATACTGCATACGACCATTATCCGATGTATATGTTTCAAAGCCTTTGCGAATCGACTCATCGTTAAGACCTAACTCACGTAATACCGTATAGGCTGCAAGAGCGTTATAAGCATTAAAGTCCCCTGCAATCTTCATGTTAAATGTCGTGTTATTGACCGTCATTTCTATAAACGGGTTCACTGTAAATGAAGAAATTTCATATTGTGGTGTTTCACGTTTAAAGCCACAATGGCATGTGTAATGACCAAGTTGATTGTAATGAATGTGAGAATAATTCAGTAATGCCCCACAGTTCGGACAATAGCGACTTTCATTCATCGTTGACTGTTCAAATTCATATGCGTTTGCTTGCATGCCATAGTATGTGACATGATCACTTGCGATTTTTAAACGTGTCACAAATGGATCATCCGCATTCAATAACAACTGAATCCCTTTGTTTTGAATCGCTGAAATAATTCCATTCACCATAATATCAATTTCACCAAAACGGTCCATCTGGTCTCTAAAAAAGTTTGTAAACACCATTTTTGTAGGTGTCATTTCATTTAATACACGCGGAATAGAGCCTTCATCAATTTCAATGATGGCAATTTTAGTTTGAGGTGTCGACTGGACGATGAAAGCTGAAGTGATCCCAGCAGCCATGTTCGCACCTTCATTGTTATGAATAATTTCGATATGATTTGCTTTTAGAGTGTGACCGATTAAGTTAGATGTCGTCGTTTTACCATTTGTACCACTGACAAACACGACTTCGTCAACACGACCAGCCAGTTTACGTAAAATATTTTGATCAATTTTGCGCGCAACTTGCCCTGGTAAATCTGTACCTTTACGCCCTGTTGCACGACTTGCTTTTCTTGCGAGCTTTGCCATATTAATTGCTGTCCATTGTCTCATATTCAACATTCTCCTCCGATTTCCTACAATATTATATCATGGTGACACAAATTACCAAATAAAAAGATAAGGCTTAACATTGATATACTGACTGTGCATTGCATCATCATCAACTTGAAAAAATTATTCTTTTTGAATATTGTCCACAATATAGGGTACAATGAATAAAGATTAAAGATTTTAGGGGTGATTGATATGTTAAATGAACAATTATTAAATGCACTAAATCGTCAAATGAATCATGAATTTTTTGCTGCTCATGCTTATATGGCCATGGCTTCTTACTGTGATTATCATTCGTATGAGGGATTTGCGAACTTTTACATCCAACAAGCAAAAGAAGAACGTTTCCATGGTCAAAAGATTTATGACTACATTAACGACCGTGGTGAAAAAGCTGTATTTAGTCAACTCGATGCACCAAAAGTTGAATTCAACAGTATTCTTGAAACATTTGAAGACGGCTTAAAACAAGAACAAGATGTAACACACCGCTTCTATGAATTATCTGAGATTGCTCATGAACAAAAAGATTATGCGACGATTTCATTTTTAAATTGGTTTTTAGATGAACAAGTAGAAGAAGAATCTATGTTTGAAACACACATCGATTATTTAAAACGTATCGGAAACGATTCAAATGCGCTTTACCTTTATGAAAAAGAGTTAGCAGCACGTAAATTTGAAGTTGAAGCATAAATCAATGAATGGATTGAGGCTAAAAATTTGTCTCAATCCTTTTCTTCTTACAGATATAGACCCCGGCTTTCTGACAAAAATATACCCCTATTACCTTCATATTCAGACGCGATTTTACTTAACATGTCCTTCAATTCTCGATAGTTATCAAATGTAGTGATTGAGATCCAGTTCATCTTTCCATAAAACACCTCAACATCATCTTGTTTTCAACTTACTTCCAAATGTGCTAATATTTATCTATCATTTTGAAGGGATGTAAGGCTATGACGAAAAATAGTTTTGTCGCGCTCGATTTTGAAACAGCCAACCATAAGCGGACGAGTATTTGTTCAGTCGGTATGGTTAAAGTTGTTGCTAATGAGATTGTAGAAACATTTTATACGTTAGTGAATCCGAACGACTTTTTTGCAACACGTAACATCGAAGTTCACGGTATTCACGCGACAGATGTTCAACATTCACCCGACTTTGCGTATGTTTATCCTTATATGTTGCAATTTATAGGTGACCTGCCGGTGGTTGCACATAATGCTGCCTTTGACATGTCCGTTCTGCATGCGAGTATCCAAGCCGAAAAGCTCATGACACCACCCATGACTTACTTTTGTTCATACCAACTCGCAAAACGTACAGTATCTGCGCGTCGTCACGGTTTAAAACATATGATGTCTCATTTCAAACTTGATTTTCATGGCCATCATGATGCTTTAAATGATGCAAAAGCTTGTGCCATGATCACGTATCGATTGCTGAAACACTATCCGAGCCTTGAAGATGTAATCCAGATTTATGGAAAGCAACTGACAGATAAAGATATGTTATAAAAAGTCATAGATTGTCATGTTTCTAAAAAATGCATCTTGTAATCCACCTACTGTCACACCAACTAAACGAATCGGAACTTCTGCTTCTTTCAATTCATAGTACAATTCATATGCAATGCGATATATTTCATCGGCATCTCGGACCGGCGTCATCAAACTCTGTTGTTTTGAAAAGTTTTCGAAACGATGGGTTTTAATTTTGACAGTGACTGTACGTCCGGCCTGATTGAGTTGTTCAAGTCGTTGTGCTATTTTCTCACTCAGCATTTCCATTTTTTGTAATATTTCTTCATCGTCATTCGTATCAAGAGAAAATGTCCGTTCCGCACCTACAGTTTTTCGAATTCTTTCGGCGTTGACTTCTCTATCATCATACCCGCGTACACGTTGGTATAATTGATGTCCTCGCTTACCGAACAAATAGACCAGTTCTCGTTCAGACTTTTCGTATAAATCTTGACCGTTATAAATCCCTTTTGCATGCATTTTTTCCTTAGAAGCTTTACCAATTCCTGGAAAATCCCCAATATCAAGTTGCATTAATATCGCATGCACATTTTGGTAATCAATCACCGTCAGACCATTTGGCTTGTTCATCCCACTCGCAAGTTTGGCTAGAAATTTATTATAGGATACCCCAGCACTCGCCGTCAGTTGCGTTTGGTCATAAATATCCCGACGAATATATTGGGCGATTTTTGATGCTGGGAGATCCGGACGTACGAGTTCAGTGATGTCCAGATAGGCTTCATCTAATGAAAGGGGTTCAACGAGATCGGTATAACTTTTAAATATTTCCATAATTTGTTGAGAAACTTCTCGATATGCTTCAAACCGTGGCGTGACATAATAACCATTGGGACACAGTTGATAAGCTCGCGCCATGGGCATTGCTGAATGGACACCAAGAGCGCGTGCTTCATAAGATGCGGTAGATACAACACCACGTCCACTCGCTTTTCCTCCCACAATGACCGGTTTGCCACGTAAACTTGGATTATCCCTCACTTCCACTTGCGCAAAGAAAAAATCCATATCAATATGAATAATCCGACGTTCTTTCATTCAAAGCCCTCCTCTCTAGACAACACGACGTCTACGTTGTTAATATACCCTTCAAAAACAAAGAACCTTCACACGCGAGTCAAACGTGGAAGATCCATCATATCAATCAGCAGTTCATTCAGAAGGTTTTTTACGATAAACCACTAACCCTGCTTCAGTCATTTCAAAATATTGTGCTTTTTTATCTCTTAACGCAATAAAGACTAAGTATAACGACAAAAGGCTATACCCCATATAAATCGCAAATGTAAAAATAATCGACGTATAGGGCAAGTTAATAAATACAATAAACAACAACATCCCTACTAACGCAATAGGCATTATCATCACGGTAGTAAAAGTCATTCGGTTGAAATAATAATGTGGTAAAAACGTTAATAAGACCCCGTTTTTCACTTGATACTGTCGTGACTTCACTGACATCATTTTTAGCAACATCGTTTTGATTCCTTCATGACATAGCACCACCACTATAAAACCGATGACCCCAATGAAGATATTCGTAATAAAGTTTTGTTCTTGTAATGTAATTGCCGCCATTGACCATTTATAACTTAATACAATGAACGCAAGAATGACAATAAATTGAAGTAATAAAAAACGTTTCATGATCTGTTGATTTTGAAAAAGATCAATTTTATACATGCATTCACCCTCTTATGATGTATCGTTTGGCTTCATGGTCACTCTTATTATACTTTAGCTATGCAAACAAATTGTGCGACTTGAGCCCTAAATTTATTTTCTTTCTAACAACGCCACTGTTTCCACATGTGTCGTATGTGGGAACATATCGACAGGTGTGATTTCTTTTAATTCATATTGCGCGCTCAGCATTTCGATATCGCGTAATTGTGTACTTGGATTACATGACACATAGACGATTCGTTTCGGTGCTAAAGCATTTAATGTTTCAATAAATGTCGCGTCACAGCCTTTACGTGGTGGGTCAACTGTCACAACATCTGGCTGTATCCCCGCTTGTTGCCATTTTAAAATGACATCTTCAGCAGCGCCAGCGACAAACGTTGTATTGTCCAATAGATTGTTGCGCGCATTTCTTTTCGCATCTTCTATTGCTTCTGGGACAACTTCAACACCATACACATGTTGTGCATGCGGTGTCATAAATAAACTGATTGTCCCAATTCCACAATACGCATCTAACACCACTTCATTGCCTGTTAAATTCGCATATTCCAACGCTTGACGATACAATTTTTGTGTTTGCGTCACATTGATTTGATAAAATGACAAATCGCCAATTTCGAAAGTCAAATCATCTAACGTATCCTCAATAATGTCTTTACCGTAAAGGGTTTTGGACGTATGCCCCATAATGACATTCGTTTTGTTCGTTTGGAAGTTCAACTTGATACTCACAATTTGTGGAAACTGTGCCGTTAAAGCAGTCACAATGTCGTTATGATGTGGAAATTTTTTACCGTTAAGCACAAAAATAACCATGACTTCATTCGTATAATAGCCTTTACGAATCACAACATGACGCACAAGACCTTGATGCTTTTGTTCGTTATAGGCTGGAATATGATATTGCTCCAGTAAACTTTTAATCACATTCATCATAGCGTTTTGATCATCATTTTGAATGAGACAATGGTCCATATCGATAATATCGTGACTCCGTTGACGATAGAAGCCCATCTGTAATGCGCCATGACGATTAGTCCCAACCGGAATTTGAGACTTATTTCGATAATGCCATGGTTCATCCATACCAATCGTGTCATGTATCGGCACCTCAGTCATTTTCCCTTTATGATGAAACAGATTAATCACTTGCTTCCGCTTCATCTCTAACTGCGCTGAATAGGACAAATGCTGGAGTTGGCAACCTCCACATTGTTGATAATACACGCAAGGCGGTGTCACCCGATCAGGGCTCTCCACTTTCACATCCAACAGCTTACCTATCGCGAAATTCTTTTTGACTTTGATCACTTTATATTGTACTTCTTCATCAATTAACGCATGAGGAATAAAAATGGGATAACGATCCTGTTTAATCACACCATGACCTTCATGTGTCAAATCTACAACTTTTCCTTCATACACTTCATTTTTCTTTACTAAGACCATCAAATTCAACTCACTTTTTATCTCAACAGTATCAACTTCAAAGGGAAAGGAGCAGGACCGAAAGCTTAACAACTGCGTTAAATTTCATCGTCCCGCTCCCACGAGAGTAACGTTATGTTATCATGCGGTTTCGCGTATACTACCTATTTAATTTCAGTACGCCTATTGATCGTTACTCCGATTGTGTAGGCTCATCAATTAATAATGCATTGTCTTCTTGCGCCGGAGAAAAAACTTCAATATGTCGAACTAAGTTTAAAAAGTTCGCTGGTAATTGGCCACCATATTCACCATCTACATTTAAAGGCATATCGCTAAATGATGAAATATTCACCGATTGCGCTTTATGATAATGCACTTTCGGATGTTTAGTATGCTCACCGCGTGAGGCAAGCGTCATAATGTGCCCCAATTCAGCAATATTTGCTTTTTCAACAATGAGTAAAGTAAACTTACCGTCATCGAGTTTTGCGTCAGGTACCAATTTTTCAAAACCAGCCATTGAATTGGTTAAGCCAAGTAAAAACAACATGATTTCACCTTCAAAGACTTGTGAATCAAACTCAATACGTACATCAACTGCATGCATTTGCGGCAACATTTCAAAGCCTTTAATATAATAGGCAAAAGGACCCACAATTGATTTCAATTTGCTCGGTGCCTCATACGAAACTTCAGTAATTTTACCACCGCCAGCTAAATTAATAAAATAACGGCTATTCATTTTACCAATGTCGACTTGAACCGTCTTACCATCTAAAATCACATCAACTGCATCGAAAATATCGTTAGGGAGATGTAGCGCTCTACCAAAATCGTTCACAGTCCCCATTGGAATCAACCCTAATTTAGGACGATTGGGTTTTTCAGCAATACCATTCACGACTTCGTTCAATGTACCGTCTCCACCAGCGACAATTAACAAATCGTACTGGGCCTCAATTGCTCGCGCTGCCTCTTCAGTCGCATCTCCTACTTTTTGGGTCGCATAGGCACTTGTTTCATAGCCAGCTTGCTCCATTTTGATTAGTACATCAGGTAATGCACGTTTAAACACTTCCTTACCTGACGTCGGATTATAGATTATTCTCGCACGTTTTCTCATTTATATCCCTCAATTTTTCAGTACTCACAACTTATATTATAGTAAACATAGATGTAATGAAAGCCATAAACAACTAAATTCTTAAAAATGATAAGAAAATAACGTCAACGCTGATTTTAAAAGCGGCAATATTATCATTATTAATGTCTATGCTCACCAAGCAAGTAAAAGAATAGACCTATCTCTACATTCCATCAAACAGTAGACACCTGAATAAAATGAGTGTAGAAGAAATATCAATAGCCACAATTGAATACAATGCTCCGTCTGTTTTGTAACAATTTCATTCGTCATTTTTAATCGTTTGTACATCAGAAACAAGATTGCTAGAACAAGCTCGCTTTCCCCCTATTAAGACAAATGATTGCCAACCTGGGCGCGACTCCTGAGGGATTAGCTGAAGCTGAAAATCCAATTTGCCTTCAATTTTATATTATTACCCTAAGGCAAATTTAGTTGAAGCTTCAGCCCCTCGGAAAGCAAGCCCAAAAAGGCAATCAATAATTAATCTCATTATGAAAGCGAGCCCTTGTTCTGCAATCGCAAGATGCCACAATCAATGCGTCATCATACATCATGTTCAAAAAACAAAATGTCACAAAAAACAAAATATCACAAAAAAGACGAGCATGACATTCAATCTTTACAATTGAACATCATTCACTCGCCTCTATTCAAAACAACCTATTGCTTATCCAACTCTTGTTTCAACAACTGATTCGCAAGCTGTGGATTCGCTTGACCTTTCGACAACTTCATAATTTGTCCAACTAAGAAGCCCATTGCCTTACCTTTACCATTCTTATAATCTTCAACAGATTGTGGATTTTCAGCAATCGCTTGTTGAACAAATGCTAGCACAGCACCTTCATCAGAAATTTGAACAAGACCTTGATCTTTCATAATTTGCTTCGCGTCTCCACCATTTTTCGCTAATTCAGGGAAGACTTTTTTCGCAATTTTACTACTCATTGTACCGTCTTCAATCAATTTGATCATACCGGCTAAGTTTGCTGGTGTTAAGCCTGTATCTTGTAACTCAATTTGGTTTTTATTGAGATATTCGTTCACGCCACCCATTAACCAGTTCGAAATCATTTTCACATCTGCGCCTTCTTCAACAGCCGCTTCAAAGAAATCTGACATCTCTTTCGTTAATGTTAAAACATGTGCATCATATGCTGGTAAGCCAAATTTTTCAACATATTTTTCTTTACGTGCATCTGGTAATTCAGGAATAGATTCACGAACACGCGCTTTCCATGCTTCATCAATATATAAAGGTACGATATCAGGCTCTGGGAAGTAACGGTAGTCATCTGAAGCTTCTTTCACACGCATTAAAATCGTTTTGCCTGTTGATTCATCAAAACGACGTGTTTCTTGTAAGATTTCTCCGCCATTTAATAATTCTTCTTCTTGGCGTTTAACTTCATACTCTAGACCTTTACGTACGTTGTTAAATGAGTTTAAGTTTTTAAGTTCGGCTTTCGTACCAAATTCTTTTTGACCATATGGACGTAAAGACACGTTCGCATCACAACGTAATGAACCTTCTTCCATTTTACCGTCAGATACGCCAGTGTATTGAATAATTGAACGTAATTTTTCTAAATAGGCATACGCTTCTTCTGGTGAACGAATGTCTGGTTCAGATACGATTTCAATTAATGGTGTGCCTTGACGGTTTAAGTCTACAAGTGAATAACCCTCTTTATGTGTAGATTTACCAGCATCTTCTTCCATGTGTAAGCGTGTAATACCGATACGTTTTGTTTCACCATTCACTTCGATATCGATATAGCCATTTTCACCAATCGGTTGGTCTAATTGTGAAATTTGGTAAGCTTTCGGGTTATCTGGGTAGAAATAGTTTTTACGGTCAAATTTAGATTCTGTTGCAATTTCCATGTTTAACGCCATTGCCGCACGCATTGACCAATCTACTGCACGACGGTTCACTGTTGGTAAAACACCAGGATACGCCAAATCGATGACGCTTGTATTTGTATTCGGTTCTGCACCGTATGCTACCGGCGCATTTGAAAACATTTTTGAGTCCGTTTTCAATTCAACATGGACCTCAAGTCCGATTATCGTTTCAAAATGCATTGATTGCCACTCCTTATAATTTTTGATATTGGTCGTGTAAGTTAAATTGTGTTTCGTATTGATGTGCGACGCGATATAACGTTTTTTCATCAAATGGTTTACCGATCAGTTGTAAACCAATTGGGCGACCATTTTCCGCTAAACCACACGGTACAGAAATACCAGGTAAACCAGCTAAGTTCACTGGTGTTGTTAATAAGTCATTGGCATACATTGTTAACGGATCATTGATTTCAGCACCTAAATCAAACGCAACAGTTGGTGTTGTTGGTCCTAAAATGACATCGTAGTCTTTAAAAACATTTTCAAAGTCATTTTTAATTAATGTACGTACTTTTTGTGCTTTTTTATAGTAAGCATCGTAATAACCAGAACTCAATACATACGTTCCTAATAAAATACGACGTTTCACTTCTTTACCGAAGCCTTCACTACGAGACAATTTGTATAATTCTTCTAAACTTTCCGCTTCTTTTGAATGGTAACCGTAACGAATACCGTCAAAGCGTGCTAAGTTTGATGACGCCTCAGCTGAAGCAATGACATAATATGAAGGAATACCATATGCCGTTCTTGGTAATGACACTTCTTCAACGATAGCACCTAAAGATTTGAACGTTTCTGCAGCTTTTAATACTGCTGCTTTCACTTCTTCGTCGACACCTTCACCGATGTATTCTTTAGGTAACGCAATTTTCATGTCTTTAATATCTTTACCGATATCAGCTGTAAAGTCAGTCGCAACGTCTGGTGCACTCGTAGAATCCATTTCATCTGCACCTGCAATTGCTTCTAACACTAATGCGTTGTCTTTAACATTACGTGTGATTGGACCAATTTGATCAAGTGATGATGCAAAGGCAACCAAACCAAAACGTGATACACGGCCATATGTTGGCTTTAATCCTACCACGCCACAATAAGCTGCAGGTTGACGAATTGAACCACCCGTATCTGTGCCTAATGTAAATGGAACGAGGCCTGCTGCAACTGCTGCTGCTGAACCACCTGATGAACCACCTGGCACGGCTTTATGATCAAATGGGTTCACTGTCTTTTTAAAATAAGACGTCTCAGTAGAACCACCCATCGCAAACTCGTCTAGGTTGACTTTACCGATGAGAATGCCGTTTTCATGATGTAATTTCTTCATTACTGTTGATTCATAAATCGGTACAAAACCTTCTAACATCTTACTGGCACAAGTTGTTTCTAAACCTTCAGTGATGATGTTATCTTTAATCCCCATTGGAATACCAAAGAGTTTACCTTCCATTTCACCTTTCGCTTGTAAGGCATCTAATTCTTCAGCTTTTTTCATCGCATTTTCTTTATCAAGCGCTAAAAATGATTGGATTGTCGGGTCAGTTTCTTCAATTGCGTCATAGATATCTTTTACAATTTCAGAAGGTTTAATTTGATTATCCTTGATCATCTTTTGTAAATTTTCAATAGATTCATAGCGGATGCTCATCTTTATGCGTCCTCCCTGTTCATAACTGCTGGTACTTTAAATTGTCCAGCTTCCACTTCTTTTGCATTCGTTAATGCTTTTTCTTGTGGCAATCCTTTTACAGCCACATCGTCACGTAATACATTTTGTAAATCTAATACATGGTTTGTAGGTTTAACTTGTTCTGTATCGACAGAATCAATTTGATGACAAAAATTTAAAATACCTTCTAATGTCTGTTGCATATCAGCAGTATCTTCTTCAGTCACATTTAAGCGTGCAAGATTCGCAATATGCTCAACTTGCTTTTTGGTAATCTCAGCCATGCCGGTAAAGCCTCCTTAAAAATACTCTTTTATCTATAAATTGTACCAAATTTCAGCATAAAAATCTAAAATATTTCAAACAAGGTGCGTCACAACACATTGTTGAGTCAATCACAGTACGTTTCAAGACGACATCCTATGTTGATTTTCACGGACGGTCTCTCACTCTATTCTATTTTTATATTTACAACATAAAACTGAATAAATATCTATATTTAATTCTTACCTATCACAACCGACAACTTAGCATTTCTCTTATCATTACAAAGGTTAAATTACACATAAACTGTTAAATATGACTTTCCTTTCGTATACATTTCTGTATAATAATCTTATGCAAGTGAAAACAAAAGGGGAGATCAATATGGTAGTATTTGGTTCTACTTTGTCCAGTCAAGTCAACCTTGATTGGCAAACATACATTATGATTGCCATTTATTTTATTATCTTGCTCGGTATTGGTTACTATGGCTATAAACAAGCAACAAGTAACTTGAGTGAGTATATGTTAGGTGGCCGTAACATTGGTCCATGGGTAACCGCCCTCTCAGCTGGTGCTTCCGATATGAGTGGTTGGATGATTATGGGATTACCTGGTGAAGTTTATTCAACTGGGTTATCTGCCATCTGGATTACCATTGGTCTGACACTCGGTGCTTATATTAACTATTTAGTTGTTGCACCAAGACTTCGTGCACATACAGAAATTGCCGGTGATGCGATTACATTACCAGATTTCTTTAAAAACCGGTTAGATGATCAGTCGAACTTAATTAAAATCATTTCTGGCTTAATCATCGTCGTGTTCTTTACATTGTATACGCATGCGGGTCTAGTATCAGGTGGTAAGTTATTCGACAGTGCATTTGGGTTAGACTATCACTTCGGATTAATTTTAATTGCGGTTATCGTCATTCTTTACACGTTTTTCGGTGGGTATCTTGCCGTATCGATCACTGACTTTTTTCAAGGGGTAATTATGTTAGTGGCAATGGTGATGGTGCCTATCGTCGTAATGTTAAAGTTAAATGGTTTAGATACATTCCATACGATTGCAGAAATGAAACCGACCAATTTAGATTTATTTAAAGGGACGACAGTGATTGGTATCATTTCATTCTTTGCTTGGGGGCTCGGTTATTTCGGCCAACCCCATATTCTCGTACGTTTTATGTCTATCCGTACAGTGAAATTATTCCCACTTACACGTCGTATTGGGATTACATGGATGATTGTTGGGTTATTGGGCGCTGTGTTAGTCGGACTACTCGGTATCGCATTCGTTCCAGCACAGGGTGTTCAAATTCAAGACCCAGAAACATTATTTATTTTGATGAGTCAGTTGCTGTTCCATCCATTAATCGGTGGTTTCTTACTCGCAGCGATTTTAGCAGCCATTATGAGTACAATTTCATCTCAATTACTTGTTACATCAAGTTCATTAACAGAAGACTTTTACAAATTGATTCGTGGTGACAAAGCCAACACCAAAGCGCACGAAAAAGAGTTTGTCCTAGTGGGTCGTATTTCTGTAATGCTTGTAGCAGTTGCTGCAATTGCGATCGCTTGGACGCCGAACAACACGATTTTAAACTTAGTGGGTAATGCGTGGGCAGGTTTCGGCGCGGCATTTGGTCCATTAGTCATTCTTTCATTATATTGGAAAGGTTTATCCCGTACAGGTGCAATCAGTGGGATGGTCGCTGGTGCGTTAACTGTTATTTTATGGATTGTCTTTGCGCATCCATACGGTGACGTGAATGATTTCTTTAACTTGTACGAAATTGTTCCTGGCTTTATCATCAGTTTAATCGTCACAGTCCTTGTTTCAAATATGACGCAAAAACCTGGTGCATTTGTGGAGGAAGATTTGAATCAAGTCGTAAAGCAATTGAATGATGCAAAATCAAAAAACTAAAACTTAATACAATCACAATGATTAATATGAGTCATTTGTATCATATGACTAAAGGCTAGGAGCTAATCCTGCCTTTTTCCTACGATTTGTCAGATTTTCCTGTACATGCGTATCCCCCTCAAAGTTATTACTCCACTCTTTTTAAATCATAAAATAGGAAATCATCAATGCATTTCGAATAATGAAAAAGGGTAAAATTATTATAAAAAATATTAAGAAAGTCAATATAAATGAAAAAGCAATACACGATGGAGGTGGCTACGATGTTGTTTATCAAAAGTAAAATTTCGTTCATCATAGGGCTTCTACTTTTCATTGCTATGTTTTATTTCAAAATGGCGCTCGGAGATTCTATCATTAGGCCATTAGGATTTGTTTTGTCAGGTGTTATCATGGGCTATGCTTTAGAAAATAAAGAAAAAGACATACTTCATTTATAAGACGCAATTTCACACTATATCTCGAGATGATGCTAAAAAAACGACCACTATCTTTTAGAGCGTTGAAACTCTCTGTATAGTGATCGTTCGTTATTCTGATTTTATTCACCATTTACATTAGTTTTGATAAATATGCACTTGTGGTGATTTTTCCTCTTTCGTTTTACTTATGAGTGCACGTGGCTGACTACCATCTTTAATATGAATCTCATATTGATCCACTGATTTAAAATCTTTTTCAGCAAGCTGTGTCACATATTGTGTAATACCAATTAACTCAGCTTTACCGTAATAATCAATAGGTAAATCCACAGTTAAATTTTGTACTTTTTTGTCTTTAAACTCTGCTTTGCCAACAGCTTGTGTAAAGTTTGAGAAGTATGATTGTAATGCACTGTTAAAGTCTTTGAAATTCGCATTAAGATTCTCATTCAAATCAGATGCTTCACTTGATGGTAACAGTACGGTCTTTTGATCAACTTGATGCCAGTCTGAGAGTTTTGACCCATTTTTCTCAGCTGTCGCATAACTTACGAAATGACCAGGAATAATATCTTCTTGACCAGACTGAATATAAATCGCAAATGTGATTGGAATATTTTTCAAATCATCATTTTCTCTTAAACGTAATAACATTTCTTCAGCCATTTGTCGTCCTTGTTTTTTCACTTCTTTTTCATCAAGCTTTTTGTGATACGTTTCACCATATTTTTCTTTTTGATAATAATATACGCTATTCATCGCTAAACCAATGGTCATACCTTCAATCTCTTCACCTTTAGTATCACCGTTGTCGTAAAAGTCTTGCTCTAAAATATTAGATAAATAGGCCGGCGAATTTTTAGCGATTTTTTCTTCATCTGTTTCACCGTTGACTGATGGATTTAAACCTAAGTTAGCTGTCGCATTTTTATTTTCTTTCTCTTTATCGCTCATTTTATCAAGTTCTTTTTTCGTATATTTAGGACGCAGATACGCTCTGATTGTATCCTTATCCAAATATTGACCATCTTGATACAAGTATTCGTCAGTCGGATACACTTCTTTACTAATATTGAGCAAGCCATCTTCAAAATCTTCACCATTGTAACTATTGGCCATGTTTTCTTGAATGAGCCCGCGCGCCTGACTTTCTTTAAAAGGCAAGATTGTTCGATAATCTGTCCCTTGTACATTTTTGTCTGTAGCGATTTCTTTTACTTTATTGTGGTCTCGTTGTTGCGCTTCTGTTTTCTCTTTTGAGGGCTTTGAATCATCTTCATCTGGACCACAAGCTGATAATACAAGTGATAAACCTAAAAGAAGTACTATTGACTTTTTCATCGCCTATCCCCTTACTTATTAATTTCATTTTGCTTATCAATAAAATCTTGTTCTGTCCAAATCATTGTACCAAGTGATTCGGCTTTTGTTAATTTTGAACCTGCATCTTCACCTGCAATGACAAGATCAGTGGACTTCGTTACACTACTTGTCACTTTTGCACCTTGTAATTTCAACCAATTGGATGCCTCTGTGCGTGTCATTTGTTGAAGTTTACCTGTTAAGACAATCGTTTTACCTGCAAATTCTGGATGTCCTTCAATTTGCGATAATTTTTGCCCTTTAAACGTCATATTGACACCTTTTGATTTTAACTTTTCAATCAGTGCGCGAATATCTTCATTTTCTAGATATGTCACTAATGATTGTGCTAACTTTTCACCCACATCATAAATTTCCACTAATTCATCTTCAGTGACGGTTAACAGTCGATCCATCGTTTCGTACTTTTCAGCTAACACTTGACTCGCTTTGACACCTAAATGACGAATACCTAGTCCAAATAATAAGTTTTCGAGAGAGCGCTCTTTTGACGTTTCTATCGCATCCATTAATTTTTGCGCTTTTTTGTCACCCATTCGTTCTAACGGCAACAAATCGTCCTTGGTAAGATAGAAAATGTCAGCTACATCTTTAATCAATTCGTGTGTATACAACTGTTCGATAATTTTAGTCCCTAAACCGTCAATATTCATCGCTTGTCGAGATACGAAATGAATTAACCCTTCAACGAGTTGGGCCTGACATTTTGGATTGATACAACGTAATGCCACTTCACCCTCAATACGTACAAGTTCATGATCACAGCTTGGACAATGGGTTGGCATATGATATGTTTCGGCATCTTCAGGACGACGGTCTAAAATCACACGCACAACTTCTGGAATGATGTCTCCCGCTTTTTTAATAACCACACTATCACCAATACGAATATCTTTCTCATGAATTAAGTCCTCGTTATGTAACGATGCTCTCGAAACGGTTGTGCCTGCCACACGTACCGGCTCAAGGATAGCGGTAGGTGTCACCACACCCGTACGTCCAATACTCAACTCAATATCCAGCAGTTCTGTAATGACCTCTTCAGCTGGGAACTTGTATGCAATTGCCCATCTCGGTGATTTTTGTGTAAAGCCCATTTCCTCCTGATGTTCAAGATGATTCACTTTAATGACAATCCCATCAATATCATAAGGCAATTGATCACGCTGTTTTGTCCACTTTTCAATGTATTCAAGGACTTCATCAATCGAACGCACTTTTTCACGTTCATGATTTGTTTTAAATCCAAGTGCATCGAGTTCGTCTAACGCTTCACTTTGGGTAGAGGCATCAAGTTCTGTAAAGTCATTAATGCTGTATAAAAAGATGTCCAGTTTACGTGCTGCCGCGAGCTTTGAATCAAGTTGACGCAATGACCCCGCTGCCGCATTTCTCGGATTGGCAAACGGTTGTTCATCGCGCGCTACTTTTGCCTCATTCAACTTCAAAAATGATTGCCTTGGCATATAAGCTTCTCCACGTACTTCAAAAGAAATATTTTTGCTTAAAGTAAGTGGAATCGCGTAAATGGTCTTTAAATTTTCAGTAATATCTTCACCGGTAGTCCCGTCACCACGTGTTAAACCTTGAACGAGCTTTCCATCGACATACTTTAATGATACGGCTAAACCATCAATTTTCAATTCACACATATATTCGACTTCACCGACTGCATCACGTATGCGTTGATCGAATTTTCTTAAATCCGCTTCATTAAATGCGTTAGATAAACTTAACATCGGTGTATCATGATTGACTTTTTCAAAAGATGACTGCGCCTCTCCTCCTACACGTACAGTAGGCGAATCTGAAGTTTTTAGTTCAGGATGTTTCGTCTCAATATCAATCAATTCGTGTAATAATTTGTCGTATTCACTGTCTGGGACACTTGGGTTATCTTTGACATGATATTCATAGTTGTATTGGTGTAATAATTTGTGCAATGTTTCAACACGTTGTGCTAGAGATGACATCCATTAATCCTCCTTTTTTTCAATTGGCGCAAATTGAGCAAGTAAACGTTTCGGACCTTCAGATTTGAAAATAATGTCTAATTCAATCGAACCATTTTTGTCATTAACATTCGAAACCATGCCTTCACCCCATGATTTATGCATCACTTTATCGCCGACTTTCCAATTTGACGCTGATGATGCAGTTGCGTTTTTCACTGCACGCTGACTAAAGCCACGTTTTGCCGGTTGACGCTTTTTCATACCGATTGTTGTTGCTTGTTGACGTTCAGGTAAATCAAGCAGCGCTTCTGGAATTTCATTTAAGAAGCGTGAACGTGCATTACTTTGAGGACGTCCAAATAATGTACGCGAAGTGGCATGTGATAAATAAAGCTCTTCTTCAGCACGCGTAATCGCAACATAACTGATACGTCGTTCCTCTTCCATTTCGTGATCATTATCACTTTTAATCGCGCGAATATGTGGGAAAATCGATTCTTCCATACCAATAATGAACACAATTGGAAACTCTAGCCCTTTCGCTGAGTGCATCGTCATTAATGTCACGCCATCTTCTAAGTTCGCTTCGTCTACATCCGCAACTAATGATAAGTCTGTTAAGAAATTAATCAGTGACTGTTCCTCTAATGGCGTGTTTTTTTCATAATCAACAGGCACAGACATAAACTCATCAATATTTTCCAAACGGCTACGTGATTCTAATGATTGATCGCGTTCTAACATTTCACGATAACCTGATTTTACTAAGACTTCATCGACAATTTCTGAAATCTCTAGAAATTCTTGTTCTTGCATCAAATTCGACATCAATTGATAAAATTCTGCTGCTGCTTGTGTCACCTTTTTCGATAGACCGATAAAGTCGACTTCTGCTAATGCATCAAACATCGTCAACTCGTGATCTGCGGCATATGCTGCAATTTTTTCAACTGACGAAGGACCGATACCACGCTTAGGCACATTGATAATACGCTGTAAACTGATATCATCTGCACTATTCGCAATTAAACGCAAGTAGCTGAGTAAATCTTTAATCTCTTTACGGTCATAGAACTTCTGTCCGCCAACCATAACGTATGGAATATTGGATTTTAAAAAGGTTTCCTCGAGTACACGCGATTGGGCGTTTGTACGATAAAGTACCGCCATATCTTTATAACGTTTTCCCTTTTTTTGTTGTTTAAAAATTTCTCGCACAACATACTCAGTCTCATCACGTTCACTCATCGCTTCATAGTAATGAATCTTTTCACCTTGTTGATTGGCTGTCCATAACCCTTTAGGTTTACGCTCTGTGTTGTGACGAATCACCTCATTCGCCGCTTGTAATATCGTTTTAGTTGAACGATAGTTTTGCTCTAAAAAGATAGTACGCGCATTCGGATAATCATTTTCAAAAGATAAAATATTGTGGATGTTTGCGCCACGCCAACCATAAATAGATTGGTCTGAATCCCCGACAACACACAGATTTTTAAACTTTTGCGCTAACATGTTCACTAATGTATATTGCGCGGTATTTGTATCTTGATATTCATCAACATGGATATATTGAAACTTATTTTGATAATAATCCAAAACATCTGGCACGCGCTCAAACAATTGAATCGTTGTCATAATCAAATCATCAAAATCTAATGCTTGGTTACGAACGAGTTGTTGTTGATACCCTTTGTAAACCGTTGCGACCATCCGTGAAAAAAAGTCATGTGCTTCAGCTTCTGCTTTTGCAGGTGTCATTAATTCATTTTTAAGATTACTGATTTCTCCGATAAACATTCTTGGTTCATATTTTTTTGGATCGATATTTTCTCTTTTTAATACATCTTTAATGACTGATTTTTGGTCAGTTGGATCGATAATTGTAAAGTTACGTTCAATACCGATACGATCTGCGTCACGTCGTAATATACGCACACACATCGAATGGAAAGTCGACATCCAAATGACTTCTGCTTCCTCTCCCACGAGCGCTTGAACACGTTCTTTCATTTCTTTTGCGGCTTTATTTGTAAACGTAATTGCCAATATATTGTATGGAGATACATCTTTTTCATCTAATAAGTAGGCAATTCGGTGTGTCAGTACTCTTGTTTTCCCTGAACCTGCACCTGCCATAATTAAAAGCGGTCCCTCAGTCGTGCGCACCGCTTCACTCTGTTCTTTATTCATATTTGCAACGAGTGGATTCATTATGTTCTCTCCTTTATTTTCGTCGTTTTAAGTGCTGCTTTGATATCTTCATAAATCACATTGCCCACAATAATCGTATCTGCTATTTGTGCCATTTCTATCGCTTTATCGATATGATCAATCCCACCACCATAAAACAATTGTGTATTCGAAAGCGATTGTTTTGCTGCACGCACGATTTCAGGATTGCCGTATTGCCCACTGTATTCTAAATAGAGCACTGGCAAACGATAAAATGAATCAGCCATTTGCGCATAAGCCACGACATCTGATTCGTTTAATGTCGTCTGTGCACTTGTCTTTGTTGCAACCTTACTTTCGGGATTCAACACGACATAACCTTCAAACACCATTTCATCAAAATCAATCATATGTCCATAGGCTTTCAGCGCGCTATGTAATAATCCGTTATGATATGTCACATCTGTACTATTCAATACTGTTGGCACAAAATAAAAATCAAATCCTGGCATCGTACTCTCAAGATTTGAAATTTCTAACGCTAACGGTAGCGGATAACGGCGGACACGACTCATTAAATGAATCACATTATCTTCTGTGACATTATCTGTGCCACCAATCATAATGGCGTCTGTATTTGACATACAAATCTGTTCTAAATCGGCGTCTGAAATCTCTTTAGCAGGATCAAGTTTAAAGATGTGACGCCATTCCTTGATATCATACATAGTTGGTGACTCCTTTAATTTTCGTAACTTTTATTATAGCACTTTTACTTATTGATATCTAAAGTTCATACGTATATCGTGCACATTTTTTAGTTGGTGTCGTTGCTAATTAACATAACGACTTATTACTTTTTCTAAAATCGACTAACAGACTGCTTTCGGTTACTTTATATCTACTTTTAGCCTTTTACCAAAACAAAAGACTCCTCCCTATACCAACTTAAAACTCAAGTCAATATAGCGAGAAGTCATTTCATGTTACTGTAAAAATTACTTACATCTTAGTTTCAATGTTCATTCGGTCTAGAATCATTGTATAGGCATCATTGCCCCATTGTAATGAACGTTTTACACGAGAAATCGTTGCCGTAGATGCACCTGATTCCTTTTCAATCGTTGCGTAAGTGTAACCTTGCTTAATCATCTTCGCAACTTGAAGGCGTTGTGATAAAGATTGTAACTCATTCACTGTACATAAATCATCAAAAAATTGATAGCATTCTTCACGCGTCTCTAACGTTAAAACTGCATCGAATAGCTCATCTAAAGCTTTTCCACGTAATTTTTCTATTTGCATGCGAACAACCCCTATATTCATAATCTATTACCATTTTAACGGATTAATAGATTAAAGTGTAGTGAAATTATTCTAAACCGACTCTTTTAAATATTGTATCAACTTGGTTCAAGTGATGTCTAGGGTCAAAACAAGCATCGAGTTCTTCTTTTGAAAGCTTATCTGTAATGTTTGAATCCGCTTCTACAAGCTCTCTAAATGGCGTTTTTGTTTGCCAAGATTCCATTGCTTTTGGCTGTACTGTATCATACGCTTCTTCACGTACCATCCCTTTATCAATAAGCGCAAGCAATACACGTTGTGAATAAATCAAACCAAAAGTTTTATTCATGTTTTCAGTCATGTTTTCTTCATAAACTGTTAAACGATCAATAATATTTGTGAAACGATTTAAAGCATAATCTAATGCAATCGTCACATCTGGTAACATAATACGTTCTGCTGAAGAATGTGAAATATCACGTTCATGCCATAATGCGACATTTTCATATGCCGTCGTTAAATAGCCACGAATGACACGTGCAATACCTGTAATGTTTTCTGAACCGATTGGATTACGTTTGTGCGGCATTGCAGAAGAGCCTTTTTGTCCTTTTGCAAATGCTTCTTCTACTTCACGCGTTTCTGTTTTTTGAAGATTACGCACTTCAACAGCAAATTTTTCAAGAGAAGTTGCAATTAAGCTTAAAGTCGCAATGTAGTATGCGTGACGATCACGTTGTAACGTTTGTGTTGAAATTGGCGCAGTACCAATACCTAAATGTTTACAAACATAAGCTTCAATTTCAGGTGGAATGTTCGCAAATGTTCCAACTGCGCCGCTCATTTTACCGACTTCGATTTCAGTTCTTACATTTTTGAAACGTTCCATGTTACGTTGCATTTCTGCATACCATAACGCCATTTTTAATCCAAAAGTAGTCGGCTCAGCATGCACACCGTGTGTACGGCCCATCATTAATGTCGTTTTGTACTTTTTCGCTTTCGCTGCTAATACATCAATGAAACGTTGAATGTCTTGCTCTAAAATGTCATTTGCTTGCTTAATTTGATAACTTAACGCTGTATCTACAACGTCTGTAGAAGTTAAACCATAATGTACCCATTTACGCTCTTCACCTAAAGTTTCTGACACTTGACGTGTAAAAGCAACAACATCATGGCGTGTTTCTTGTTCAATTTCTTTCGCACGGTCGACATCTACACGTGCATGTTGGCGAATCTTTTTCACATCTTCTTTCGGGATGTAACCTAACTCACTCCATGCTTCACTCGCAAGGATTTCCACTTCTAACCAAGCTTCATAACGATTTTGATCCGTCCAAATTTGAGCCATTTCTTCTCTTGAATAACGTTCGATCATGTTTAATAAACTCCAATCTTGTAATGTTAGTTTCATTGTATCAAAACAATTAATCATGTACATGTATTATTCAAACAAATTTATCGTTCGTAATCAAGCCTCAAATGCATTTTCGTATGAATTTGTTGATTTTGACATCACTCTCGGTCAATCACATCCCAGTCATCCCACCGAAATATTGATATTACAAAGTTTTTCGTACTTTTATTGACGTTTAATCTTCACTGACCCCCACTTTCTTCATTCTTTCTTAGATACAACAAAGACGAACATTTTGAAATAAAACTTAAAAAATATTCGTCATTCATCGTTGCATTGTCATGTTATTCTACAACCTATTTTCAATTAATTGATACACATCTTTCCCATCACTCAATAGCTAAAAAGAGCAGCACATGTCAATCATGCGCCGCCCTTTCTTTTATGATTCAAATGTATCTGGTATTTTTTTACCTGTAAATTCAATCTCTTGTCTTAACACTTTGACTTCACCGTGTTCATTCTCAATAAACACTGGCTTTTCAAATCGCTTAACTGGCATATACCCTGCCGCTTTCATTCTTGCTAAACAGTCTTGAATGGTTTCATCAGGTTCAACTTTAAATTTCATCTGTATCATACGCCTTTACTTTTTTACTTCGTACGCCTTTAACCCAGAAACCACCATGAATATTCCGAGGTTCGTACGCAATAATAAATGCTTTAGGATCCAATTGTTTAATCGTGTCCATTAATTTCAATTCATAACGACGCGGTGTTAAAATTTGCATCACTAATCGGTCACCATCGCGGCCATGTGCACCAAAGTGCGTCACGCCATATCCGAGTGCACGTAGCTGTCGCGGTAAATCTAACTCGTAGTCTGCTGTCGTTACATTAACCACCGAGTAACCGAGTGCGAGTTTTTCTTCTATTTTCATACCTACAATAATCCCCACAGAAAATCCGAGGGCATAGGCAATAATATTTTGAAATTGATCTAAGCTCGACATCACCAAACCTAAACCGATAATATAGACAAACACTTCTACAAAACTTACAAGTGCCGCAACATAACGGTAACCTTTTAACGTTAAAATCACCCGCATCGTCAGTGCTGTGACATAGGCAACGTTAATGACGAAAATGGCAATGAGCATTAGCCAAGGATTGTCATTAATCACACTCATACGCACCCTCTTTTCCTTTAAAAAATTTAGCTCATTGTATCAAGTTCTTTAATATTTGTCATGACTTTTCTGATTTAGGCCATGAAAAACGTGTGTATGCCAATTCACGCTTATGGGCATTTCTGACGTAGTGACGCTCAATCACCGCTGCATCTTCTGGTGAAACGACTTTACCTTCAAGATAATCATCAATTGCTTCATAAGTCACACCTAAAGCTTCTTCGTCAGGGAGTTGCGGTTTGTCATCTTCTAAATCCGCAGTAGGCACCTTTTCATATAAATGCGCGGGTGCGTCTAAATATTGTAACAGTTGACGACCTTGACGCTTGTTCAGACCGAAAAGCGGCGCAATGTCTGCAGCACCATCTCCGTGTTTTGTGAAAAAGCCGGTAATGTTTTCTGCAGAATGATCAGTACCAACGACAATACCACTTGTATTTGCTGCAATGGCATATTGTACTTTCATGCGTTCTCGTGCTTTTTCGTTTCCTTTATGAAAATCGCTTAATGTGATTCCCGCTTCTTGTAATGATTGCACACTTTGGTCGACAGCCGGCTTGATATTCACTGTAACGGTGCGGTCAGGATTGATAAAGTTCAATGCATCCTCGACTTCATCTGCATCTTTTTGCACCCCATACGGCAACTTCACCGCAATAAATTGAACATCGCGACCTGAAGCTGTTCTCATATTTTCTACAGCTAATTGCACAAGTTTTCCCGCTAATGTGGAATCTTGGCCTCCAGAAATTCCGAGGACTAACGTCTTTACGAACGTGTGTGCATGGAGGTATTGTTCAATAAAATGTTGAATTTCCTTAATCGTTTCAGCACTATCTATAATCGGTTTCACTTTCATTTCTTCTACAATCAACGTCTGCATTTCACTCATGGTCATACGTGTCCTCCATCTCTTTCACATTTTCAGCCACTTCAAAAATACGCTTTTGTTTATTTTCCCAACATAATGTACTTAAATCAACAGGATATTCTTCAGGATTCAAGTAACGCTTGTTTTCTTCCCATAAATATTCCAAGTTGTTTTTCAAATCTTCTTTTGCTTGCATTTCTGTCGGACAATCATAAACGAGTTGGCCATCTTTAAAAATATCGTGATGTAAATCAACAGCTTTAAAGTTTTTGATGCGTTTCATTTTATATGTGTGAATTGGGTGGAACATTTTTAAAACCTTTTCTTCATTAGGGTCTTCATGATCTAAGGTAATATAGTCCCCTTCTGCTTTATTCGTTTTCGTATTAATAATGCGATACACTTTTTTCTTACCTGGTGTCGTCACTTTTTCAGCATTGTTAGACAATTTAATCCGATCGACCAGTTGCCCTTCATTATTTTCTACAGCCACTAATTTGTATACAGCACCTAATGCGGGTTGTTGATATGCGGTAATTAATTTTGTACCGACACCCCACGAATCAACCGCAGCCCCTTGTGCTTTCAAGCTACTGATCGTCTGTTCATCTAAATCGTTTGACGCGATAATTTTTGCATCTTTAAAACCTGCTTCATCTAGCATTTGACGTGCTTTTTTCGATAAATATGCAATATCACCTGAATCTAAGCGAATACCAATAAAATTAATACGATCGCCGAGTTCTTTTGCGACACGTATCGCATTGGGCACGCCTGACTTTAAAGTATGGAACGTATCGACAAGAAATACACAATTGCGATGACGCTCTGCATATTTTTTAAATGCTGTATATTCATCACCATATGTCTGTACAAATGCATGTGCATGTGTCCCAGAAACTGGAATATTAAAAAGTTTCCCTGCACGTACATTACTTGTTGAGTCAAAACCACCAATAATCGCAGCACGAGCGCCCCATAATGCAGCATCAAATTCATGTGCCCGTCTAGTACCGAATTCCATTAATACATCATCTACAGCAACCTGTTTAATAATACTTGCTTTCGTTGAGATGAGCGTTTGGAAATTAATGATATTGAGCAATGCGGTTTCAATGAGCTGCGCTTGAATCAGTGGCGCTTCAATACGCATGAGCGGCTCATTATTAAAGCAAAGTTCGCCTTCTTTCATTGAACGAATGTTGCCTGTGAATTTGAGATTGGCCAAATAGTTTAAAAAGTCATTTTGGTAACCGATTGATTTAAGGTATTCAATGTCTGTGTCAGAGAAGTGGAGGTTTTGGACAAATTGAATGACACGCTGTAAGCCATTGAAGACGGCATAACCGCTTCCGAAAGGCATATTTCTGAAGTAGAGGTCGAATACTGCTTTACGTTCATGGATACCATCAAACCAATACGATTCGGCCATATTAATTTGATACAAATCATTATGTAACATGAAACTGTCATCTTTATATTGATACATGATTGACTCCTTTATGTTTTCTTATTATTGCTATCATATCACACAATAGGAAAGGTTTCTTGGGTTTAATCATTTCGTTTTTAAGGCCTCTAAAATAAAATTTATGCTTTATACTTATCTTACAGATTGCAGAACCCGCCCTCGCTTTCCTAGGCGCTCACTTCAACTAACCAACGCTCTGATTCAACTGTTACAGAAAGGAAAGCGTTGGTGGATTTTCAGTTTCGCTTTGATGCCTCAGGAGTCTCGGGCTGTTCTGCAATCTTTTCGCAACGCACCTTGTTTATGCGAATACCTTATCAATTATGATATGCCCTATTCATTCTTATATGTCTCGCCTTAATCTTTCAAAATAATCATCAACTATGTATCTGTGGCTATTCAAAATTGGTGATGGATTTTCAGGTTCAGCTATTCCCTCAAGCGTCTCGAATGGTTGGCAATCTTTTTATATACAGGTCCTATCTAAAAAAATTTGATAACTGAATACAACAATGTCTGATACAAGATCTTTACTCCACCGTTAGATTTAAAATTGATTTATTTATCACTTTTTTAATCGTTAAAGTCAAACAATATTATGACAATTATCATATTCGTTTCAAAGCTCACTTAAATTTCATTATAATAACGTTGAGGTGGGGAATATGCTCAAAGAAGCACAAGCATTTATTAAACAAATGTATGATGAATTAGAATTACCTACAACTGAACGTGATGCGCGATTAGCAGAAATAGAACAAGCCATTCATACGACAGGGACATATCGACATACAACAGAGGAACTGACATACGGTGCGCGTGTTGCTTGGCGTCATTCTAATCGCTGTATCGGTCGTTTATTTTGGGAAAGTTTGAAAGTCATTGATGCTCGAGAAGTTAAAACAGAAGCGCCATTTCTCGAATCAATTGAAACACATATTAAAACAGCGACTAATGGGGGGCGTATTAAACCTTGTATTACGATTTATGCGCAATCAGATGAAGCTGGACCGAAAATTTGGAACAATCAACTGATTCGCTATGCGGGCTATGAATCAAAAGGTGATCCGAGTGAAAAAACTATCACACAACTTGCACAACATTTAGGATGGACAGGGAAACACACAGACTTTGATGTATTGCCATTGATTTATCAGCTCCCTGACCAACAAGTGAAATATTTTGATTATCCGTCAGATTGGATTATGGAAGTGCCGATTCATCATGACCAGTTTCCAAAAGTGTCAGAATTAGGGCTCAAATGGTATGCTGTGCCAATCATCTCTAATATGGACTTAAAAATTGGGGGTATCACATATCCAACAGCACCTTTCAATGGTTGGTATATGGTAACAGAGATTGCTGTGCGTAACTTTACAGATACATATCGCTACAATTTATTAGAAAAATTTGCGACAGCGATAGGCTTTACTGATTTACGCAATGCAACTTTTAATAAAGATCGTGTGCTTGTCGAAATAAACGATGCCGTTTTACAATCGTTCAAAAAAGCCGGCGTATCGATGGTCGATCATTTAACAGCATCAAAGCAGTTTGAAAAATTTGAGGATGCTGAAGCACGTAAAGGGCGAACGGTCACAGGAAAATGGTCATGGCTCGCACCACCGCTATCACCTACTTTAACTACAAATTATCATCATGGTTTTTCAAATGAAACACGTGAACCGAACTTTTTTTATAAGAAAAATACATCAACGGGCTGTCCTTTTCACTAACATCATGTAAAATAAAGTCAATTCATGTGAAAGGAATGATGTCATGACACTTTTCTATCTTGGTCCTAAAGGTACATTTTCATATTTAGCCGCTTTAAAATTACAATCTCAAACACAGCAAGAGGAACAATTGGTTGAATGTTCTAATTTATATGAAGTGATGTCATCCTTACAAAAAGATTCATCAGCAAGTGCCATCGTTCCGATTGAAAACTCTATAGAAGGTACGATTAATGTCATTGCCGACTCACTGATCGAACAAAATTTTGTCATCATTGAAGAAATATTTTTAGATATCGCCTTCGCATTGTATGGCTTTCCACACCAGTCTATCACGGATATCAAGCATGTTTATTCGATTGGACCAGCAATTAGTCAAACACAAAAGTTTATTCATGAACATCAATTTGATTATGATTATACGTCGAGCACTGTAGCGTCTCTCGACAAAATTGATGCAACTACTGGCGCGATTGCCCCTCTCGGAAGTGGAGAAATGTATGGCTATGAACCACTCGCGACACACATTGAGGATTATCCACACAACATGACACGTTTTCTCGTATTAAAACATGCTTCAGAAGTGACAAATCAAATCGGCTCTGAATGTTTATTAGTCATTACACCAACAGAAGATAAACCAGGACTACTGGCGAGCATTTTGAACACTTTTGCGATGTTTCAAGTCAATTTGAAATGGATTGAATCACGTCCACTCAAAACACAACTAGGCATGTATCGCTTTTTCGTACAAGCTGAATGTCCAGATACGATTGTCTTAAACAAAATATTAACGATTTTAGAAACACTTGATTTTAAAATTAAAAATTTAGGACGTTTTCATTAAAAAGTTGAAGTTGGGAATGGGACAAAACACTTATGTTGAATGCTATTTTTGTCCCTCCCTTTACTTCATTTATACGTTTTTATCTGTCATGAGCGCGGTGACTTGTTTTTCATTCCATTGCGGCGGGTTTTCATTATTCAAAATCGCGATGTCATGTACACCTGTTAATTGCGCGACTTGATGCCCACCACAAAATGTATTCCCCAATATATTTACATCTGTATGAGGCGCATCTTGATGACTTCGAATGTGCAAGACATCTTTTGATTGATTATTGACAAACTCGTTATTCATCACAAACAAACCATCGCCCCCTTGTTTGCCTTCATGGTCTCCCTCTAACGTAAATGCATTTTTACCTTGATGGACACCTAAATAGCGAATACCCCCTGCGCAATTTAAAAATAGATTACGTTGAATGAAAATGTTTTTCCCTTTTAACGGTGTCAGCGCATAATCTTGCGTGGCTTCAAAAACATTGTGTTGAATGGTAATATTTTCATAAAAACGATTCAAACGTGTCGCATGTGAACCTATCGCACGATTCCAACTTTGCATCTCACCTTCAAACGAATTACCGAAATAACAATGTTCAATAATTGCATTTTTCGTAATCGTCCCATCGTTGACTCCGAATTTTGGAAATGCGCCTTCAACAAATAAATCTAACTGTACCGCCTCTGAAAACCATCGCTCACCTGTCACATCATAAAATCCAATAAAGTTACAATGATGAATGTGCAAACCGTCGAGTCCACAAGCATCAATGCCATGACCACCGACGACATTTTTAATCGTCAAATGACATATTTCAATTTCTCGTGCATGGCCTATACACATCGCTGTATTATTGTAAGGGTAATGTACGCCGTTCATATTCCAAATGCCGCCTTGAATTTTAATGTGACTGTTGCCATTGTAACCATAATAGCGTTTCAAACGTGAACCATTTTTAAGCAATGCGTCTTTTCCAGTTCTTAACAGTTCAGTATCAGGGTCTAATACAAGTGTCGTTCCTTCATATATCTTTAATGCTTTGGCGATATGATAAATACCACTAGGAATATAGACAGTAATTGGCCCCTTTTTGGCTTGGTTGAGTGCACGTTGTATGCCCCAAGTATCCAAAAATCGATTCTGGCCAATCGCACCAAAATCTAATACATTTATTTTCATATACGTGCCATCCTTTCACGATTAAGTTATACTTATTATACTGTTGTTTAATCTTTATACCACTTTTAGGAGAGAATGAAATGTCAAATAAAGCTTTAGTTGTTGTTGATTATTCGTATGATTTTGTTGCAGATGATGGCAAACTGACTTGTGGCGCAGCTGGTCAAGCGATCGAGCCGTACATTGTTGAACGCATTCAAGCATACCACGAAGCTCAAGAAAGTATCTTTTTTATGATGGATTTACACTTTGAAGATGATCCTTACCATCCTGAGACAAAATGTTTTCCACCACACAATATTCAAGGCACGCAAGGACGTGAATTGTATGGTGAGGTTAAAACATTGTATGATACGATAAAAGATAGCGCACATGTTTATTTTTTAGACAAACGCCGTTACGATTCCTTTTACGGTACACCGTTAGATAGTATGTTACGTGAACGCCAAGTCGACACCGTTGAAATCGTCGGCGTGTGTACAGATATTTGTGTTTTACACACTGCGATTAGTGCATACAATTTAAATTATCAATTAATTATCCCTAAAAAAGGTGTGGCCACATTTAATGAAGCTGGACACCAATGGGCATTGACACATTTTAAAACGACATTGGGCGCTCAGGTAGAATAATGACTACTCTCCGTGCTAAAATAGAACTGAAAATTAGAATATGAATAAGGAGATTTAATAATGACAACTTATATTTTTGGTCATCAAAACCCAGACACTGATGCCATTTCTTCAGCAATCATAATGGCAGATTTCGAACAACAACATGGAAACAAGGAAGCTAAAGCATTTCGTATTGGTGAGTTAGGTCCTGAAACTCAATATGCGTTAGATTATTTCAACGTAGCAGTTCCAGAATTTTTAACGGATGACTTAACTGGACAAGACGTCATTTTAGTTGACCATAATGAGTTTCAACAAAGTGCTCAAAACATTGAAAAAGCGAATATTCGACACGTTATCGATCATCACAGAATCGCAAATTTTGAAACAGCGGGCCCACTTTATTACCGTTCAGAACCTGTGGGCTGTACAGCTACAATTTTGTATAAAATGTATAACGAGCGCAAGTATGAAATTCGTCCGGAAATTGCAGGTTTAATGGTTTCTGCAATTATTTCAGACAGTTTATTATTCAAATCCCCAACATGTACACAACAAGATATCGATGCAGCACAAGCACTCGCTAAAATCGCTAATGTGGAATTAGAAACATACGGTTTAGAGATGTTAAAAGCAGGTGCTTCAACAACAAACAAAACTGAAGACGAATTGTTAAATACTGATGCAAAATCTTTCAGCATGGTGGATCATACAGTTCGTATCGCACAAGTGAACAGTGTCGATATTGAAGAAGTTTTTGAACGTCAAGAAGCGCTAGAAAATGCGATGAATAAAGCAAGTGCTGAAAATAGCTACGACACATTTATCCTTGTCGTAACAGACATCATTAATAGTGATTCAAAAATTCTCGTAGTTGGTGCAGAACAAGAGAAAATCGCACAAGCGTTCAATACAACGTTAGATAATCATACAGCATTTTTACCAGGTGTTGTTTCTCGTAAAAAACAAATTGTACCACCGATTACTGAAGCATTATCATAATATAAAAATATAAACAAAGGTGTGATCGCATGTCTGAAAAAGTGAAAGCTGGATATCATAAGTTTTATTACGGTGAAACAGAAAATAGACCGGATGCCCAAATTCTATTTTCATACTATGATACGAATGTGATTGATGTGTATAGTACTTATGTCAGTCCTTCTTTGCGCGGTGGCGGCGTTGCCAAACAATTGTTTGATGCTGTCATTGAAAAAGCAAAGAATGAAAACTTGAAAATCATTCCATCTTGTAGCTATGTCGCGCATCAATTCGAACGCGATGCTTCACTTGCACCATACAGAGCGGAATAAAGCGCTCACTTGAAGTCGAGACACAGTCCAACGTGTCTCGATTCTTTTTTATCTACTCTGTCATTCAGTGTCATCGCATCCATTCGAAGTACTTTTCAAAACGCTTTTATTATCATGTCGAAAATGATGACCTCTCACCGATGTATTTCAGTGGAATATGTTACAATCATACATAATGATCATTAACAAATCGATAGCTAATGTGTAGCTTCAACGACATGCGTTTCCCCTATCAGAAATGATAAATGACATTCGACTTTTGAAAGGAGCATTCCCTATTGAATCCATTTCACACACAATTCGATGCAACACAACGTTATTTTAAATCACATGCGACACGTTCGCTTAAATCACGCAAAAAAGTTTTAAAACAGTTAGCTAAACAAATCAACTTACACGAACAAGAAATTTTCGATGCACTGAAACAAGATTTAGGAAAAAATGAAGTCGAAGCTTATGGCACAGAAATCGGTTATACATTAAACAATATTCGTTACATTCGTAAAAACCTATCGAAGTGGGCAAAAACAGAAGCAGTTGACACGCCCTTTTTTCTTTTTCCTGCCAAAAGTTTTATCGTCAACGAACCTTTAGGCACTGTTTTGATTATTGGACCTTTTAACTACCCTTTTCAATTGATTTTCGAACCTTTAATTGGCGCAATTGCTGCAGGTAATACTGCCATTGTAAAACCTTCCGAACTGACGCCAAATGTAGCGGTGGTCATTGAAAAAATTATTAAACAGACATTTGATCCAGAATATGTTACCGTTGCGCAGGGTGGTGCCGAAACAATTCAATCATTATTGGAGCTTCCTTTTGATCATATCTTCTTTACTGGTAGTCAAAAAGTAGGCCAAATCGTTTACGAAGCCGCAGCGAAACAATTAATTCCTGTGACACTCGAACTGGGTGGTAAGTCACCTACAATTATTGACAAAACGGCTAACTTAAAAGTCGCAAGTGAGCGTATCTGCTTCGGTAAATTTATGAATGCAGGTCAAACGTGTGTCGCGCCAGATTATATCCTCATTGATGAAACGGTTAAAGCTGATTTTATTGAAGCAATGACGTCAACGATTCGTGAATTTTATGGTCCACAACCGATTGACAGTGACGATTTAGGCCGAATTGTCAATGACCGTCATTTTAATCGATTGTCACACCTTTTAGAAGCACATCAATCGAACGTCATTATCGGAGGCGACACAGATGCCGTACAGCGTTACGTGTCACCAACAATACTTGATCATATTCATGCGAATGATCCAATCATGCAAGAAGAAATTTTCGGACCTATTTTACCGATTTTGACTTATCAAAACTTTGATGAAGCTATCTCGTTTATTCAGTCAAAACCGAAACCATTGTCACTTTATTTATTCAGTGAAGACGAAAATACGACAACACGCGTTTTGAATGAACTATCATTTGGCAGTGCTGCCATTAACGATACGATTTTGCAATTAGCTAATCCGAAGCTTCCTTTTGGCGGTGTTGGTGCTTCAGGTATTGGACGTTACCATGGCAAATATTCATTTGAAACATTTTCACATCAAAAGCCCTATATTTTTAAAACGACAAAGTTAGAAACGGGGTTATTATTCCCACCGTATAAAGGAAAACTTGGATATGTAAAAAAGCTTTTTAAGAAATAAATCTATAACATATAAAGAACAAACCCATGTTATTTTGATTTCTAATCATTGCTTTTACTTTAAAACTAAAAAGAACAGGCTCGGAAAACTTACAGAGAATTCCTGAGCCTGTTCATTATTTTTCTATCGTATTATAAATGTGTTTCGTCTAAAAACTTCACACATACGCCTTCCGATGCCGTTTGTTGATCATCTGTTTTTGTTAATTGCCCCGTATCGAGGTCACGTTGGAATACAACCACTTCTGAATTTTCTTCTTGGTGTGCCGCTACGAGATATGCATCATCTGCTGTAATATTAAAATCTCTTGGGAATGATCCGCCACTTGAAACGATGTCGACCAACTCAAGTTTCGCACCGTCTTCTAACAATTTAAAGATGGCAATACTGTCGTGACCACGGTTACTGACATATAAGTAACGTTGATCATGAGAAAGCCTTACAGCTGCTAACTTTGTTGGTAATAGAAAATCTTTAGGTATCGTCAAATGACGTTCTAATTCTGAAAAACGACCATCCTCATATGCCATCACAACGACAGTGTTTGATAATTCATTGACAACATAAGCATAACGCCCTGTTTTGTGGTACGCGATATGTCTTGGTCCGTCACCTGGTTCCATTGCTGTACGGTGTGCCACTTCTAAACCTTGGTCACCATAATGATATGTCACGAGTAAATCTGCACCTAAGTCAACAGCTACCACATATTTATGTTCAGGTGTCACGTCTAAATAATGGACATGTGACTGTTCTTGTCTATCAACATTAGGACCGTGTGGATAATCGTGAATGACTTCCTCAATTAAGCGCTTAATACGGTTGTTTTCGGCATCCAATTCATATATGCGAGCAACACCATCACCGTACACCGCTTCAAACACATATTTCCCATCCGGTGACACAGCGACATAACAGCCTGAACCTTTAAATGACTCCAATGACTCACCTGTTTTTTCAAGACTGCCATCTTGTTTAATTTTAAATGTTGCTAAGCCGGCATTTTTATCATTTTTGGTAATGCCGATTAATGTATCTTCATGTTGCACAAGATACGTTGACGCATTCAATTCGTATCCTGTTTCTACAGTTTCAATACGTCCTGACTGTTCATCTAATTCAAAACGATAAATTCCTTTACCATCCTTTTTTGTATAAGAGCCTATATAACCTTTTACCATGGCAAGCATCCCTCCATTTTCTTAGGTCTATTTTATCAAATTTTCATGATGAGACACACGAGAAATGTTTCGTGTCTTCATACTTTGTGCACCTTATTTCAATAAAAAAAGCGAGATTGAAATCTAAACCGTTCATAGACTTCATATCCTCGCTCTCAGTATTCAAAACCATAACAATGATTTCACAATAGACACTTTTATCGGTTTAAATCACGAATGTATTTTTATCCTTGATTCGCTTCGATATCCGCAATAATTTCTTTCGTTTTGTTTTCGATTTCTTCAAAATCTTTTTTAAACACATATGTCAACACTGCTAAGCCAAGTCCTACAACGCCAGTAATCACTAGTGTTGAAACGAATAAAAATTTAAATAACCCTTTAATGAAATTACACATAAGTCTTCACCTCTAAATTATTGATGTTACATTTATCATATCATAAATCTACTACATCATTAAACTTATACCCCAATCTCGACTTTTTTAATCAGAAATCAATTCAATTTTTACAGGCAATATGTTACATTATCAGTATAAAGAATAATGAAAGAGGGCTCTTAAAATGCCATATATATCATTAGTAAGTTCATGGAAAAACAATGATATTGATAAAATTAAAGATATGCTGGATGATCGTGTCGCTGCTTATTACGTCAATGAGCTAGGTGAACCACAGTCGCTCACAAAATCAAATGTTATTGATATGTTACGAAAACGCATGAATCAAATTGCAAAGATGAAAGATACACAATGGAACTTTGAAATGATTCATCGTGCACAAATTAACGACGATCAATTGATTATATTTTATGTATACTCAGTAGAAAATCCAGATTATCCAAAAACAACTAAGACACTCATCACTTTAACATTTGGAGACACACCATCGCTTAAACATCGTATTAAAACGATCTATATCACAACCAACGTCACAGAAATTCATTCGACCTAACACCATATTTGAATGCAAAATGAAATCGATTCAAACTGCATTACACTGAATGAGGTTTGCTGTGATACTTCACAAGTCAAACCGCCATTCAATCATGGTGCAGTTCAGTCATGGAATTTTCCACGCCTGAAATCTCCTTCTCCCTTCATTTCGCTATAGATAACTAGGCAGTTAATGCATTAGTACAAACTTTTTTTCGTGTTCGCTTAACCTATGAATGTGAACGCCCCAAACAATTTAACGCAATATGGTTACGCCACATTTGTTATGGTGCGCCGGTTCACCCACAAAAAAAGAACCGAGATACAATGCTTACCTCAGTCCCCTCAATTGAATATATTGATTCCCTATTCGCTTTTCACATTTACATAACGAAATATTTCAACATATCCTCTTTATTATAAATGTGCAATGAATTGATGATCTCTATATGACATATGTTTATTTTGATTACATGTTCTCGTGTGTGCATATTTAATATCTTCTCAAAACTTCAAAACAGCGACTTTAATCAATTGGTAAAATTTTTATAGAACCAACGTTTTGCTTTATAATAGTATTCCCACATACACTTCACCCCTATTGATTTAATATACTTTTACAATTGTTATCATGTTAAAATAAGTATATTAAAGACGTATATGAATTACCATTAAGGAAATATTACAACCTATTAACAAATTATGTTAACAAGATGTCAGAAAGGATGAATACACATGCAACAAGTAGTCTCAGACATTCTAACTTTTCGTGGTACACATTATGATTACGGTGTTGCTACTGGGCAATGGCTACAACGAACTGCCATGTTGAAAAATAGAGAAAGAGAATGGAAAAAGCGTGTCCCACGTTTTGACATCGATGTAGAAGAAACGTATCAAATCTTCCAACAGTTTGCACCTAACATATGGGAAGAAATTCAAGGGATTCAAGATGTATTAAATATACCGACAAGACAAGCTATTTTAAACTTTGCCCATTATCGTTTCACGACATTGCCTGATAGTGGTTGCTCGGTATTTGTTGGTGAAGATTTCTTAGTTCGCAATTACGATTATCATCCAGCTACTTATGATGCACGTTATCAATTGTTTCAACCTACTGATGGCGGTTATGCGCAAATAGGGCCGATGTCACGGACAACTGGGAGAATGGACGGTATGAACGAACATGGTTTAGTCATGGCTTATAATTTTATGCATCGTAAAAAGCCTGCCAATGGTTTTGTCTGTTATATGATCGGTCGCCTAGTATTGGAATATTGTCGTGATGTCGAAGAAGCGATACACTTTTTAAAAGCGTTGCCTCACCGAAGTTCTTTTAGTTATATCGTTCAAGATAAAACCGGTGCACATGCGATTGTAGAAGTCACACCGAGAGGCATTGATGTCCGCTATGATACGACTTGTACCAATCACTTTAAATTACTGACACATGAAAACCGTAATTACACAAAAGAGTCAGAAGAACGTTTGGCGCGACTTGAAGCCCAAGTCCAATTACCTGAACAATCACGCTTTGACATTTTCAAACGCTTTAATGATCCACAATACGAACTGTATAGCAAGTTGTTCAAAAGTTGGAGTGGCACAATTCATACAACAATGTATGAACCGCGTCAACTTTATGCATGGATGACTTTAGGTGAAAATCAGCACCCTGTTAAATTCGATTTTGGGGCGTGGCTAGAAGGCCAGCAAATTGAAACGACGATGTTAACAGGTTATCTTGATACTGACATTCATTTTGCCACACATTGATGGCGGATAGCTTTAACGACACGACATCGAAATAAAAAATACAGGTGCTCGGATCAGTTAATATCCAAGTCCCTGTATTTTTCCTATTCGACAGTAATATCCCCACGTGTCGTATAAAGTTCGATTTGATGCGTGCCTTTCCCATTTTTACCTTTTTTGATTTGGTCATTATTAATAATTGCTTTACCCTTTTCAGGGTTGAGCGACAGCATCACATCAGTTGGCGGTTGACGATATCCTAAATAAATGTTGCCGTCTTTAACCGATCCTTTAAAGTCACACCCCATTAGCATCTCTTGCAAATGAATATCACCTCTATTCAACTTGAAAATGCTGTTCTTTAATAATGTCTTTTCTCCGTTGATTTTTCCTTGCTCAATATTGAATTCGCTATGATCTAAACGACTATTTTCAATGTTTACAAGTGTTTCATTAGCACTAAATTTTGAATGGGTTAATTGACTATTTCGAATATTCAATTCTCCACTATCGCCGTTCCAAATTGAGGCATGATCAATGTCTACATTTTCTATATTCACCGCACCTATATTGGAGGTAAGATCCACTTCTTTTAATTGTGCTGGCGGAATACCGATTTCAAGTTGTCCTTCTAAATTATTAAATGGATTCAGATTCGGTGTTCGAATACCTGATCGATTCATTTCAGTAATCGTCAATACTCGGCTTTGTTTCGAAACTTTCATTTCTTGTTTTCCTTCATAAGATATGTGAAAGTAATCACTCGGCACCATTTTAATATTCGTCGCATCCACGTTAATGACAATTTGATTGATGGCATTTTTTTCAAACGTTTGATCTATTTTTTCAACAGATTGTTTCTTATTTTCAAAACCAAACCACACTACTGTTCCTAAAATAAAGCATATTAAAAAGCAACTGAGACCAAATACGAAAAGCTTTCTCATGACTGTGATGTTCCTTTTTTAATAAAATTGACGTTCCATTTTAAATATTTAATCAGTAAGTTACGAATGGCCATAATCAGTTTAACAATGATCACGATAAACATCATGCCCAATCCTAAATATGCAAAACTATATAGATAATTGCTGAGGGAAAATGAAAACTTCCCCGACCAAATATCTGTAATCAATAATAACAGTGGCGATAACAACATGCCTAAAGTAATAAATGTACCAATCAGTATGAGTAAACCTACAAAAAAGAGCGGAATCACAACAAAAAACAAAGTAATCATACTCATTCCAATCGTCGCAAATACTGCACGAACTAAATGCGTCACATCTGGTTTCTTTTCAGCATTTTTTACTGCATATTTGGCATAACGTTGCTTCGCGATTTGTTTCGGAGTATCCAGAGCATTGACGATGGCTTTATCCGATTTGCCATTCAAACCTTCACGATAAAAATGGTTTTCATATTCATTCATGACTTCATCAACGACGTGATTTGGCAATCGATTCAATTGATATTCTAATTCATTTAAAAACGTAATTTTATCCATCGCAGCCCCTCCTTTTTTTGAATATTTTCATTACCACAAATTATAAGGAGTTGTGCTGTAAAATTAAACACTTTTTGAATATTTGTATTGTAAATGTCATAATCTTAATTTGTCGTAATCTTTTTAATTTTCTTCAAATTCATACACTGGTATAATAGATAAAAAGGGAGGGGTATTTTATGGCACATTTAAGAACTTATTACGCAGAAGCTAAACCTTTCGAACAATACATTCAAGATATGGAACAAAACCAAAATGAAGTCTTAAATATTTATAAAGATTTCGAGATGCCTACTGAAGATCCAAGAATTGAAAAAATTAAAGACAGTGGTTACAAATATGTCTTAGTCATTACAGAAGATTGGTGTGGCGATGCAATGATGAACAACCCAATTTTGAAACACATTGCAGAACAAGCAAATTTAGAAGTTCGCGCATTTTACCGTGATGACAATACAGATTTAATCGATCAATATTTAACAAATGGTAAGTCACGTGCTATTCCAATTTATATTTTTATGAATGAGAAGTTTGAACAAAAAGCGGTATGGGGACCTCGTGCAATCAATGTCCAAAAATTTGTAGAAGAAGTACGTAAAGACACATTACCAGACAAACAGGATCCAAGTTTTGAAGAAAAGCAAAAAGAAGTACATCTCAAGATTCGTGAACGCTATTTGACAGACGCATCATTTTGGCACGATGTGTATGAATCCATCATCACTCGACTCGTTTAATGCAACAAAGAATCAGGACTGGGAAATTAAGTTTTCCCAGTCCCTATCCTTTTTATGGACATATATCGATTAATAATGATAAAACAGGCAAAAATGAGGGTGAATGGGACGTTATCATTGGATGTTATGGGGAGCTCCATTTCATCAACTTGCCCTCAGTGACTGTATTTGATGTGTGATTGCCCTGAAGGCTGAGACTCCCGAGGGATATAGTAAAAAACAAAAGGTCGTCTTTTAACTTTGGTAGTGGTTGCTGTTTATCGCAGTAGCTGTCTGACTTCTCAATGCTCATGCTTTTGAGAAGTCTAGTCAGCCTTACGGGGGCAGTACGACGAAATCTTTGTTATACATGAGATTTCTGTACTGCTCCCAAAATCCGCCAACGCGACATGCATGTCATCGTTCAATCAAGCGTTGGCTAGTTGAGACAAGTCCCCTGGGAACGCAAAGCCATAAGGGCAATCAGAAGCCACAAATCACAGCGAAGGCAAGTTAAACTAAAACTGCACTCATAGCATCAAAAATGATTATATCCAACCCTCTTTTAAATTTATGCATTTTATTTTCAAAGATTAAACGAACAAGCTCAAGAAGAGAACGAAAACGAGTCCACTGACTGAAATAATCGTTTCAATTAAAGACCATGTTAAAAATGTTTCTTTCACTGTTAACCCGAAATACTCTTTGAACATCCAGAAACCCGCGTCGTTAACATGTGAACAGAAGATGCTACCCGCCCCAATCGCTAATGCGACAAGTGCTAAATTCACATCGGCTGTTTGTAATAGCGGTAATACGATACCTGTTGTTGAGATTGCTGCTACAGTCGCTGAACCCAGCGCGAGACGTAAAAGCGCTGCGACTAACCAAGCTAATAAGATAGGCGAAATGTGGACGTCAGTAAATATCTTTTCAATCGCACCGCCAACACCACCATCAATAAGTACTTGTTTGAATGCCCCACCAGCACCGATAATCAACAGCATCATCCCAATCGGATAAATCGCCTGTGTTAATGTATTCATTACTTGTTTCGTTGGGATACCGCGACGCACACCCATGCTGAAGATCGCAAATACAACGGCGATTAACATAGCTGTACCTGCACTACCGATAAAGTAAATGATACTTTCAAGTGTATTGTGCGCTTTACCTTCATGGCCAGAAATCAGTTGCCAAAGCGTCGCAAATAGCATGAGCAATACAGGTAATAATGCTGTGAAAGTACTGAGTCCAAAACTTGGTAATTCTTCTTCTTTAAAAGATTTCGTTGCACCTAGTGATGAAATATCTCCTTCACGTTGAAACGCAGTCGGTGTGAGTCGTGGCGCGATTTTCGCAAAAAGTGGACCTGCGATAATCGTAACCGGTATTGCAACAATAAAGCCATATAATAATACTTCTCCAATGTTTGCACCTAGTTCTTTAGCAATCACGACCGGACCCGGATGCGGCGGTAAGAAACCATGTGTCACTGATAAAGCTGTTACCATAGGCATACCAATTTTCAATTGTGATACATTCATTCGTTTTGCAATTGTAAAGACAAGTGGGATGAGTAGCACGAGACCCACTTCGAAAAATAGTGCAATCCCAATAATAAATGAAGCAATAACCATCGCCCATTGCACATATTTTTTACCGAGTTTAGCAATCAAAGTGTCCGCAATTTGCGTTGCACCGCCACCATCAGCGAGCAACTTCCCGAGCATCGCACCAAGACCAAAAATTAATGCGATATGCCCGAGTGTGCCGCCCATTCCAGTTTCAATCGTTGCAACTATTTTATCAAATGGCATACCGAGTAATATGCCGGTTACCATCGCCGTAATAACAAGTGCCACAAACGTGTTTAACTGGAACTTCATAATTAATAATAATAAAATTAAAATCGCAATAACCACACTCAATAGTGGCCAAATTTCTTGAAACATAATATCCCCTCTATTCTTTGTTCATTTCTAAATCGCGTTGAAATTGTGCTAATGTTTGATATGACGGACTTAAATCTCTACTAATTTGGATAAAGATAGAAGCCAGTTTTTGATAAACATCGACATGTGAAGGTTCTGGTTGATGTTGATGTGTGGCACCTACCCATGCTTTCACAATGTCATAGTTATCAATTTGTTCAAGTGCTTTTAACCCTAAAACACAGGCGCCGAGACATGAGCTTTCATAACTTTTTGGTATTTCAACATACGTGTTAAAAATATCCGCCATCATTTGACGCCATAAATGACTTTTTGAAAAACCACCCGTCGCTTTAATTGATTGAGGTGTCGTACCAATCACTTCAATTAATGCTAAAAAGACAGTATATAAATTGAATAATACGCCTTCCATGACCGCACGAATCATATGTTCTTTTTGATGTGATAATGTCAATCCAATAAATGAGCCGCGCGCATCAGATGTCCATAATGGCGCACGTTCACCTGTTAAATAAGGATGGAACAACAATCCTTGTGCCCCCGGTTGAACATTTTGTGCAATACGCGACATCACATCATACGTTTCTATGCCTAATCGTTTGGCCGTCTCGATTTCACTCGCTAACAATTCATCACGCAACCAGCGCAAGACGACACCCCCATTATTGACAGGTCCACCAATGACATAATGTTCATCATCTAGCACATAACAGAAAATGCGACCTTTTTCGTCAATAACAGGATGATCAACAACTGTACGTATCGCGCCTGATGTCCCAATCGTAATAGCCACTTCTCCTGGTTCAAAACTATTCACACCCAGGTTTGACAGTACACCATCACTCGCACCAACAACGATAGGTAAATCACGACGTAAACCGAGTTTTTCGGCCATATTATCATCTTTGAACTCAAGTACATGTGTTGTCGATACTAATTTGGGAAGTTTTGAATCCGGAATTTCTAGTAATGACAGTACCTCTTCATCCCATGATTGCTCTTTTAAATTGTACAATCCTGTCGCCGAAGCAATCGAAGCATCCATCACCCATTCACCCGTCAATTGATAGAGGACATACGATTTAATATCGACATAACGTGCGGCCGTTTCAAATAGTGCGGTTTCATCTTGTTTCAACCACCATAATTTACTTAACGGTGACATCGCATGAATCGGTGTACCGGTACGTTGATAAATGGTATGTCCATCATGATGGTTCAACAAATCTTCAGCTGCAAAACGCGCACGATTATCCGCCCAAGTTATACTTTTTGTTAAAGGACGTTGTTGTTCATCAATCAGTAATAAACTATGCATTTGTGCACTGAATGAGATAAACTGAAGTGCGTCTGGTTGAACATGTCCTTCGCGCACGACTTCTGAAATGGTTTCTGTCACTGCATGAACGATAATTTGTGGGTCTTGCTCTGAAACGTCAACACGTGGCGTGTGCAATGCGTATTCTATCTGTGCTTTATGTTGTACGACCCCATCAGTATTAAACAACACTGCTTTCGTGCTAGTCGTTCCAATATCTACACCAATCATATATTTCTCCATAGTGATACACCTTTCTTTTCAAATTACTGAGCCCAAAATGCGCCAATATCATCATTTAAATCATTAAAATTCGCTTCAAACGCTTGATACATCATTGCTCTATCTTTTTGTTCAATTGCCGTAACAAATAATTCATGGTTTCGAATCACACGTTCAAAATCATCAAAATCTTCTTCCATGCGCTTTTTCATTCCAACATAGTTAAGACATAACATTGTTGGCATAATTTGTTTCCATAAATGTGTTAAATAATGATGATCACAGGCGAAAACCATTAACTCGTGAAACTTCAAATCATTTTCCGCAAAACTCGCGGCATCTTTATACTGTATATTCACTTTCATCATGGCTAATGCTTGCTGCATGGATTGCACAATTGCCATCCAATCCGACCGTTGAATGACCTTCGTGAATGCAAACGACTCAATCATCAGTCGAATGTCAGTCAATTCTTGCCGTTGCTTATCTGTAAAGGGTAAAATTTCTGCACCCATCCGTTCCAAACGAATTAAACGTTCTTGCGCGAGTATTTTAAACGCATCTCGCACAGGTGAACGACTCACTTGAAATTCATTTGCCACTTGATTTTCGGTTAGTAATTTATGCGTTGTACGTTCCCCACTAATGATACTTAAACGTAAAGCAGCAGCAATGGCCTCCCCTTTTGATAAATACGTCAGCCACTGTTTAGGAATTTCCATCTCATCACCCCTAACTTGTATACAAGTATTCTAATTCAAAAAATTTAAAATGTAAACGCTTACGCAAAATGTTAGAATTTTCTTATTTTTATAATTGCCGTATGGATACGCATTTCCTAGGTGCGATTTTGGAAAGCATTACTCAATTTACTATCAACACTAAACATCCAAAATAAAAATCACGCTACTTTTATTAAGCAACGTGATTTTTTATGATTGCCAACCGGGGAACGAGACGCCTGAGGGTTACGGCATTGATTGAGTGTAATCTTTGGTAATTTAATAGAGGATAATGTTTAACGCAGTAGCTGTCTGACTTCTCACTGCTTTTGCTATTGAGAAGTCTAGTCAGCCATGCGGGGGGCAATACGACAAAATCTTTGTTACACATGAGATTTCTGTATTGCTCCCGAAAATCCACTAACGCTTCCATCAATATAGCAATATGGTTAAAGCGTTTGTGAGTTGAGGTGAGGCACCTAGGAACGCGAATCCCCCAGCATCAATCACTACCCATACAATACAAAAATCACGCCACTTTCTTAATTCATGTCACTTTTGATTGCAAAAAAACCGCGCAAGACGCCTGAGACATTAGCTGAAACTGAAAATCCATTTTTTGCTTTACTGTTTTTTCAATAAGCAAAAATGCGTTGAAGTTTCAGCGCCTCGGAAAGCGTAGCGCGGTTAAGCAATCAAATGTTTCAAATATAAAAGTGAATTATTTTTAAATATCTTTTTTCGCAATTAAACCTAAGTTCGCCAACCACAATACGATAATTGATGCGACATTAATAAACCACTGCCAATTGGTAAAAGTCACACCATTACCCAACGTCTTATCACTTAAATAACTAAACGGAATATACTCTAATGAATCTTGAATGCTGTCCCCAATCTCAGGAATGAGTGGAATAAACGGTTTAACAACAGGTAATAATAGTAACAGTAAAATACCAAGCGTATACACTAATGCTGGCTTTTGAACGATTAAGTTAATTAAAAACAATAACAATCCATAAACAAAGAATAAAATTAAATAAAACACGAGCAATTTCCAAGATTGATCATTATCTAAATTTGTGCCATCCGTCATCCATTGAATCAAATATGTGACAATCACGACAACTGCAGTCGTGAAAATACTAATAAAAATGATCGATAACGTTTTAGCGATGAAGTAACCGATACGACTCTGTCTTTGATTCAAAAAGAGTTGAATCGTCCCCTGAGCCGTATCACGCGTAATGGTTTTAATCACAAAGAGTAAACCAATTAGCGAAAAGAACCATTTCCCTACACTGAACATCGTATTCGCATCGACTGGATGATCGTTAGTCACTTGAATAATCACTGTGATAACCAATGGCGCAATACCGAGAAGAATCGCTAAATATGTAAGTGGGCTTTTTAAAATGCTCACGATATCGAATTTGAACAGTTGCATGATATTCATGATTGATCACCTCGTTGATTAATATTGAAGTAAGTGTCTCGTAATGAAACTTTACGTGTTTCAATATATTGCGGATAAATTTCTTTTTGGGCTAAACCTTGAAGGAATTTTCGATAGTCGCGTTGCCCATTTAAGATAATTTCTCCTGATTCTTTCTGTGATTGCACAACTTTAAAATGATCGGTTAAGAAATACAATGCTTGTTCAAAATCATCGGGATCAACTTGAATAATGGTTTGGTCTGTGGATTGTCCTTCAGCCATGTTCACATCTTGTACAAAGTGTCCATCTCTTAAAAATACGGCACGATCACAAATGAGCTCAATATCTTCTAATTTATGACTAGAAATGAGAATTTTCATATCTAATTGTTGGACAAGTTGCTCAATCGTTTTTAAGACATCGATTGAACCGTCTGGATCCATCCCATTTGTCGGCTCATCTAAGATTAAATATTTTGGTTTATTCATCAGTGAAACTGCGATGGCGAGTTTTTGTTTCATCCCCATCGAATATTTTTTCACTTTTTTCTTAATATAGGATTCCATACCAAACGCTTTAATAATATTGTTCGTATATGCTTCATCAAAACCTTTACCTAATACTTGTGCAAAAAGTTTTAAATTGTATAGACCAGATTTATTATCGTAAAGTTTTGGATGTTCAATTAAATAGCCAATATGATCATCATTCGCAACTTGAACATCTCCTTGGTAATTGATAATGTTGTCATTCATAATTTTCATTAAAGTGGTTTTCCCCACACCATTTTTACCAATTAACCCAACAATTTTACTATCATTAAATGAAAAATCAATGCCATTAATGACCGTATTGTTGCCATATTGTTTGGTGATTTGTTTCAATTCCATCCACGAATCCTCCTGTTTATTTTTTAGATGATACATTCGAGATTAAAATAACTACAACCTTAACCTGTCATAAAGTATGGCGCACTTATCAAAGAGAAATTCACCGCATTTAAAATAGCGCATCCTGTTCAATATTATCGGTCAGTCACGACAATGGCGATATGTATTTTTGCGACTCAACCTCACTGTAAAAATTGCCCTTATATCATTTGTCATATTGAATTCATGATTTAAATGAGGACTTTCGTATGTGCATAGTGTCAGTCTCTTATGTTTATCACTTCAACTTCTCTCCCAAAAACTTCTACTATATCATAGAAAATCTTCAACACTCGTAAAGATAACAAAATGAACCGATAGAATACAACTATCAACTTGTTATATTTAAAATTTTAAACTTTTTTACAATTTATTTCATCAAATTCAATGATTTAAAATGTTTAACGTTGCTTTTTTCGATCATTATGCCGGCTAATAAATGCACAAATCATAAATAAAATGGTCGCGACAAATAATTTAATGGCTGAAGTCTCTTCACCTAAAAACTGTAAAACGATACCAATAACAAAAATGATTAACGCAATCACCACAAAAATTTTCGTTAAATGTTTCATTTGATTCTCCTTATTTTAATTGTTGATTCAAACATTAGAAAAAGCCGTCTCATTTGTCAACAATACTTCATAAACTTATAATATTTAAAAACTTCAGTTGCGTAGGAAAGATGACCATTGACAGAATACATATTTTTCGTAAATAAATCGTTTGCCTCCAAATTATGAAGATGATAATATAATAGTGTATCCACACATGATTAAATCACCCCAAACTTGTTGCCGCAAGTTTGGGGCTTTTATTTGTTGAGTCTTGCATTACGAATGCATGGAATCATCTTTTTTCTTTTTTTCTCTATCTCGACTTCTCCACTTCGATTCAACCCAACATCTAAAAATAATTAAAATGCCACCATTAATTAATAACATCCAAAATTCTGTCCACGACATGATTAAACACCTCCTACTTTTAGAAACCATATTCTATCAAACGCCAAAAATGTAGGGTGTGGTGGCTACATATATTTTAACACAAAATACCGAACGTGTGTTCTCATTTTGCGCTTATAACTTGAATTTTTTATCAGTCTATTCTTTAAATTTATAGCTATTCACTGTATGATAGACGTATATGATGAAAAAATAGAAAGAGGTCGAATCTTATGAACCCTTTAGCGCTACAATTAAACGAACAGTTAAGTGAAGAAAACCCAGTCGTCCTAGATATGCTTTCCGACCTTGGTACAAATATGTATTATCCCAAAGGCATTTTGACGCAATCAGCTGAAGCCAAAACGACGAAATATAATGCGACAATCGGTATGGCTACAACTGCTGAAGGTAAAATGTACACTGAAACGTTATATGGCATGTTTGACCATTTAACGACAGATGAAGTTTTTGCTTATGCCCCACCACAAGGTTTAGCTGAATTACGTGAACTTTGGCAACAGAAAATGTTAAAAGAAAACCCTGACTTAACGAAAGAAGCGATGAGTTTACCTATCGTGACGAACGCTTTAACGCACGGTTTATCATTAATTGGAGATTTATTCGTGAATCCTGGCGACACTGTACTATTACCTCAACACAATTGGGGCAACTATAATCTTGTGTATGGTATTCGTCATCAAGCGACAATGCAAACTTACCCTATTTTTGATGCACAAGGTCATTTCACAACTGAACATCTCGTAAAAGCGTTAGATGACTTTGAAGCAGATAAAGTGATCATGTTATTAAATTATCCGAACAATCCGACTGGCTATACACCAACAACAGAAGAAGTTGAGACGATTGTGCAAGCCATTGATCGACTCGCAAAACGCGGTGTCAATGTCGTTGCAGTTGTCGACGATGCGTATTACGGATTGTTTTACGAAGATGTCTACACACAATCCATTTTCACTGCACTGACACAATTGAACAATGAACGTGTGTTACCTATTCGTTTAGATGGTGCAACAAAAGAATTTTTCGCATGGGGATTCCGTGTCGGTTTCTTAACTTTTGGTACTTCAAATGACACGACAAAAAATGTGTTAGAAGCTAAAATGAAAGGGCTCATCCGTAGTAATAACTCAAGTGGTGCCACACCTTCTCAAGCAGCAGTTCAACATGCGCTGAAACAAGGTGCCTCTTTCAATGATGAAGTGCAACACAACATTCAAATTTTACAATCGCGTTATGAAGTGACAAAAGAACTCGTATATAACGAAGATTACCAATCATTATGGCAGCCTTATGACTTTAACTCTGGCTACTTTATGGCATTGAAAGTGAAAGGTGTCAACGCTGAAGAATTGCGTGTACATCTGATTGAAAAACATTCGATTGGTATTGTCGCTCTGAATGATACTGACATTCGTATTGCCTTTAGTTGTATCGAAAAAGAAGATTTACCGCACGTATTTAAATCAATAGCAACAGCGATTCAAACTTTACAATCATAAATCCAGCACAGACAGGTCGTCGTTAGTCACCTGTCTGTTTTTATTTAGGGGGATAAAATGGAAATTCATGCACGCCAACCACAACAATTTTTAACGAAAGCGAGTGGCTATTTAAAAGATTATACACATACGCTTAATCCTTATATGGGCTGTCAATATGGATGCACTTATTGTTATGTCCGTCGCTCTCCTATTTCACTATTTTCAGGCAAAACTTGGGGTGACTGGGTTACTGCCAAAACAGATGCGCAGTTGAAATTTAGAAAAGAACTTCAAAAAAACAAATCTAAAGGACCATTCACGGTATTCATGTCCTCTTCCACCGACCCGTATCAACCGCTCGAGAAAAAATATGAAATCACACGCTATTTGTTATCTGAAATGCATGATTGCCCACCCGATTTTTTATTCATTCAAACACGGAGCCCACTCATACAACGAGACATCGACATGCTTCAATCTTATCCTGGAAATTTCATCGTAAGTATGACCGTTGAAACAGACCGTGAAGATATCATTCGGCATTTCACACCAAAGGCACCAAGTATTGAAGCTCGTCTTAAAGCAGTAGACAAACTTTGTGCAGCTCACATTCCAACTCAAATAGCCATCGCGCCTGTCCTTCCTTGTACCAATCAGTTTGCCCAAAAATTAGCCAAACATGTCGATCTTATTACGATTGACGATTACTTTATGGGGGATGGCTCAAACGGCCGTCGCACGCAATCTCTTGGTATTCAATCTTTATATGAAACACTTGATTTACAGTCTTGGTATCATCCAGACGCGTATCTGCATGTGTTAAAATTAATGCAAGACGTTTTTCCACATGAGAATATTGAGATCAGTCGTGATGGTTTCGTGCCATTTCAATAAATTCAAAGGAGGTTGATTTTTATGCCATTTTATTTTCAACATATTGATACACCCCTCGGTTTAATGACCGCTATTGTCAATGATGATGCGTTGTTAGGCTTATCGTTTACAGATTCTAAAGATTATCACACTGCATTGAATCATTTTCAAAAACAAGCACCGCTCATTCAAATTTCACATCATCCAATCGTGAATCAAATCGCATTTGAATTACAAGGTTATTTTCATGGTCATTGTCAAACGTTTAAAACACCTGTTGCGCATGTCATTGGTACACCTTTTCAACAAGAAGTGTGGCAAGCGCTACAACAACTTCCTTTTGGGGCGGTTGTCAATTATAGTGATATCGCACAAATGATTGGACGTCCAAAAAGTGTACGTGCTGTCGCTTCTGCTATTGGTCAAAATCCACTTTCTATTATTGTTCCTTGTCATCGTGTATTAAGAAAAGATGGCCAATTAGGTGGTTTTAATAGTGGACTCCATCGTAAAAAACATTTATTAGCATTGGAAGGTGACATTCATGGAACAACGCCATTATGATATTCTTGAAACATTAGTTGCACATCCAACAGTCAGTCCCCCTGCCCGCAATACCGTTACTTTACAACGACAAATTGCTACTTGGCTTGAAGACATAGGTTTTGAAGTCCAAACCATTCCTTTTTACGATAATGACTGTATCGTGGTTGGAACATTGAAAGGACGTCAACCTGATGCACCTCGTCTTATTTTAAACGGCCATGTCGATGTCGCTGAAGTGGAAGACGAACAATTTTGGCGCTTTAACCCCTTTCAACTGACTGAAACAGATGGATTTCTTTATGGCAGAGGCGTCGCAGATATGAAAGGTGGTATGTCCGCCCTCTTTTACAATTTAGAGCGTTTGCATCAAGAAGGTAGACAACCTGAAGGCGATATTATTGTCCATTCTGTTGTTGGTGAGGAAGTAGGAGAAGCAGGTACGAAAATTGCTTGTGAACATTCACCTCAAGCCGATCTAGCTCTAGTATTAGATACGAGTGACAATATTGCGATGGGACAAGGTGGCGTCATTACAGGTTGGATTACGATTCAAAGTGAGGAAACCATTCATGATGGTGCAAGAAGCCATATCATTCATGCAGGTGGCGGTCGTCATGGTGCGAGTGCTATTGAAAAAATGGTGAAGATCATCCAAGCGTTACAAGAACTCGAACGTCATTGGGCCGTTACGAAATCCTATCCCGGCATGCCACCCGGCGCGAATACCATTAATCCAGCCGTGATTGAAGGGGGTCGTCATCCTGCTTTTATTGCAGACCAATGTCGATTATGGATAACAGTACATTATTTGCCTGATGAAAATTATGACACCATTATTGAAGAAATTGAAACATATTTAAATAAAGTTGCCGATAGTGATTTATGGCTCAGTCAAAATCCACTTCAATTTGAATGGGGCGGCACTTCTATGATTGAAGATAAAGGTGAAATTTTCCCAAGTTTCACTTTACCGACATCTCATCCTGGATTTCACATGTTAGCTGAAGCACACGAACACGTGCATGAGACACCGCTTCAAACGACGATGAGCACAACGGTAACAGATGGCGGTTGGACCGCAGACTTTGGCATTCCAACTATTTTATACGGTCCCGGTAAACTTGATGAAGCCCATGGAACCAACGAAAAAATGAGCATTCAAGATTTAGATCATTTTACCGAAGTCTTGTATACATTTTTAAAAACATGGTATGAAACACCTCAGCGGAAATCATAGACATTTCCATAATATATAAAAAGCAGCATTCAAAGATAGACCCTACACTTTGGACGCTGCTTTTTGATTTGTTATGAATGTATCCTATTTTTTCGACATACCATACATTCATCACCACTTTAAATCGAACTGTAATGAATGGATGCATTCACGTATTGGCATACGATCATTCAGTATATGCCATCTTTAATTTTTCGCTTTGATATATAGCCATCGCTGTTTTCAACTTTTTAAAACCTTGTTTATTATAAAATTCTATTTTTCCTGTCGTTGATATTAAATGAATACAGGACACATCTCCAATTTGCTCTAATAAGTCATTGACAATTCTACTGCCTATTTTTAAATTTTGATATTCAGGCCTAACAATCACATCGTAAATCGCTGCATTAAAAACACCATCAGATAGCGCTCTACCTATACCAATCACTTTACTATTATGAATAGCGAATACATTGTGCGTACTATTTTTTAGAATGCTTTCAATATTATCTTTGTTATGATTCAACCAGCCTACTGATTGATAAGTTTTATAAATAGTGTCTAAGTAGCTATTATCAAATGTATCAACAAGTTTTATCTCCATATTAACCTCATCCCCATTTATATTTATTCACTGTCCTTTGCCAAAATCCATCATCTTCTCTTAGTACTCATTACAAGTATTTATCGATACATTTGCTCTATATAATTAAAGTGAAAATGATAAATAATTGCTGGTATTTTATGGTATTCAACTGTATTAATTTGTTTTACAAGGTTTGATAAATAAAAAATTAGCTTTTTGCCAGAAATATCATTTGAAGTAAACGATATCAAAACATTATCCAGTTCTTTCTAGCAAATTTTGTAATTCAGTTGGTAATCAATTGAATATCATATAAAAAAGACGCTTCCCAAAAATTGAGGTATCTATTGGAAAGCGTCACAAAATATTTATTCAAATCATAATGTTTGATCAATCATTAAAACATTGATGTAAAGACATTTGATAGTCCTATTACATCATACCTGGCATGCCGCCCATTTGTGGCATATCATTGCCTTTATCTTCTGGAATGTTTGCAACTACCGCTTCAGTTGTTAAGAACATTGCCGCAACACTTGCTGCGTGTTGTAAAGCAGAACGTGTCACTTTCGTTGGATCCACGATACCGGCTTCTAACATGTTCACCCATTCATCAGTTGCTGCGTTGTAACCAATACCTGGTTCAGCATTTTTCATTCTTTCAACAATGACTGAACCTTCAAGACCTGCATTTTCAGCAATTTGACGCACTGGTGCTTGCAATGCTTTCAATACAATGTTCACACCTGTTGCTTCATCGCCTTCCGCTTCAATCGCTTGTACGTCTTTGAAAATGTTCATTAATGCCGTACCACCACCAGCAACAATGCCTTCTTCAACTGCTGCACGTGTTGAGTTCAATGCATCTTCAATACGTAATTTACGCTCTTTTAATTCAGTTTCAGAAGCTGCACCCACTTTAATCACTGCAACACCGCCAGCTAATTTTGCTAAACGTTCTTGAAGTTTTTCACGGTCAAAGTCAGAATCTGTTTCTTCAATTTGTGCTTTTAATTGGCCTACACGTGCATCGATGTTCGCAGGATCACCGTCACCATCCACGACTGTCGTATTGTCTTTAGTCACTTCAACTTTGTTTGCAGTACCTAACATATCTAAAGTCGCTTCTTTTAATTCAAGACCTAAATCATCTGTAATCACTTGTGCGCCTGTTACAATCGCTAAGTCTTCTAACATTGCTTTACGACGATCACCGAAACCAGGTGCTTTAACTGCAACTGCTGTGAATGTACCACGCATACGATTTAAGACGAGGTTTGTTAATGCATCGCCTTCTACTTCGTCAGCTACAATTAAAATTGGGCGGTTAGATTGTACAATTTGCTCTAATAAAGGCAAGATATCTTGGAATGAAGAGATTTTCTTGTCAGTAATTAAAATGTATGGTCTTTCTAATTCTGCAATCATTTTGTCAGAATCAGTTACCATGTATGGTGATTGGTAACCACGGTCAAATTGCATCCCTTCAACGACTTCTAATTCTGTATTAAAGCCATTTGATTCTTCAATTGAAATAACACCGTCATTACCGACTTTTTCCATCGCTTCAGAAATGTAACGACCTACTTCTTCATCAGCAGCAGAAATCGCGCCGACTTGTGCAATTTCTTCTTTGTTTTCAACTTTTTGAGAAATATTGTGTAATGATTCAATCGCGACTGCCACAGCTTTATCGATACCTTGGCGAATACCGACTGGGTTGGCACCACTTGTCACGTTTTTAAGCCCTTCTTGAATCATTGCTTGTGCAAGTACAGTCGCTGTCGTCGTACCGTCCCCTGCAATCTCATTTGTTTTATTTGCCACTTCTTGAACAAGTTTCGCGCCCATATTTTCGTAAGGGTCTTCTAATTCAATTTCTTTTGCGATTGTTACACCGTCATTTGTAATGAGTGGTGCTGTAAATTCTTTATCAAGTACAACATTGCGCCCTTTTGGACCAATTGTCACTTTAACAGCATTTGCTAATTTATCGACACCACGTAACATTGCTTGACGTGCGTCTTCAGAAAATTTTAATTCCTTTGCCATTCTAAAACCTCCATTGTTGGATTCATTTCTTCTATATTTAATGTATGATTAGTCTTCAATAACTGCTAAAACTTCATCTTCAGTTAACACTAAGTATTCCGTATCGTTTCGTTTTACTTCAGTGCCTGCATATTGTTGAAACACAACACGATCGCCTACGTTTAATTCTGGTTTCAGACGTTCACCATTGTCTAAAGTACGTCCCGGACCTACCGCAACGATAACACCTTCATTTGATTTTTCCTTAGCTGAATCAGTTAAAACAATACCGCTTTTAGTTGTTTGTTCATTTTCTTTCTTTTCGATAACGACACGGTTTCCTAATGGTCTAAGCATGTGTGAATGCCTCCTTATGTTCAACTTCAATTTAGCACTTTCATATATTGAGTGCTAATTTAGTTCTATAATAATCAAAATTGGTCAAAATTTCAAGCGATTACGTTCAAAGCCATTGTCCGCGTCTTTATTTTCCGTTAGAATAAAGAAGATTGAACGGAGGCTAATTATGAAGAGATTTTGGGTTTCACTACTCACTGTAGTACTATACATCTTTGCACAAGTTTCACCTTATATCGCACGTGCGCTAGGTTGGATACAGACAGACAACCAAGCAGAATTGTTACGGCAGTCGATAACAGTACAATTGTATGCCTTTATCATTGTCGCCATATTGATCATCTTACTACAGTTTTTCGTAAAAAATAAATTGAACTTTGAACTCGGTCCGAAAGAGAAAAAGCGTTATGTGCTCCCCTATATTTTAGTGGGTGTTGTCATAGTGTTTATCGCGCAAATGATTGTTAATCTCATTTCTGTCCAACTTTTAGGAGCGAATCCAGCGAGCGAAAACACATTAAGAATTATGAAAATCGCACGTCAAATGCCAATATTTATAGTATTAATAGCAATTGTCGGTCCATTATTAGAAGAGTTTGTCTTTAGAAAAGTATTGTTTGGCGAACTCTATCATGCGATTAAAGCAAGCAAATGGGTGAAATTCGCAATCGCAGCGACGATCAGTTCTGCAGTGTTTGCTGTCGTACATATGGATTTTTCACATTTCTTAGCTTATTTTGTCATGGGAATCATCTTTTCAGCATTTTATATTTATACGAAACGGTTGAGTGTTTCCATTGGTATTCATATGGCTCAAAATGGATTAGTCGCACTGATACAATTAATGATGCCTGAAAAAATGATTGAAGATGCCGTTAAACAAGCACAATTCATTGATTTATTCATGACGCATTGGATGTCATTATTCCTTTCATAAGGCATACACGGTTTACTTCACAAAATTACTTTTAAGATTTTCAATGATATTACAATGCACAAAAGGGTTAAGTCGACTTCATTTAAAGTGACTTAACCCTTTATTTTTTATTTCCAATAATGATGCAGTCGTTTCCATAAAATCATACTTATGAGGCCGACAAAACCGACCATAACAACACCAATATAAATCATAGGCTTGTAACTTAAAGATTTTCCTGTGTCTTCTTTCATGTCTTTCATATGATGCGTATTAAAATTTTCTCCATGCTGCTCAATTTTCTTTACTTTATCTTGCTGATGCTTATTTACTCGAGACTTATCACCATTTTTCTTAAAATCTGGCATTGAACCAAATTCCCCTGTGACGAGTGCTAACACTTGTTTATCTAAACGGTGATAGTATTGCTCTGTTGAAAGCGGATTAAAATATTGATATCTAAAATAATCTGTACTCCGTTGTAAGTCATCTAAAAATTCATTTTGCTTAAATTGTTCTTTCCGACTTAAATTTTTAATATCCTGTGGTACTTGATTTCCAAATTCGCTTAAACGCGCAACTTCTTCCTTAAACAATGGATTATATTTATAATTATTATTCAATAAACCTGCGTATGCATCATATGCTGATGAACCATAATGATTCGGCTGGTTTGAACTTTCAACCGTTCCATTTTGTTGTACTTGACCGTCATTTCCATTCGACAAATGCTCATTCTTTTGTGGAGATCCCTCGTGACCTCCTCCACCGTTGGACTCGGTCATTTCACCGCCATTACCATGCCCACCGTTATCTGTTGCAGGTGGTGGTGTATTGTTTGAATGATCATCTTTTTGATTCGGACGATTCGGTTCTTTAGGTGGTAATGCTGGTTTGTCTGGTCTATCTGGTTTGTCTGGTTTATTCGGTTTTGTATTTGGGTTTTTCGAAGGTTGATCTTCCTGCGATTGGTTCGGCTTCTTGTGCTCATCTTTCTCTGGTTTTACTACTTGATCTTCATCTTTCTGTGTTTCAGATTGATCGGGTTGAGACGGTTGATTTGCTTGACTTGAGTCGTTGTTATGCTCATTTTCTTTGTGAGATGGCACTTCTTCAGTACCCGGTTGCTCATTAGATGGATGGTGTTCAGTACTCGGTAGTGTTGATTCACTTTCATCCGTTGTGAGTTCATCATCATCCGGTTTCACATTTTCTGTTGGCTTGTCCTCAATTTCATCCGCTGTTATTTTTGTTGGAGTGAATGTTGGCGTTTCAGCAACATGTCTGTCTGAAGTAATCACGCTTCGTCGCTCATCTATTTGTTCATAATAAGATGTGACCGTCATTGTATTCAAAGTCGTCGGCACCTCATTGACTTCTGCTGCTTGAACGACTTCATGCGATAATAAAAGAGGTGACACAACGTATAAAATGCTGGTTGAACCCAATCCTATTTTAAATAGTCGTTTAACTCTATGTTCTTTTTGATGTTCTACCATCAGATTCACCTCTGATACCTAAGTTTTTCATCAAAGCCAGTATAAACAAAAGTCACGCTAATTACCACCTTCATTTTAATATTATTGTATTCTGTTAAGATTTTTGTTAAACCAGTCATCATTTAGTACACTAGTATTAATCTAGAAGTGAGGGGGATTACGATGCAACTACAATTATTTCAATTTAATATCACACGTGCTGATTCAAGTCAAAACGAACAGAAAATCACTACATTATTTGAAGAACATTTAGATGATCAAACTGATGTCGTTGTCTTGCCTGAAATGTGGAATAATGGCTATGCGTTAGCACAATTAGAACAGTTAGCAGATGAAAACTTAACACAAAGTTATGCTTTTATACAAAAATTAGCTCAAGATTATCAAGTAGACATCATTGCAGGATCTGTTTCTAATCGTAAAGAAGGCACCATTTACAATACAGCCTTTGCCGTAAATCGTCGAGGCGAAAAAATTTATAAATATGATAAAATTCATCTCGTTCCTATGTTAGACGAACCAGACTTTTTGACAGGTGGCGAGACTGTACCCTACCCTTATATGCTTTCTGATGGAACAAGCGTGTCTCAAATCATTTGCTATGATTTACGCTTTCCAGAATTAAGTCGCTATCCGGCAGCTCAAGGCGCAAAAGTGATGTTTTATGTCGCACAGTGGCCCGAAGTCCGACTCACGCATTGGCGTCAGCTCTTACAAGCACGTGCAGTTGAAAATGATATGTATGTGGTTGCGGTTAATGGTAGTGGCAATGATGGTCAAACAACGTATGCAGGTCATTCAATGGTTGTGGATCCGAATGGTCAAATAATAGCTGAAGCAGATGAAAATGAAGCCGTGATGACCGTCACACTGGACCTTCAAAAAGTAGACGAACAACGTCGTGCAATTCCAGTGTTTGAAAATATGAGACCCGCTGTTTACCGCTATGCACAAAAAGAAGATTAAAATATGAGGAGACTAATATACAAAAATTTTCATCTCCCATCCCCTTATTTTTTAAAGGGCATAAAAATAAACAGGCGAGCTTGGGAGTGACTCGCCTGTTCTTCATATTAAGGGAATGTTTTATTTACAGTTATTCTATTTAATTGGGGATGTTATTAATTATGAAAAAATTTAGTGAATTTACCGATTATTAAATATTGCTACAACGGCTTCAATATCGAAACCTGATTTTACTATAGTCTAAGTAAGGAAAAAGATTCTAACAAAATTGCTTGGTTAAAAAATTATTTCGTGAATTTTTTAACTGTTTCAGCGATGAGTTTAATGAAATCAACAATTGTGCTAATGATATCTCCTGCCATAGTGAGCACCTCCTTAATTTATAAATAAAACCAAAGACTCTAATAGATTGTTGCTCCCTTAGTCATGTAAGCTGAGCGAAGAATACAATGACTAAGAACATCTGACTTTACTTAATCAGTAAATTTGTCTAAGTGTACTCGACAACACTTATCACAAAATCACTTCATCTCCATCACCAATGTGATGATGTTTATATTACAACATGTTTTTTCTCGTTTGTGTGAATGAGTGCGTAACTCGATGATTTTTATGCTTAACTGTTCAAACATTTATGGTAAAATATAAAAAAACAATCATTTCTAACAGTTAGGAATGATAATTGAACAGTTAGGCAAAAAATAAAGCGTTTTAATAGTTGTATATTATAATTTAAACAAGGAGGAGAGCCGTATGTTACTCATTGACAATGGCATTGAAAAAATGGCGCTAAAGCTCCAACAAAGACAGAATTTGAGTCATATTGAGTTTTTAAAAGTGCGTTTGGGCATGCAAGTTGTCGTGATTAACACCTTTAAGGCTATAGTGACTTACGGGCTTGCACTCCTATTGAACATATTTTTATACACACTTATCGTTCACCTAACTTTTCTTACCTTAAGAACTTATTCACATGGTGCACATGCGAAGACATCCATGCTTTGTCACGTACAAAACATTGTTGCATTCGTCATGTTACCGTGGTTAATTGTGCAATATGACATTTCGTTTCAATTTTTGTTAATCTTGAGTTTATTGAGTGCTTTGATTGTCATCAAATATGCACCAGCAGCTACGAAAAAAAGACCAATCGCTCCAAAAAAAGTGAAAGGTCTTAAAATCAAATCAATCATTGTATTCGTTTTGCTCATGACTATTGCATGCATCGTACCACCACCATACAATCGCTTTGTCGTTTATGGTGTATTATTACAGTCTTTCACATTATTACCTATATTTTCTATTAAGGAGGAAGTTTAACATGAGAATTTTAGAAGTTTTATTCAACCTTATTACAAATTTATTCCAATCAATCGGTACTTTTGCTAGAATCCCAACGAGTACTGGATTTTTCGATGAACCAGAAATCCCTGCTGAGTTGTTAGAAGAGGAAAAATAAAAGTTAGAAAGTGTGTATAAAATTGGAAATACTTATAGCCGTATTTATAGTGTTATTTCAATCGTTTATTTTCGCATCAGTAACGAGTATTATCCAAAAATATAAATACAGTCAAAGGGATTACATTCTTCTCATCTTCGGGATAGTAATCCCTTCTATTGTTTTATATTTAATTTTCGATAAATATAGTTTGCTTTATTTAATTCTTTGCTTTTTTATCTTCTATTTCAGACGAGCTAAAATTTTTGGAATTATTACAGTTCTGCTGTCTATTCTTGTTTTACTCATTAATGATTTCATCGCGACATGGGTTTTTGCTTATCTAAATACATATCACATCAATTTTTATGTGACATCATTCATTTATATGGTCATTTTTGCGCTAGGTTGTTACCTTTTCTCTTATATTATCATTACATTATTTAACAAACTCAAAACATCTTGGTTGTATATTAATAAGCTTTATTTGATTGCCCTAGCTGTATTTTTAGCGTGCGGGTTCGTCATTTTCTTCTCTTTTTTACCAAGAACAGTTGGTGATATCTATGAGTTTCAATATTTTGGTATCATTTGTTTTATTTCTTTTTCAGTCTTCTCGATTTTAATCATCGCAACGACTTTAACGATTGAACGTGAAATCAATTATAAACGAAAAAAACAGGAATTAGATGATTATTACAAATATACCGTACAAATTGAAAAAATTAACAACAAAATGCGCAAATTCCGACACGACTATACGAATATATTATTAACGATGTCTGAATATTTACGTGACGACGATTTAGAAGGTTTAAAAAAGTATTATCAAGAACATATTAGTCCTTTAAAACGTGAATTTGAATCCAATACGATGCGACTTAACGGGATAGAGAATCTAAAAGTACGAGAAATTAAAGGTTTAATAACCACTAAAATCTTACAAGCACAAGAAAATGATATCGAAATAACTGTTGAAGTGGCAGATGAAATTACGCGAATCGATATGGATGCGATTCAACTGAGCCGTGTGATAGGGATTATTATGGATAATGCGATAGAAGCTTCCAATACCATCGATGATCCTACGATTCAAATCGCATTCATTAAGACGGATGCGTCCGTAATGATTATTATTATGAACAAAGCGCCAAAAGATATGCCGAAACTTCATACCTTGTTCCAAGACGGCTTTTCAACTAAAGGAAATAATCGGGGTATAGGATTAACAACGTTGAAAGAAATTATTGATCAAACGGACAATGTACTCCTTGATACAACGATTGAGAATCATTATTTTATTCAAAAACTAGAGATTATGAACGATTACGAATAAGGATGTGTGTACCATGAAAATTTTGATTTGTGAGGATGATCCGAAACAACGTGAACGCATGGTTTCCATTATTGAGAATTATATTATGATTGAAGAAAAGCCTATGGAAATTGCGCTTGCCACTAGTGATCCGTATGCGGTTTTAGAAACTTCTAAAAATATGACAGATATTGGTTGCTACTTTTTAGATATTCAATTAGAGTCTGATATTAATGGAATTAAACTGGGTAGCGAGATTCGAAAGCATGATCCTGTTGGCAATATTATTTTTGTGACAAGTCATAGTGAACTGACGTACCTGACTTTTGTCTACAAAGTGGCTGCTATGGATTTTATTTTCAAAGATGATCCTGATGAATTGAGAACACGCATTATCGACTGTTTAGAAACGGCATTAAAACGACTCGATCTACTAACTAAAGATCATAATGTTGAAACTTTAGAGCTCAAACGCGGGACAAGCTCTGTTTATGTCAATTATGATGATGTGATGTTTTTTGAGTCTTCACCTAAGTCACACCGCTTAATCGCGCATCTCGACAATCGTCAAATCGAGTTTTATGGCAACTTGAAGGAATTAGCACAACTCGATGATCGATTCTTCAGATGTCATAATAGTTTTGTATTGAATCGAAGGAATATAACGCGTGTTGATACAAAAGAACGAATTGCTTATTTTAAAAATGAAGAATTTTGTTATGTCTCAGTGCGTAATTTGAAGAAAATATAATAGCTGTCTCTCAATTTAAAAAGCCAATTTCCCAGCTGTGTGGGAAATTGGCTTTTTCATTAGAGTTCTTCCAATGTGGGTAGGCTTGAAATAGCTCCGTATTGGGATACAACACGACCTGAAACTTGATGTGCAAATTTCAATATGTCTTGTCCATGTTGCCGAAGTGTCTCCAAAGGTTGTTGCTCGGATTGACATAACTTCGCGTTAATGGCACCAATAAAGGCATCTCCTGCTCCTGTAGTATCAACAACTTGTGCGGGAGGTGTCGGTACGTCAATCGTTGTACCATCTTTGAAAATGATCGCCGCACCATGAGCCCCTTTCGTGTATATCACAGCTTGAACGTTACCGACAAACAATGATTTTAACGCCGCTTCTTCATCGTCATGACGCGTTACAAATGATAATTCTTCATCTGACACTTTTACAACATGCGCACGTGGCAAAAATGCTTGTAATGTCTCGTAATATACATCATGATCCTCCCATAAAGGTAAACGGACATTCGGATCAAACACAATTGTCGCCCCTACTTGATCTGCTTTATCTAATAATTGAACATGGGCTTCTTTCATAGGACTTTCGACTAACGCAACAGAGCAAAAATGGACTAAATCTCCTTGTTGTAAATCAATCGTCTCGATATTTTCAGGTTGATACAGCATGTCTGCGCTCGGTTTTCGATAAAATGAAAAGTCGCGTTCTCCTTCATTAGATAAACTGACAAACGCAAGTGCTGTATTCGCCTTTTTTGTCGTTAACACATGTGCAGTATCGACTTCAACACTTTGTAACGTCTCGATGATCTTGTCACCAAATGCATCTTCACCCACTTGCGTAATCAAATGACTGTTACCACCTAATTTTTGAACAGCTGCGGCCACGTTACATGGTGCGCCACCCACTTGAGGTTCAAACCCCGTCACATCTTTCAGTGATGTCTCTCTTTGTGTAGGAATAAAATCGATGAGTGCTTCACCTATCGCATAAAAATGTTTCATTCGTTATTCTCCTTCCACAATATCGTATTTCGTCATTTTTAAATAAATTTGACCGGAATCCGTTACGACTTTAAATTTGTTTGATGTCGTTTTCGGGAAAATTCGTGACGTTAATACCCGTTCCCCTTCATTACAAAAAATTTCAATACTCGATGTATCCACGAAAATACGTAATTGTTTGAGATCCGTATCTAATTGGGTCACTCTCATCGTCCCTTCAACTGGATACGGTAACGCCCCACTATCAAAGCGCTCAAGTGAAATTTGTCGTGTCTTAGACTGATATCGAATCGTTGTAAATTCATCACGTGATGCACGCAGTTGTAATTCAAATGCAGAAGCATCATTTTCTAAAATATCAACAACAAGTTCATATTGCACGCCTTCATATGGATGGAGTTGTTTAATAAATTTATTCGCATAACCAAGTGCGACTTCTTCATTTTTGCGTAATTTTCTTAAATTCATATGTGGTTTTTGTTTTAATTTACCGTCTTCAATTGTTAATGTTCTCGGCAAGGTTAAACAATGTGCCCAGCCTTCATCATCTGTTGGGTATTCTGTGTCTGGCAATCCCATCCAGCCTATCAAGACGCGTCGCCCCGCTTCATCAGTCATCGTTTGAGGGGCATAAAAATCAAACCCATGATCAAGTTCAACAAATGGCCCATGCTCAAAAACTAATGTGTCAAAATTTAACGTTCCCATAATGTAGCCACTTTGATATATATTTTGATATGCATCGCCTTGTGATTCTATGCCTTGTGGACAGAACAGCAAAATATCTCTACCATGAATCTGAAAATAATCCGGACACTCCCACATATAACCAAAATCTTCTAATTGTGTTTGAATTTCACCTTTAAACTGCCATTGTCCTTCTGGATGTTCAGCTTCGTATAATACGGCACAACCGGTTTGATTTTCACGTTGTGCACCGATTAATGCATACCATTTCCCATCTTTTTCAAACACTTTAGGATCGCGAAAATGTTGTGTATAGCCTTTAGGAGGTGCTGGAATCGCTGGAGGCAATATTTTACGAACCGTTCCATCTGGTAAAACTTTGGCTACAATTTGGCTACTATGTCGGTTCCACTCGTCGTCTCGATGATTGCCCGTGTACATATAATATAATGATTGATTAAACGAAAACGCACTTCCACTATAGACACCATGACTATCCAACGCTTGATCAGGACGTAATATCACACCTCGATCTTCAAACTGTACGAGATTTTTACTTGTGAGTAAACGCCAATATTTCAAACCATGCACTGCACCTAAAGGAAACCATTGATGTGCGATGTAATATAGTCCATTAAAATAGATCAACCCGTTTGGATCATTTAATAATCCTGTTGGGGGTTGAATATGATATGTCTGTGGAAATGGAGAATGATTCACTTTGGTTCTTAATAACGCCATTTCTTCGTTCGTTGTTTCTTCATACTTGCGATAACGCTTTTCTCTACTCCATTGTTCCATAATGTACCTCCTTTATAAGATTTGGTAACGGTTCCACTTCCAAAAAGATAAACCTTAAAATTTGGATTTCACGTCGAGCTGACGACTTTGAATAAGATTTGGCTGTTCCATTTGAAGTTGTAATTGTTCAAATGCGATACGTCCGGCCGCTTCATATTGATAAGGTATTGTAAAAATCTTTGGATGCACAATTTGTGTCATCGGGTCTCCACCGAACCCGGCAATCCAAGGTGTTTCGGTCATATGGTCATGCATCAACGCTTGATAGAGCGCCATCGCAATCGTATCGGTCGCACCGACATATGCCACAGAAGGCTGTAGTGTGAGGTGTCCGTTTATCGATTGGAGTGCAGTTTCATAATCAAATGATGCCATCAATGTCTCATAAGTAACCTGATGTGCCGTTAACACTTCGATCAATCCTCTCAGCCGTTGTTCACGGACCGCGACATCATCTTCTTGAATACTTGCATAAATGACATGCTTTTTCCCTTGCGCCACAATTTCTCTTCCCATTAATTGACCGGCTTGATAATCATTGTGATAAACCGAACTTAACGATGTATGTGCTTGACCTATAATAATGACTGGTTTATCTATCTCTTGAATCACAGCCATATGTGCATCTGTCACGGTAGTCGCCATAAATAAAATGCCGTCTACTTTACTTCTTTTAAATGATTTCAGTGCATCAAGTTCCTGTTCCTCATGTCGCTCAGTCAAATTCAATAGCATTTGGTAGCCAAGTGCATCACATTTCTTTTTAATACCTTTAACAGTTTGTGATACGGCATGTGAATACATTCGTGGGAAAATAATGCCGATCATCATACTTTTTTGTGCTCTCAAGCTTTGAGCAAATTGATTCGGTTCATAACCGTATGTATCAATCACGTGTTGAATCTTCCGCTTGGTCTTTAAACTGATCGATCCTTGATTCAAATACCTCGAAACTGTACTTTTTGAAACGCCCGCTAGATTGGCGATATCCTGTATATTCAATTGTTCGTCACCTCACAGTCTCAATAGCTATTTTATCATAAAATCGACCGTCATTTCTGTATAAAATACAATGCTATTCAAAAATAAAATATCGTATTTAAGTCTGAATGAATGATTTCAACATATGAGAATTCACAACGTTTAATTTTAAATTTTTCAATAAATTGGATTGCATTCTTTTGGCATATCTCATATAATACCTATTAAAATAATCGGATATAGAAAGGAGTTATTTTGATGTGGACGATGTTAAGTGGTTTAACTGTTGGGAGTCTACTCGGGTTCGTAATGCAACGTACGCGATTTTGTCTCACTGGCGGTTTTAGAGACATGTATGTACAAAAAAACAACAAAATGTTCTATGCGTTACTGATTGCCATTTCAATTCAAGCAATTGGTTTATTTATTCTAACCTCCATGGGTGTTTTGACGATACATAATGGCACATTCCCTATTATCGGCACTATTATTGGATCTTTTATTTTTGGTGTAGGTATTGTTCTCGCTGGCGGATGTGCAACAGGAACATGGTATCGTGCCGGTGAAGGCCTTATAGGAAGCTGGATTGCGTTGTTTATGTATGGCTTATTTGCTGCGATTTCAAAATTCGGTATTTTGTTACCATTCAAAAATATTATTAACAGCCCAACGGTTGCAAATGCAGATATTTCTACTTCAACCGGTATTCCAAGCTGGATTTGGATCATCGCATTAGTGAGCATTACAATATTTTTTGTTATCAAAACTTTACGCAAACCCAAACCTAAAGTGACGATTCCAAAATTAAAATCACGTTATACAGGCATACGTTACTTTTTATTTGAAAAACGATTCCATCCTTTTTTAGCAGCGATTGCAGTAGGACTGATTGCGTTACTCGCTTGGCCAATGAGTTATTCAACTGGGCGTGAAGGTGGTTTAGGTATTACGACGCCTTCCGCAAATATTATCCAATTTTTAACAACTGGTGATTTCGCTCTCATTGATTGGGGCGTCTTCCTTGTATTAGGTATCTTCTTAGGTTCATATATTGCAGCACGTGGAGCAAAAGAATTTAAATGGCGTTTACCAGATATTAAGACCATTCGTAACAGTGCCATTGGCGGCGCCTTGATGGGTTTTGGCGCGGCGGTTGCAGGGGGTTGTTCTATCGGGAATGGTTTAGTCGCAACCGCAGCACTTTCTTGGCAAGGGTGGATTGGTCTAGCCTCAATGATTCTAGGGACATGGTTTATGAGTTATTTCTTATTTGTAAAACCGCTGCAGGCTGCCAGACGTCAAACGAATGTTGCAATAAATTCTCCAAACGCGTCTCATTAAATAATTAAAGAAAGGTGATCAATGATGAAACACGAATTAGGCACTATTGGCATGGTGTGCCCTTTCCCATTAATAGAAGCACAAAAGAAAATGGAAGTTTTAAATATAGGGGACGAATTGAAAATTGATTTCGATTGTACACAAGCTACAGAAGCCATACCTCAATGGGCTGCAGAACAAAACTACCCCATTACTGAATTTGAGCAATTAGGGGATGCTTCTTGGACCATTACCGTGCAAAAAGCTTAATTGCTGTAATAAAAAGCAACGCACCTTAAACACAAGGGCGTTGCTTTTTATCATTGAGTGCTTCTAAGTCCACTTTAAAATAATTGATTATACGAACATTTATTCACATTTACGCTTCAGATGCACCATAATTTTTCATGAAAAAGAGTAGCGATTGGAGTTCAATCCCTAAGTCAATTTGATGTACTTGTACAGATTGCGGTGCATGGACGCGTTTAGGTGTGAAATTAAGTATACCTTTGACACCTGCTTCAACGAGCTGGTCTGTCACAGCTTGTGCCGCTGATTCTGGTGTCGCAATAATCACGACTTCTAATTCTCCTGAAGCAATCGTTTCTTTAATATCGTCCATCGACTTAATCGTAATATCCCCTACTGTTGTACCGATAATGTCTTCTCTGATGTCAAAAGCTTCTGTGATTGTCATGTCATCATGGATTGAAAAGTTATACGAAATTAAAGCCGTCCCTAAGTGTCCTACTCCGACAATACCAATTTTGATAATATCTGAATCACTCAGTTCAGATTTAAAAAATTCTAATAAACTATCAATATTATAGCCGTAACCTTTTTTACCTAATTCACCAAAATAAGAAAAATCACGACGAATGGTAGCTGAATCTATATTTAAGCCTTCACTAATAGCTTTTGAATTAACACGATCTTCGCCTTTCGCTTTTAAGGTATTCACAAATCTATAGTACAAAGGGAGACGTTTTAAAGTTGCTCTAGGAATTTTGTTCATTGATTTTCCCATTTTGAAGTCCTCCGTTATCATTTCTGGTGTATGTGATAGCTTTCACAGTTTGTATATTTAATTATAACTTAATTTATATGATATGGAAACATTTAGTATTTGATACGTATAGGGTTTGTTGTACAATAAATAAGAATGAAAGGAGTATGCCCTATGATTTTAATGCAGTTAAGTCAGATTACGAAATCGTTTGATGGCGAAGAAATTTTTGATGGCGTTAATTTTGAAGTCAAAACGGGTGAGCGCATTGGTATCGTAGGTCGAAACGGTGCGGGTAAATCCACATTGATGAAAATTATTGCCGGTGTAGAATCATATGACTCAGGCCACATCTCAAAAATCAAAGGCCTTAAACTCGGCTATTTAACCCAACAAATGACTTTAAATACTGAAAATACGGTTTTTGAAGAAATGGCAAAACCTTTTGAAAAAGTGAAAGCACTTGGCCAACGCATGCAAGAAGAAACAGACTGGCTCGCTGCACATTCAGAAGCGTATGAAACGACAGAATACCAAACACATATCGCAAAATATGAACAATTATCCAACGAATTTGAACAACTCGGTGGTTATCATTATGACAGTAAAATTAAAACTGTATTGAATGGCCTTGATTTTAGTGAAGCCGATTACGACCGTCCGATTAATGATTTTAGCGGTGGTCAAAAAACGCGTCTGTCACTCGCTCAAATGTTATTAAGTGAACCCGACTTACTTTTACTCGATGAACCGACGAACCATTTAGACATGGCAACGACGGAATGGCTAGAAGATTATTTAAAATATTTTAAAGGCGCCATCGTTATCATTTCACATGACCGCTTCTTCCTAGATAAAATCGTAACGCAAATCTATGACGTTTCTCTAGGTGAAGTGAAGCATTATGTTGGAAATTACGCAAAATTTATTCAGTTACGTGATCAATATTTTCAAAAACGACTTGCAGAATATGAGCGTCAACAAAATGAAATTAAACGCCTTGAAACGTTTGTCGAAAAGAATATTACACGTGCGTCTACAAGTGGCATGGCGAAAAGTCGACGTAAGACTTTAGAGAAAATGGCACGTATCGAAAAACCAATGCTCGATGCGAGAAGTGCGAACATACAATTCGATTTCGATCGCAATACAGGAAATGATGTCATGCATATCAAAGATTTAGAAATTGGGTACAGTGCACCGATTACAGCACCGATTCGTTTTGAAATTAACAAAGGTGACCACATTGGCATTATCGGTCCAAATGGTATAGGAAAATCGACATTAATTAAAACTTTGGCGAAACGACTCTCTCCTCTTTCTGGTCAAATCATTGAAGGCGCAAATTTAAAGATGGGATACTATGATCAAAAGCAAGCCGAGTTCCGCTCTAATAAAACCATTTTAGATTTCGTATGGGATCAATACCGTCACATGCCTGAAAAGGATATTCGTGCGGTATTAGGACGCTTTTTATTCACACAAGATGAAGTACTTAAAGTGATTAATGATTTATCAGGTGGCGAAAAAGCAAGACTCCAACTCGCATTATTAATGTTAGAACGCAATAATGTTTTGATTTTGGACGAACCAACAAACCATCTCGACATTGATTCAAAGGAAATGTTAGAACAAGCGCTTAAAAACTTTGAAGGTACTTTAATTTTCGTATCGCACGATCGTTATTTTATTAATGAACTTGCTAATCGCATTTTTGATTTGAATGAATCAGGTGGACATTTGTATTTGGGCGACTATCAATATTATTTAGAAAAGTTAGAGCAACAAAACGCACTCGCTGCATATGAAGAACAGCGTGAAACGCACCATACGAATGATGAGACGATTGCTACACAAAATACGTATCAAGATCAAAAAGCAATGCGTCGTGAAAAACGTAAAATCGAACGTCAAATTGAAGCGGAAGAACAAAAAATCACGGAATTAGAAGCTCGTATTGAAGCAATTGATATTGAAATGACAGATGATGCAACAATGAACGACTATGAAAAAACACAAGCATTGGCTGACGAACGAACAGCTATCGAACAATCTTTAGAACAAGTTATGACAAATTGGGAAGAATTACAACTTGCATTAAGTGAATTTGAAGATGAGATGAACTGAGCGTGGTAGAATTTTCTACTATGCTCATTTTTTTACGCCCGAAATACAGACAATTCATCCACATTAAAAAGCCGATAATACCAGCTATCCACAAAGTTATTCGAGTTATACACAGAAAAAGTACACACACCCCTTCGTTTTATGCACAATCTCACCTCACTTATCCCCAGAATCCACTTAAATTTATGCACAGGTTGTTCACAAAATGTGCATAAGTACGCACGTTCCCTCTTGACAGATGACATGCTACGTGAAATTAAAATGATGTGAAAATGCTTCAAACGCTTTCATAATCCATTGCTTCTCTCATTATATTATGTAAAAATATAAATGATATATAAATTATCGAAAGGATTTATACATATGACTCCAAATACTTTCTTTATGATGCTACTTGTTGTGGCAATAGTGGGTACGATACTCATAACTGAAACAGTGCGTCGTATCCGCCATCATCGTCTGTTGGAATATCACATGACACATTTCACACGGTACGATACTTCTGAAAATCCTCATGCGGTTTATGATGCTTATTTTAGAAATGAAAATGAATCCCGGGCAAATGATGCGATAATAGATGATAAAACATGGTCAGATTTGTCGATGGACCTCGTGTTTGAGCAACTTAATTTTACCTATAGTGCCATGGGTGAAAATCAATTATACAGTGCGTTGCGTTTACAATATCCTCTTGTGCATTATGATTTTTTAGATCAGCTTGAAGCGTATCCAAATGAACATAAAACAATTGTGAAAAGACTTACCGACATTGGGAAAAGTATTTATCCCACTTATGATCATTCTATTTTTGAAAATCAATATAGCTGGTATCACACGTTATTGGCTACTTTGCCATTCATCGGTGTCATCGTGTGCTTCTTTGATTTAGGAAAAGGGCTTTTATGGATTTGCTTTTCATTACTCATCAATATCGTCATTAGTTTTCGTTTTAATTACTACGTGGAGAAAGATTTGAAGCAACTTTTCATTATGGGACGTGCTGTTCGTGAAACAGAAATACTTTCAAAGTTATCCATCACGCCCGATTTCAATCATTCTTTAAAACCATTAAGCTTTATTTCACGGTTTCGCTATTTACTCATTAATGTTGAAACGATACCTGGTTACTTTGTGATGCTTTTTAAATATATGTTTTTAATCGATATCCATTTATATACGACACTTGTCTGCCGTTTTAAAGGTCATTATGATACGGTTTTAGCATGTTTTCGTTATATTGGTGAGTTAGATAGTTTGTTAGCCGTTTATCAATATCGCCATCATTACGACACAACTGAACCTGTGATAGCAGACAGCGTACAATTTGAAGGTTTGACGCATCCATTGATTGAAGATGCGGTACCGAATGACTTTAAGTTTAACCAAAATATATTATTAACCGGTTCAAATGCTTCTGGAAAGTCAACATTCATGAAAGCTGTCGCATTAAATTTAATTCTAGCTCAAGCGATTCGTACAGTCACAGCCGACAAGTTTCAATTTGTTCCTTGCATAGTGAAGACGACCATGGCAAATGCAGACGATGTTACGAGTGGGGACAGTTACTTTATGGCTGAATTAAAATCACTCAAACGATTATTTCAACAAGATTCAGAAGCCCCTCTTTATTATTTTATTGATGAAATCTTTAAAGGCACGAATACGACTGAACGTGTTGCAGCTTCACATGCAGTACTTGAGTATTTAAACGAATCTCCACAAACCCATGTGATTGCGGCAACACATGACATTGAGTTAACGGATGTATTGGCCGCTCAATATGCCAACTATCATTTTAATGAACGTGTGACAGATGGTGAGATTGTATTTGATTATCAAATTAAAGAAGGCCCTGCAAATACAAGAAATGCGTTAGAATTAATTCGAATTATGAAATTTCCAAATCGCATTTATACAGATGCGCAAGAATATGTGAAGCAACTTGAGTCATAAATATGTGCCTTATTTGATGAATACAACGCAAAAACAGGACTGAGAAACTTACTACCTCTCAGTCCTGTTTTATTATTTTTCGCAATGGTACTTTATTTTAAATTGTTACAGCAAAATATTGAATGGTTCAGCATTTCCTACACTTTCACTACTTTTTCCACAAAAGTGAGAGGGTATAGCGATTGAATGATAATAAACGATTAATTTATTAACTACTCATTTCTCTTGCACTTTCAACCCGCACTTTAAAAATTGCAAGAACCATTGTAGACTCCCGAGGGATTAGCTGGTCCGGAAAATCCAATTCGGCTTCCAACAAATGTCCATTTTAATCAAGCCGAATTGAGTTGAAGGGTCAGCCCCTCGGAAAGCGCAGAATGGTTCAGCAATCTGAAAGATTAAGATTGAAATTAAAATCATAACCACAATGTAAATATTTAAAACTCAAGATGAATGTATAAAACTTCCCTTTCACCTTAATCTCGGTACATCTCAATATCCATACTACTCTGCCCATTCAACGCCATATCTCCACGAATCCCTTTTAAATAAATCTCATGCGCTGCTGCCCCGATCATCGCCGCATTATCTGTACATAACTTTGGCTCTGGAATTGCAAGCTCTATCCCTTTTTCTGCCGTAGCCGCTTCTAATGCTTGACGTAAACCTCGATTACTCGCAACACCACCTGCAACGATGAGTTGTTTGACACCATACGCTTCACATGCACGCATTGCTTTCCCAACAAGTACTTCAACAACACTGTTTTGGAAGCTCGTCGCAACATTTTCTGGAATGACAGGCTCACCTTTTTGCGCTAACTGATGCAATTTATTAATGACTGCACTCTTTAAACCACTGAAACTAAAGTCATAGCTATCCGGCTCTAACCATACGCGAGGAAAATCGTACGTGTCTTCTCCTTGGGCCGCAAGTCGATCAATTGCTGGACCACCTGGATATGGCAAACCGATTTTACGTGCAACTTTGTCATACGCTTCTCCAACTGCATCATCACGTGTTTCCCCTATCACTTCAAACTGTAAATGGTTTTCCATGTACACAAGTTCTGTATGACCACCTGAAACAATCAGTGCAATGAGTGGAAATTTTAAACCACTTTGAAGTTGGTTCGCATAAACGTGTCCTGCAATATGATGCACTGGAATGAGTGGTTTATCATTGGCAAAGGCGAGTGCTTTCGCTGCGTTCACACCGACAAGTAAAGCACCAATCAGTCCCGGTCCTTGTGTCACAGCCACTGCATCGACGTCCGCCATCGTTGTATGTGCTTCTTGCAGCGCTTCTTCTATCATGACCGTAATGTTTTCGACGTGATGACGACTCGCGACTTCTGGCACAACACCTCCAAAACGTTGATGACTTTCAATTTGGCTTAAAACACTGTTACTTAAAATCGTTTGACCATTTTCAATGACACTGACACTTGTTTCATCACAGCTTGTTTCAAGTGCAAGAATTTTTGTTTGCTTATTCATTTAAATTCACCCACATGACTAATGCATCCTCTCCATCACCATAATAATTTTTTCGTTTTCCTCCAAATTGGAACCCGAGCTTTTGATACACATGTTGTGCAACGACATTATCGACACGCACTTCTAAACTCATCACTGTTGCAATAGAACCGGCAAAGTTCATCCCGTATTTTAATAACATTTGGCCTAGACCATGACCTTGATAAGCTGAATCTATCGCAATTGTCGTCACTTGTGCTTGATCGACAACGACCCATAAACCTAAATATCCAATAACACGTTTGTCATATTCCAGCACAAAATAATGCGCAAAATTATTTTGTTCCAGTTCATAATAAAACGCATCAATCGTCCATGAACTCTGTTTAAAACTCGCCTGTTCAAGATCAAACACTTCAGGGACATCTTCGTGTGACATGCGTCTAATTTGAAGCTGATCTTCTATTTTTGTTGATTCAGCCAATTTTGTTCCGCCTCCGATAGCTTTAAATATTGCGGTGTGAAAGTATGAATATCGCGCGGCTCTCCTTTGTGTGGATACATTTGATCCGCTCGAGGGGGCTGTTTTAGACACGTAAATGGAGCTAATTCCGATTCAAATTGTGCCACATCTTCACCGACAAAAATGACATTCTCGTCTGTTTGCCACTGTTCAATTAACTTTTCGATTGGCATGTATTGATCTGCCATCACATTAACCAATTCACTATTTTGCCATTGATACACACCTGCAAAGACGTGTTGTCGTCGTGCATTAATGATTGGAATAATGTACGCATCTGAATATTGTATTTGTGCCGCAATCGCTTTTAACGATGAGACCCCATACAACTGAATATTCAACGTATATGCGAGTGTTTTCGCCGTCGTGACACCGATACGTAATCCTGTATATGAACCAGGACCTTCTGTGACGATAATTTCATCTAAATCAGCAGGTTTCAATTGTGCTTGTTTTAATAACCATTCAACGAGAGGCATCAACTGTACTGAATGATTACGTTTAATCGTTGTCGTATGTGTGATCAATACGTGACCCTCTTGCATAATTGCTACTGATAATGGTTGGTTGGCACTATCAATCAGTAAACTGTACATGTTCGATAGCCTCCTTTATTTCTTCAAAATGTGAGCCACGTGCTTCAAAACTGAGCTCTCGTTCTGTTTCATTAATCGTTTGAATGTTGATTTTTAAATAATGAGGTGGCAAATAATCTTGAATGAACTGACTCCACTCCACCACTGTCACCGCTTCGTCTTCAAAAAATTCATCAAAACCTAAGTCTTCATCAGAATCTTCTAATCGATAACAATCCATATGATGAAACTTTAAAGTCGTTCCTTGATATGATTTGATAATATTAAAAGTCGGTGAACTGATATGACGTTTCACACCTAACGCCTGTCCGATAAACTGACTTAAAGTTGTTTTTCCAGCACCTAGGTCTCCGTCTAATAACAATACATCTTGTGCTTTGAGATAAGTTGCAAGTTGATTTGCAAATGCTTGCATCGCTGTTTTATTTTTAATTCTCATTCTGTTCGCACTCCTGACTCGATTTTCTAACCTATTGTAACAAATTTTTATCGTTTTGACCTCATCAACTTACTGTAACGATGAAACCTTGGCACACACGAATCACTTCTCAATGAATACCACTTAGAAAATATTTTCAGAAAATTTTTTGATTTACTGTTGACTTATTTTCTAAGATAGGGTAAATTAATGACATCTAATTTTTAGACAATTCTTTCTATTCACAACATTTAGATGTTGTCATTTTAGAATATTATGCAGAAAGGTATACATCGTAAAATTCAAATGTATGATGATTGATGTATCACCTATACTATTCACTTTAGAAAAGGAGCGTATATACAATGAAAAGACATGCAATGATGACCCATACCGTACAAAATCATAATATTGTCATTTTATTATTACGCTCAGGGCTGGAGCTTTAGTAGCAACTTTACTAAATGCTTAAGTCCTATTTCTAGTTGAATGGGACTTACAAGGTACGTCCCAGATTCATTTTTGGGGCGTACCTTTTTTATTTGAAAAACCGAGGAGGCATTTGAGATGAGAAGTGACATGATTAAAAAAGGAGATCACCAAGCACCAGCGAGGAGTTTGTTACATGCAACAGGTCAAATAAAATCCCCTACCGATATGAACAAACCTTTTATCGCAATTTGTAACTCTTATATTGATATCGTACCTGGACATGTGCATTTACGTGAACTTGGAGATATCGCGAAAGAGGCCATTCGTGAAGCAGGCGGTGTGCCATTTGAATTTAATACGATTGGCGTAGATGACGGTATTGCGATGGGACATATCGGGATGCGTTATTCATTACCAAGCCGTGAAATTATTGCGGATGCAGCTGAAACAGTCATTAATGCCCACTGGTTTGATGGGGTCTTTTACATCCCGAACTGTGACAAAATTACGCCCGGAATGCTGATGGCCGCGATGAGAACAAACGTCCCTGCGATATTCTGTTCTGGTGGTCCAATGAAAGCCGGTCTGTCAGCGCAAGGCAAAGCACTTACACTCTCATCTATGTTTGAAGCGGTTGGTGCATTTAAAGAAGGCGCGATGACGAAAGAGGAATTTTTAGACATGGAACAAAATGCTTGTCCGACATGTGGTTCTTGTTCGGGTATGTTCACAGCAAACTCGATGAACTGCTTAATGGAGGTATTAGGTTTAGCCTTACCCTACAACGGTACAGCGTTAGCAGTCAGTGATCAACGTCGTGAAATGATTCGTGCTGCTGCAAAACAACTGGTTGAAAATGTTAAAAATGATTTAAAACCAAGAGATATCGTAACAAAAGAAGCGATTGACGATGCTTTTGCTTTAGATATGGCAATGGGTGGATCGACAAATACGGTGCTGCATACCCTTGCGATTGCCCAAGAAGCAGGTATCGATTATGACTTAACACGCATCAACGAAATTGCGAAAAAGACACCTTACTTATCTAAAATTGCTCCAAGTTCATCTTATTCTATGGATGATGTACATCAAGCAGGTGGTGTGCCAGCTATTATTAATGAATTGATGAAAAAAGAAGGCGTATTACATCCAGATCGTATCACAGTCACTGGCAAAACTTTAAGAGAAAACAACCAAGATAAAGAAATTACGAATGATGTGGTGATTCGTCGTTTAGACAATCCATACGATCAACAAGGTGGTCTCTCAATTCTTTATGGTAATATTGCTCCAGATGGTGCGGTCATTAAAGTAGGTGGTGTTGATCCATCGATTAAAACTTTTAAAGGGAAAGCAATCTGTTTTGATAGTCACGATGAAGCAGTAGAAGCAATCGACAATCATACCGTACGCGCTGGACATGTTGTAGTTATTCGCTACGAAGGTCCTAAAGGCGGTCCAGGCATGCCAGAAATGTTAGCCCCTACTTCATCTATCGTTGGACGTGGCCTCGGTAAAGACGTTGCATTGATTACAGATGGTCGTTTTTCAGGCGCAACAAGAGGCATTGCAGTCGGTCATATTTCACCAGAAGCCGCTGCTGGAGGTCCGATTGGTTTAATTGAAGACGGTGATGACATTACGATTGATCTCGTAAATCGTGATCTCACGTTACATGTGGATGACGACGTACTCGCAAAACGTCAAGTACAGCGTCAACCATTTAAAGCGAAAGTGAAAACAGGCTATCTCGCACGTTATACCGCATTAGTGACAAGTGCCAATACAGGTGGCGTAATGCAAGTTCCAGAAGACTTACTTTAATTAAATGGAGGGGATTCAAATGACGCAAATTCATCATACTGTGCCACAAGACAACAATGAGTCACATGAAGCAATACACCAACCAGATACGAGCGCATTAAAATCTGGCGCACAATTGCTCGTCGATGCATTTTTGGAAGAAGGCGTTGAGTACATATTCGGTTATCCTGGAGGGGCTGTACTCCCCCTTTATGACACATTTTACAACGAACAAATCAAACATATTCTCTATCGCCATGAACAAGGTGCAACCCATGCGGCAGAAGGTTATGCACGTGTCAGTGGTAAACCAGGTGTTGTAGTCGTAACGAGCGGACCTGGGGCAACGAATGCAATTACAGGCATTGCCGATGCGTATAGTGATTCACTTCCACTCATTGTCATTACTGGCCAAGTCGCGACACCTGGTATTGGTAAAGACGCTTTCCAAGAAGCGGACATTTTATCAATGACGACGCCAATCACAAAACATAATTATCAAGTGAACGATGTGAAAGAAATTCCGCGCATTATTAAAGAAGCGTTTCATGTCGCAAACTCTGGTCGTAAAGGCCCTGTTGTCATCGATTTTCCAAAAGATATGGGTATTTTATCGACGGATTCACCTGTCGATAATACAGTGAACACACCAGGTTATTTTGTGAATACGAAGCCGGATATTGATGAGATTCAAAAACTGAACGATTATTTAAAAACATCTGAGCGTCCGGTCATTTTAGCCGGTGCAGGTATCCATTTCTCTAAATCGAATGCGTTATTACAGCAATTAGTTGAAAAATATCAAATCCCTGTCGTTACAACACTTCACGGTTTAGGTGCAATTCCTTACGATGACCCCCACTTCTTAGGTATGGGCGGCATGCATGGTTCATATGCGAGTAATATGGCATTAACGGAATGTGACCTACTCATTAACTTTGGCTCACGATTTGATGACCGTTTAGCAAGTAATCCAGATGAGTTTGCACCTAATGCGACTGTCGTACATGTTGATATTGATCCATCTGAAATCGATAAAATCATTAAAACGGACCTCGGTATTGTTGCAGATGTTAAAAATGTGATTGAGGCATTGTTAAAATATGATACTGAAAAAATCAATCACGACGCATGGCTTACAACAGTTAAAAGTTATCAACAAGAACATCCATTTAAATATGTGGATGATCCGCTTGAAAAGTTTTGTAAACCACAACGCGCGATTGAATACATTGGCGAAATTACGCAAGGTAAAGCTTATGTCGCAACAGATGTCGGCCAACACCAAATGTGGGTAGCACAATTTTATCCATTCCAAACTTATGGTCAACTGATTACAAGTGGTGGTCTCGGCACGATGGGATTCGGTATTCCAGCAGCAATCGGTGCAAAATTTGCCAAACCGAATGAAACGGTTGTAGCATTCGTCGGTGATGGTGGCTTTCAAATGACGAACCAAGAAATGGCGTTGCTAAATGAATTTAACTTGAATATTAAAATTGTGTTGATCAATAACGGCACACTCGGAATGGTGAAACAGTGGCAAGACAAGTTTTTCAATCAACGTTTTTCACATTCCGTATTCAATGATCAGCCTGATTTTATGAAAATGAGTGAAGCTTACGGTGTCAAAGGCTTTTTAATCGATGACCCTAAATGTTTAGAATCACAAATCGATGCGGCATTTTTACATAACGGTCCTGCATTAATAGAAATTCGCATTTCACCTGTAGAACCCGTATTGCCTATGGTACCAAGTGGCAAAGCGAACCATGAGATGGAGGGACTATTATGAGACGAACATTCAAATTACGTGTATTCGATAAAGCCGGGACACTCAACCGATTAACAAGTTTATTCGTAAGACGGCAGATCAACATCGTCAGTATTACTGCCACACCGACGTTAGATGAAGGCATTTCTGAAATCACATTTATCGCCGAAGTGCCTGATGATGAAAAGCAACGAACAATCATTCAGCAGTTAATTAAGCAAGTCAATACGTTGACCGTTGAAGATATTACAAACATTAATACATTTAATCGCGAATTATTGCTGATTAAACTTAAAAAGCCAATACCTCAACAGCAATTTGAAAAAGTATTACAACCGTATGATGCGCTAGTCTCTATTTTGAAGGAAAATGGTCAATATTTGTATTTACAAGCGACAGGCCCACAATACACGTTGAACCACCTTTTAGACGATCTATCATCATTTCATATTGATCAAGTTGCACGTACTGGTACAGCTGGAATTATTTGAAAAATCAAAAAAATTATTATTTGGAGGCATTTTAATATGACAAAAGTTTATTATGATTCATCAGTAGAGAAAGATGTATTACAAGGTAAAAAAATTGCGGTCGTTGGTTATGGTTCACAAGGCCATGCCCATGCACAAAACTTAAAAGACAATGGTTATGATGTTGTGATTGGTATTCGCCCTGGACGTTCATTCGATCAAGCACAAGAAGACGGTTTTAATGTTTACACGGTGGCAGAAGCTGTAAAACAAGCAGATGTTGTCATGGTATTACTCCCTGATGAAATTCAAGGTGACGTTTACAAAAATGACATCGAGCCGAACTTAGAAGCAGGTAACGCATTAGCATTTGCACACGGATTTAATATTCAATTCGATGTGATTCAACCCCCTACTGATGTTGATGTATTCCTTGTTGCGCCAAAAGGTCCAGGTCATCTTGTAAGACGTACATTTGTTGAAGGTTCAGCCGTTCCAGCATTATTCGCTGTCCAACAAGATGCGACTGGTGAAGCACGCGACTTGGCATTAAGTTATGCAAAAGGTATCGGCGCAACTCGAGCAGGCGTGTTAGAAACATCATTCAAAGAAGAAACAGAAACGGATTTATTTGGTGAACAAGCTGTCCTTTGCGGTGGTGTGACACGACTCATCCAAAGCGGTTTTGAAGTGCTCGTTGAAGCCGGTTACCAACCTGAAATTGCCTACTTTGAAGTATTACATGAAATGAAGTTGATCGTTGACTTAATGTACGAAGGCGGTCTTGAAAACATGCGCTATTCGATTTCAAACACTGCAGAATTTGGCGATTACGTATCTGGTCCACGTGTGATTACGGATGAAACGAAAGAAAATATGAAAGCAGTATTAAAAGATATTCAAGATGGTACATTTAGTGATTCATTCATTAAAGACAATCAAGACGGCTTTAAAAAGTTTAAACAAATGCGCGAAGAACAACGCGGCCATCAAATTACTGAAGTCGGTCAAGCACTACGCGAAATGATGCCATTCATTAAGTCAAAAAGCATTCAAAAATAATTTTTAAGGAGTGAATGAAAATGTCTAGTCATATTCAGATTTTTGATACTACACTACGCGATGGAGAACAAACACCAGGAGTCAGCTTCTCTTTTGAAGAACGTTTAAAACTTGCACAACAACTTGAAAAATGGGGTGTCGATGTCATCGAAGCCGGTTTTCCTGCTTCAAGTCAAGGCAGCTTTGAATCAGTACAGGCGATTGCTCGAACTTTAAAGCATACGACTGTTACAGGATTAGCACGCTGTTTAAAGTCTGATATCGATGCTGTATACGAAGCGACAAAAGATGCCGTATCCCCTTCTATACACGTTTTTATTGCAACGAGTCCGATTCACTTAGAGTCAAAACTTCATATGACGGAAGCCGAAGTTCTCGAAGCAATTACAACGCACGTTCGTTATGCAAAAGAGCGTTTCGATATCGTACAATTTTCACCAGAGGATGCAACACGTACACCCCTGCCATTCTTAATCGAAAGTGTACAAACAGCTGTGAATGCTGGGGCAACTGTAATCAATATACCTGATACAGTGGGCTATTCGTATCCAACTGAATATGGCAACATTTTCAAAGAGCTTACAGAACAAATTAAATCAGATGTGCCGATTACGTATAGTGCTCATTGTCACGATGACCTCGGTTTAGCAGTCGCAAATAGCATGGCTGCTATCGAAAACGGTGCGACACGTATTGAAGGTACTGTTAACGGTATTGGCGAACGTGCTGGTAATACTGCACTTGAAGAAGTTGCATTAGGCTTATATGTCCGCCAAGATCATTATCAAATTCAAACACAAATTCAACTCGAATTAACGAAACAAACATCCGATATGGTCGCACGCTATGCTGGATTAAGAGTGCCACGCAACAAAGCGATTGTCGGTAAAAATGCATTTAGTCATGAATCCGGCATTCACCAAGACGGCTTCTTGAAAAATCCGGAAACGTATGAAATTATGACGCCTCAACTGGTCGGTGTGAAAAAGACAGAACTCCCACTCGGCAAACTGTCTGGTAAGCATGCCTTCCAAGATAAATTGAAACAACTTGGCTATGATATTGATTTAGAAGAACAAAAAGTACTGTTTAAGGCATTTAAATCGATTGCCGATAAGAAGAAACACGTGACTGATCAAGACATCCACGCGTTGATTCAAGATACTGAACATGAAAAACATGTCGCTTATCACCTTGAAGCGTTGCAACTCCAATTTGTATCAAATGGCTTGCAAAGTGCTGTCGTCGTTGTTCGTGATAATGAAGGTCAGCAATATCAAGATTCTAGTATCGGTACAGGGTCGATTGTTGCGATTTACAATGCGGTCGATCGTATCTTTAATGTAGAACCAGTACTATTAGATTATCGTATTGACGCTGTATCTGAAGGTCGAGACGCTCAAGCTGAAGTGCATGTACAAGTTGAGGTTGCGGGTCAAGAACATACAGGTGTCGGTTTTGACCATGACATTTTATATGCATCGTGTAAAGCGTATGTCGAAGCGGTCGGTAAGGCTGTGCAGTCCATTCAAAAAGAAGGTGTCGCACAATGACCTTTCACATTGTAGCATTGCCAGGTGACGGTATTGGACCGGAAATCATGTCAGGAACACTCGACTGTCTAGAAGTCATCGCACAACAATTTAACTTTGATTATACTGTAGAAACTTATGCGATGGGAGGCTGTGCCATTGATCAATATGGCACACCCCTACCTGACGAAACTTTAAATGCATGTCAACGCGCCGATGCGATTTTACTCGGTGCAATTGGCGGACCGCAATGGACGAATCCACAATGTCGTCCTGAACAAGGATTACTGAAATTAAGAAAAGCATTGAATTTGTATGCCAATATTCGTCCAACTCGTGTCACAGCGGATATGGCTCATTTGTCACCATTGAAGCAAAACATTGTCGAACATACGGATTTCGTCATTGTTAGAGAATTAACGAGTGGTATCTATTTTGGCGAACCGCGTTACCTTAAAGACGATGAGGCACGTGATTCATTGACTTATACAAAGGAAGAAATTACGCGTATTGCACATGTCGGTTTTCAACTCGCACAATCGCGTCGCAACAAGCTCACATCTGTCGATAAAGAAAATGTACTTGCGAGTAGTCAGTTGTGGCGACGTACGGTCAATGAAGTAGCTGAACACTATCCTGACGTCACAGTCGAACATTTACTCGTTGACGCTTGTAGTATGCATTTAATCAAACGTCCTGCAGATTTTGATGTCATCATTACTGAAAATTTATTTGGTGATATTTTAAGCGATGAAGCGTCGATGTTACCGGGTTCATTAGGCTTATCCCCTTCTGCAAGTTTTAGTGAAGGTGGCCCAAAACTTTATGAACCGATACATGGCTCAGCGCCTGATATCGCCGGTCAAAACAAGGCAAATCCTTTTGGTATGTTACTGTCACTAGCGATGTGCTTACGTGAATCAGCAGAGCGCGATGATTTAGCGACTGCGATTGAAACAACAGTGGATACATTAATTGCTAAAGGGATCACAACTGCTGATTTAGGGGGACGCTACGGCACGACGGACATTTTTAATCAATTTAAAGCTTTAATCAAGGGGGCGTAACAAATGGGGCAAACACTTTTCGATAAAATATGGGACCAACATACAATTACTGGACAGCAAGGTGAACCACAATTATTATATATTGATTTGCATTTGATTCATGAAGTGACGTCACCTCAAGCTTTTGAAGGATTGAGAATGCAAAAGCGGTCATTAAGAAGACCTGATTTAACGTTTGGCACTTTGGATCATAATGTCCCAACGATTGATATTTTCAACATTACAGATGATATCGCCAACAAACAAATTCAAGCACTACAACAAAACTGTAAAGACTTTAATGTCACTTTATTTGATATGGGCTCAGATGAACAAGGCATTGTTCACATGGTCGGTCCTGAAATGGGATTGACACAACCTGGAAAAACGATTGTTTGCGGTGATTCTCATACTGCTACACACGGCGCTTTCGGTGCTATTGCATTCGGTATCGGAACAAGTGAAGTCGAACACGTTTTTGCGACTCAAACGTTGTGGCAAACGAAGCCGAAAAATTTAAAAATTAACGTAACAGGTCAATTGCCTAAAGGGGTCTATGCGAAAGATATTATTTTACATTTGATTAATCAACATGGCGTCGATTTTGGTACAGGCTATGCGTTAGAATTTGCTGGGGAAACGATTCGTAATTTATCGATGGAAGGTCGTATGACGATTTGTAATATGGCGATTGAAGCAGGCGCGAAATATGGCTTAATTCAACCAGATGAAACAACTTTTGAATATTTGAAAGGCCGTCGCTATGCACAACATATCGAGGACAAACTTGAGGGTTGGCGCGAACTTTACAGCGATGAAGATGCATCATTCGATAAAGTGATTGAACTGGACGTCACACAATTAGAACCTCAAGTGACTTGGGGCACAAGTCCTGAAATGGGTGTGAGTTTTAATACACCGTTCCCAGAAATTCAAAATGTGAATGATGAACGTGCGTATCAATATATGGATTTAAAACCAGGTCAACTTGCGACAGATATTCCGTTAGGCTATGTTTTCCTTGGTTCATGTACGAATGCACGTATTTCTGATTTAGTTGAAGCGAGTCACATTGTTAAAGGTCATCAAGTACATGAGAACATTACAGCAATTGTCGTACCCGGCTCACGTCAAGTGAAGAAAGAAGCGGAAGCATTAGGTTTGGATAAGATATTTAAAGATGCCGGCTTTGAATGGAGAGAACCTGGTTGTAGTATGTGTCTCGGTATGAATCCGGACCAAGTGCCAGCTGGCGTGCACTGTGCATCAACAAGTAACCGTAACTTTGAAGGGCGTCAAGGTAAAGGGGCAAGAACGCATCTTGTATCCCCTGCTATGGCAGCAGCTGCAGCAATTCATGGCCATTTTGTTGATGTGAGAAAGGTGGTTGAAGCGTAATGGAAATTAAACCGATTACACAATATACGGGCAAAACGGTCCCATTGTTTCATGACAATATTGACACGGATCAAATTATTCCGAAAGTTCATTTAAAACGAATTTCTAAAACAGGTTACGGCCCTTTTCTCTTTGATGAATGGCGTTATTTAGAAGACGGGTCTGACAATCCTGATTTTGTGTTAAACCAACCTGAATATCAAGGTGCATCCATTTTAATTACCGGTGACAACTTCGGATGTGGCTCTAGTCGTGAACATGCGGCATGGGCGTTAAAAGATTATGGTTTTCAAGTCATTATCGCAGAAAGTTTTAGTGACATTTTTTATATGAACTGTACTAAAAATGCGTTACTACCGATTCGACTAGACCGTGCATCACGAGAAGCGATTGCACGTTATCCTGAAATCACAATTGACTTACCACAACAAATCATTCAAACACCCGAGCAAAATTATCACTTTGACATTGATGAAACGTGGAAAGAAAAACTTGTGAAGGGCCTCGATGATATTGCCATCACATTAAAATATGAAGCATTAATCAAAGACTATGAACTAAAACATACTTAAGGAGTGGGAACAATGTCTGTAAAAACTACACCTGTTCAAGCACAAGATGTTGAAGATGCATTTTTACGTCTCAACACGATTGTTAAAGCAACCCCATTAGAAAAGGATCATTATTTATCCCTTAAATATCAATGCAACGTTTATTTAAAGCGCGAAGATCTCCAATGGGTGCGTTCATTTAAATTACGTGGCGCTTACAATGCCATTGCTGTATTACCAGAAGAAAAAAGAAATCAAGGTATCACATGTGCGAGCGCCGGAAACCATGCGCAAGGTGTGGCGTTTACGGCTAAATACCTCAACTTACATGCGGTGATCTTCATGCCTGTCACAACACCTAAACAAAAAGTCAACCAAGTTCAATTTTTCGGTGGTGACAACGTTGAAATTAAATTAGAAGGCGATACTTTTGATGACTGTTTAAAATCTGCACTTAGTTATACCGAACAACATGAGATGACTTTTATCGATCCATTTAATAATGTGCATACGATTGCAGGTCAAGGAACTTTGGCAAAAGAAATCATTGAAAGTGCTAAAGAAGAAGATATTACGATCGATTATGTTTTTGGGGCAATCGGTGGCGGCGGACTCATGTCAGGTGTAGCGACATATTTTACAGCACACTCCCCTTCTACCAAACTGATTGGTGTAGAACCTTTGGGCGCAAGTAGCATGTATCAATCTGTTCAGGCAGGTCACGTGGTTACTTTAGACAATATCGATAAATTTGTCGATGGTGCTTCAGTGGCACGTGTCGGTGAAATTACATTTGATATTTGTCGACAAACATTAGATGATTATCTTCAAATTGATGAAGGTGCGGTATGTTCGACTATTTTAGATATGTATTCTAAACAAGCTATCGTCGCAGAACCTGCAGGCGCATTAAGTGTCAGTGCTTTGGATCAGTATCAAGTACATATTAAAGGGAAAAATGTCGTCTGTATCGTCTCTGGAGGTAATAACGATATTAACCGAATGAAGGAAATTGAAGAACGTTCATTATTATATGAAGAAATGAAGCACTACTTTATTTTAAACTTCCCACAACGTCCTAGGGCTTTAAGACAATTCGTAAATGATGTACTCGGACCACACGATGACATTACCAAATTCGAATATTTGAAGAAGTCCTCTCAAAATACCGGAACGGTAATTATCGGCATCCAACTTCAAAATAGAGCCGATTTAGACATGCTCATCCGTAACGTCAATCAATTTGATCCTAAAAACATTTATATTAATGAAAACAAAATGCTGTATTCGTTATTAATTTAATCAAATCAAAAGCACGAAGCTGGGAAATCGGCTCCTCAGGTTCGTGCTTTTTTATTCTATAATAAGCTAATTTTAGGGGTATAAAAAATAGTCGAAAGCCATCGTATAGTGCGGCTTGCTCAAAAATGACTGAGAAAGGATGGCAGACGCAGACAACATAAAAAGCTTCGAAACAATGATGATTGCTTCGAAGCTTTTGAAATAACCTGGCACCGTCCTACTCTCGCGGAACGTAAGTCCGACTACCATCGGCGCTAAAGAGCTTAACTTCTGTGTT
>NZ_PPQH01000023.1:697-1959 GCF_002902385.1 Staphylococcus intermedius NCTC 11048 | reverse complement strand
GCAGCAAAAAGTGCATTGAACGCAGCAAAAAGCGCGTTAGATAGCCACTCACCGTCACGTAAATTTATGCAACTAGGTAGAGACAGTATGACAGGTCTTGGCATGGGAATTGAACAATATGCAGCTAAAGCAGCAAAAGCCAGTAGAAACGCCGCGTTAGGTATTATGAGTGCTTTTGATGCAAAACTTTCTCCATCATTCGATGGAGCAGGATTAATCGATTCGGTTGTTGGTGACATAAACGGGTTTATTGACGACGATGTGCGCCACTCTATCGAAGAAAACAATAGACCTATTGTTAACCTCCATGTAGAAAATGACGTTGATGCCGAATTTCTCAGAACTTACATTAAGGATATGGATTCAAAAGAATATTACACATAGAAGCGGGGTGATACTGCTTGATTTATAGAGATATAGAGGTTGTTTCTGGGTTTAACACATATAGACTCAGTGACAACCCTTTTACATTTGATAGGCTTAAAGTTATATCGTTCAATGTTGGAGATTTAGAGCGCGATAATCAATTCGAGACTATCGATAAACTTAACGGCAGATTCCAGACGGCCACAATTGAGGAATCACGGAAAGCGACTCTTTTAATAGAATACAATGTTGATAAGATGGCGCATGCAATCCATTTGCGAAATCAATTAGCAGATTTGTTTAAAGGACGTTTTTTTATTCGTGAGCTTGTACCGTCTATCGTCGAAATACCGTTTCAAGGGTTTAACGAACCTGACTTTGAATTCCCTTTGAATTACGCAAGTGGTATGCAACTGGAATTGATGTTATCGAGTATTAGCGACTTTGATACAAATAAGACTACAGGAGAAATTGAAGTGGTTTTCGAAACAGCAGAAAACCCGTATTACGAATCAATTGGGCGTAGTTTACAGTTAGAAAAGCTCGATTCTCCTTACCTGTGGTCAAGTGACATGCGGATAGAAATGCCTTTAGAAAGTTCGAAGCGGACATACACATTCCTTAACATTAGAAGCGGTGATGTGTTCTATCACGGTACACAGCCTATTGATCAATTTACTTTTGATAGAACTGTAACAATTGTTTTAGGTAAGGATACAGACAAATTCAGCTGGAATCTTGAACATTCTGAGGTTATGACGATTGAGGGGCTAAAGCTCAAAGCGGGGGACACAATCAAATACAACGGATTACAGACATTTAGGAACGGCGTAGCAATCGATGAGTATACACGATTGTCGCAGCCGTTTTTTAAATATGGTTATAACTACTTTAAC
>NZ_PPQH01000023.1:357-687 GCF_002902385.1 Staphylococcus intermedius NCTC 11048 | reverse complement strand
ACATTCTGAGGTTATGACGATTGAGGGGCTAAAGCTCAAAGCGGGGGACACAATCAAATACAACGGATTACAGACATTTAGGAACGGCGTAGCAATTGATGAATATACACGATTGTCACAGCCGTTTTTTAAGTATGGTTATAACTACTTTAATATCAATCAATCAGTTCAAAAAATAGTCTTTGACATGAAATTCTATAACAGGTAGGTGGTATCTTGCCAATCTTGATAAAAAACAGAATAGGTAAGGGATATCCAATATTCGCGCCTACAACATTATCAGAAAAGATAAACGACGACGGTAGTTTGTCGTTGGATATCTTAGAGAAC
>NZ_PPQH01000023.1:0-347 GCF_002902385.1 Staphylococcus intermedius NCTC 11048 | reverse complement strand
AAAAATAGTCTTTGACATGAAATTCTATAACAGGTAGGTGGTATCTTGCCAATCTTGATAAAAAACAGAATAGGTAAGGGATATCCAATATTCGCGGCTACAACATTATCAGAAAAGATAAACGACGACGGTAGTTTGTCGTTGGATATCTTAGAGAATGAAAATACTTACGACCTAATTTCATCAATATCAAAAATGTGGACGATTCATAACGTCGGTGGTCCTGATGATAAAAATGTCTATGTCATCACCATTATTGATAGAAAAAGTAAAGGTAATAAGCAATTTTTGAGTATCACAGCAAGACAAAAACAACTCGATGACTTAATGACATCACGCGTTATCAG
>NZ_PPQH01000022.1 GCF_002902385.1 Staphylococcus intermedius NCTC 11048 | reverse complement strand
ATCCATTAGTTGCATTTACTATGTATTGATTCATTAAGTATAACAAAAATCATTTATTTTTATACGAAAAAAAGCATTACATATTTTTAGACTTGCAATCATTTCAAACTCGTTTAAACTTCTTCTGTGTTAAGAAATCGGTATGTCAAAATTTTATTTTTGACGACATAGATTTAATTCATATGTTTAGGTTGTGCACATAAAGGTAATAGTGATGATATAAATTAATTGAAAGGATGGCGTTTGAAATGGCTGAAAATGATATTAAAAAAGCTGCAGAACAAGCGAAAGATAAAGAGAATGAGTTGAAAGATAAAACTCAAGATGCCAAAGATGGTGCAGAAAAAACGAAAGATGATATTCAAAAGACTTTTGAATAGTCGTGCTTGATGTTTGAGGAATGGGCTGATTGTAGCCTGTTCCTTTTTTATTCGTTTAAAAACATTCAGTGTTTAAAGCATTTCGTCTTTAAAACATTTAGTCTTTAAAGCATTTCGATATCACTCGTTTCATTGAGATGTTTCTTACAGATTGACGAACGATGCTGATCCCTTTAGTATGAAAGTCTTTTTTGATAGCCTCTATTGGTCTCGCGTTCCGAGGCGCCTCACCTCAACTAATCAACGTTTGATTGAACCGCTACATGAGTTGAAGCGTTGGTGGATTTTCGGTTTCGGCTCGATGCCTCAGGAGTTTCGCTCCAATCAGCTATCATCAAAAGACATTTTAACTTCTCTTTTAGTATCGTTCTTTCAATCTTTAGTGCGTTACTTTAACCGATAAAATGAAATGCATTAAAGCAAAATCAAACTTAAGTCACAACCATTCCTCATCAACATTTAAAACAACTTCTAATTTTATAATTTCTTGTATCACGGTTTAGGGTAATGATCATGGTGCGTTTTCGAGAGCTAAGCAGAAAACTTATGTGCTACAAAAATTTTGTATTTAAGCATTGGATGCATTCCTCAGGTGTCTCGAGCTGTTATTTCGTTTTTTATATGTCGTCACTTTTGAACGAGAGTGTATTTAATTGTCTGTCTTAAATCGTGTTTTATCAACTATGAACTTTTCCTTCTCTCATATCACGCATTGCATTGAAGGTCATTTTGATGATTTTCATTATCTTTAATATGACAATACACTCACTATTCTTTTTTACAAAATATACATTTTTAATGCTTTGTTGATTTACAAATATTGAGTCATTCCGCGTTAGACACCTTGACTTTTCAATATTCTCGGTGTACATTGGCATTATCAATTAAATACGCACACTAGGGGTGTGAAAGCTGAGATGAGGTGTGACCTCAAACCCTTTGAACCTGAACTAGATGATACTAGCGTAGGAAAGTGTTTTATGATGATTTGCATATTGAATGATGGACCATGTCTGTCTTTTCGATAGCTTATCCATATATCAATGAGCACATGATGCGCCTATCTTCAGTTTAAGATATGCGTATTTTTTTAATTTTTGGGAGGAATTTACATATGAAAAAAGGCTTAACGTTGTCAGACATCCTCGTCACTGTACTCGTATCTGTGATCTTTGCAGTGATTTATAATTTGTGGTGGGCTGTCACAAATACTTTACAGCCATTAGGTTTACATCTTGATCAATTGATGTATGGCATGTGGTTTAGTGCTGCAGTAGTGGCATATCTCATCATTCCTAAAATGGGAATTGCATTGTTGGCTGAATTTGCTGCAGGTGCTGGAGAAACGATAATGATGGGACGCTTTGATATTCCTACTATTATTTACGCGTTACTTCAAGGTCTAGCATGTGAAATCATTTTTGCCATTTTCCGCTACAAATCCCGTGCCTTAATGGTTGCAGTTCTAGCAGGTATGGCGGCCGCAATTATTAGCTTACCTATCGATTGGTACTATGGCTATTTAAATGAAGTTGCGACTTGGAATTTAATTTTACTGATTAGCTTCCGTATCATCAGTGGTGCAATTTTAGCCGGTGTATTCCCTTACCTACTCGTTAAGGCGTTGGATCAGACCGGTGTAACAAAACTATTTCGTCCTGCTTCCAAAGACGATTACGATGCATTGTAAGGGTGACCTATCGTGTTAAAAGTTAAAAATTTACGTTTAAAATACCCGAGTGCAGATTATAAAATTTTTGACGGGATTGACGTAGAAATCAAAGACAAAGAAAAAGTACTTTTACTTGGGCCGTCTGGTTCAGGTAAAAGTACATTGCTCAATGTGTTAAGTGGTATTGTACCGAATTTAATCGATTTACCGATGAAATATGATGTTTTAGAAATTGCCGAAAATTCAGGTGTCATTTTCCAAGACCCCGATTCGCAGTTTTGTATGCCTCAAGTGAATGAAGAATTGGCATTTATTTTAGAAAACCAACAAATCCCACGTCAAGACATGGATGCGCGTATACAACAAGCGTTACAATATGTCGGCCTTGATGTAAATCCAAAGCAACGTATTCATCAATTGAGTGGTGGTATGAAGCAAAAACTCGCTATTGCAGGAACTTTACTCCAAGGGGCAGATACATTGTTTCTTGACGAACCGACTGCCATGTTGGATATAGAGGCGACTGAAAATTTGTGGAATCTTTTAAAGGATTTGTGGAAAGATAAAACAGTATTAATTGTCGAGCATAAAGTAGAACATATTTGGCACCATGTTGATCGAGTCATACTGATGGATCATCAAGGTCGTATAATACAACAAGGAACTCCTGAATACATTATGTCGCACTTTGAGGATTTGTTAAGTGAATATGGGGTATGGCATCCAAAAGCGTGGTCTCATGCACCTAAACCCCAACATGTCGTTCAAGCGACAACGCAAAATTTTCATTTTTCATTCGAACGAGGCGCTATACAAAGGGGCCGTCATCAATTGTATGAAGTTGACGCATTACATATTGGACCGGGAGAATGGATTACCCTCACAGGAAAAAATGGTTCGGGCAAGACTTCGCTGTTAGAGTCGATGATGCAATTGATACGCTATAAGGGGAATATGCGTTACGATGGGCAGAAATTAACTAAAATTAAAGATGCTGCACAACACATGTTTTTAGTGTATCAAAATCCTGAACTGCAATTTATTCAAAATAGCGTGTTTGATGAAATATGGGTCAACTATCATCATATGGATCCTGAACATGCGAAATCGATGACTGAAGAAATGTTAGAATTGCTTGATTTGAAACATGTGTCAAGGCAACACCCATTTGAATTATCTATGGGACAAAAGCGTCGTCTCAGTGTAGCGACAGCATTAAGTACGCATGCAGATATTATTTTATTAGATGAACCGACGTTCGGCTTAGACAGTCATAATACGTTTAAATTAATTGAATTATTCCAGAGTCGCGTGGCACAAGGACAAACGATATTAATGGTCACACATGATGCACATATCATTGAACGTTACCCTACTCGTCGGATAGAAGTTAAAGATGGCAAACTCTATGAAGTTAAGGGGGGGCGCACATGATTGAATCTTGGAAAACACGACACACTTTTATGGATGATGTGAATATTGTAACCAAATTATTTTTAGGTGTCGCACTCTTCTTCTTCATTATTTTCGTTCACCATTTTGACGTCATGATTTATCTTGCGACGTTGATGCTTATTTATATGTTACTCGTTGCTGGAACACAGTGGAAAGTCGTTTTGACCTTCACATTAGTCGCAACATTTTTCGCTCTCACCTCCTCATTATTCATGATCTTTTACGGTGACGGACAACATGAGTTATTGAAATTCGGCTTCGTCAACATTACGACGGAAAGCCTTGTACGAGGACTGCACCTCTCATTCCGGACGATGACTGTGAGTTATTTTGGATTGTCAATTGCCTTTACGTCACAAGTCATTATGATTTTTTACAGTTTGATGCAACATTTAAAAGTGAAACCGAAAGTGGCTTATGCTTTTATGGCAGCATTTCGTATGATACCAATCATGTTAGAGTCGCTTTTCCAACTGCGTAATGCCTTAAAAATGCGCTATCAAATGATTGATAATCGCAACTATTCTGGCTTCAAACGTCTGAAACATTTGTTAATTCCTTTGCTCAGTCAGAATATTAGAAAAGCACATCGTTTATCTGTTGCAATGGAGAAAAAAGGCTTTAAAGACGGGCCACGAACATATTATTATCATGTCCCGTTTAGTTATAAAGATTTGATTCTTATTATGATTACAGTGGTGATTGTCATCTTAGCCTTTACATTGGCACAAGTGTTACCAATCACTGGTATTACTGATGCACGCTAAGCACATACTGTTTTTGCGTTTTCATGATCTCGATGATATGAAAAGGCAGGTTTAGATTTCCTATTAACTTTCCCGTTTATTTCCATCTGCAAAGGAAATCGTTTCCCTTTATTGATTTTTGAAAGTCAATAAAGGGATTTTTATGTTCAACAAAAAAGCGTAAACCCCTTTATGATGACAGCCACATCGACCTCATCATAAGGATTTACGCTTTTAGTTTTAGTTTTAGGTTAAACACACTATCCATAACAGCGAAAGGGAATAGGTCATAAAAATTTTTGATGCTATAGATGCAGTATTTTTGCTAAACTTGCCCTCCTTATGGTTTGTGGTTTTTGATTGCCCTCATGGCTTCCCTTTCTTAGGGGCTGGCCCTTCAACTAACTAACGCTTGATTAAACTGTTACATTTGTTGAAGCGTTAGTGGATTTTGGGAGCAGTACAGAAATCTCATGTGTCACAAAGATTTCGTCGTACTGCCCCCGCAAGGCTGACTAGGCTTCTCAAAAGCGAACGCATTGAGAAGTCAGACAGCTACTGCGATAAACAGCAACCACTATCAAAGTTAATTGACGTTATCTTGTTTTTAACTTCATCCCTCAAGAGTCTCAGCCTTCTGGCAATCATACTCCAAATACTGGGACAGAGGGCAAGTTTCTAATATGAAGACAATCCAAAGCATTTAATGATGGCGACCAGTTCATCCTCAATTCCGGATGTTTTACCATCATAGATACATGTAAGTCCATAAAAATATAGGGACTAGGAAAACTTAATCTCCTAGTCTCTTTTATATTTATTCAGCTTTAATGGCTTTATGTGCGATATCTTTACGATAGAACAAACCATCACTTTCAATTTTTGCTACTCGTGCATAGGCAGCTTGTTGTGCATCCTCAATTGTTGCACCTTCACCAATTGCCAAGATGACACGTCCGCCTGATGTGACATAGTTTTCACCGTCATGCGTTAAACCACTCACAAAGTACGCGCCTGGCTCGTCTTCAAAACCTGTGACAGTTGCGCCTTTTTCGTATGCACCTGGATACCCTTTTGAAGCGAGCATGACACCGACAACCGCGTCATCTTTCCACTTCATGTTGATCGGTGCTTTTTCATCTAATTCAATGATATGTGCCATTAAATCACTTTCTAAGCGTGTCAATAATACTTGTGCTTCAGGGTCACCGAAACGTGCATTAAACTCAATCACTTTCGGGCCTTCCTTCGTTAAAATGGCACCGATGTATAATAAACCAAAGAAGTCGTGCCCTTCTGCTTGCATCGCTTTGGCAATCGGTTGCGCAATTTTCTCATTCGCTTCATCTAGGACGCTTTGACTCATATGTGGCACCGGACAGTATGCACCCATTCCGCCTGTGTTCGGTCCTTTATCTTTATCGTATGCGCGTTTATGATCTTGCGCAATCGTATCGAACGGGACTGCATAATCGCCATTCACAAATGTCATGAGCGAAAATTCTTCCCCTTCTAAAAATTGTTCGAATACGACTTTACTGTTGTCCTCAGGGTATAAAGTCTCTACCGCTTCACGTGCTTGATCGCGCGTTTCAGCAATAATTACCCCTTTCCCTGCTGCAAGTCCATCTTTTTTCAGCACAATCGGCAAGTCACATGTTTCAATATATGCGAGTGCCTCGTCTTTTTGTTCGATTTCACGGTAGGTCGCAGTTGGAATATCATATTTTTCCATGAGACGTTTGGCAAATGATTTTGAGCCTTCGATTTGAGCGGCGTCTTGATTTGGGCCAAATACTTTAATGTGTTCAGCGCTTAATGCATCAGCAAGGCCTTCTGTCAATGGTTGTTCTGGACCGATGACAACCCATTTCACTTCATTTTCTTTTGCAAATGCGACAATCGCTTCATGATCCGTTTCTGCAATTTCACCGTGTACTTCTGCGACATTTGTCATTGCAGCATTACCTGGAATCGCATAAACTTGTGAAACCAATGGCGATTGATTCAATTTATGTGCGAGTACGTGTTCACGTCCCCCACCACCGACGACTAATACGTGCATATTCGACATCCTCCTCATTAATGTTTAAAGTGACGCATGCCTGTTGTCACCATCGCAATACCATAGCGGTTCGCCATATCGATAGAATCTTGATCTTTAATCGAGCCACCTGGTTGAATGATGGCTTTAATGCCTGCTTTTGCCGCTGTTTCTACAGTATCCCCCATTGGGAAGAAACCGTCTGATGCGAGTACTACATTGTCATTCATTTCAATTGCGCGTTCAATCGCAATTTTAGCAGAACCGACACGATTCATTTGACCTGCACCGATACCCACTGTTTGTTTATCGTTCGCTAAAACAATGGCATTACTTTTGACAGATTTGACAACTTTCCAGCCCAGTAACAACGCTTCCCATTGTGCTTTCGTTGGCTCAACATCTGTAACAACTTTCATGTCAGCTTGGGCCACATCAAAACGGTCTTTGTCTTGAACTAAGTAACCGCCTGATACCGATACAAATTCAGTTGTATCTGCTTCTTCCGTCATTTCAATTTCAAGTAAACGAATATTTTTCTTCTGTTGTAAAATATCTAACGCTGCTTGTTCGAATTTTGGTGCAATGACCACTTCTAAGAAAATCGCATGTAAGTCTTCTGCTAGTTCAGCAGTGACAGGACGGTTTAATGCGACAATACCACCAAAGATAGATTGATTGTCCGCCTCATACGCATGTGTATACGCTTCATGAATGTTTTCACCTGTCCCCACACCACAAGGGTTCATATGTTTTACTGCGACTGCTGCAGGTTGTTCGAATTGTTTCACTAAACTTAATGCCGCATCTGCATCTTTAATGTTGTTGTAGCTCAATTGTTTGCCGTGTAATTGTGTCGCACCAGCAATCGTATTTTTCGCTGTAGATGTACGGATAAATTGCGCAGATTGTTGCGGATTTTCACCGTAACGTAATTGTTCGAGTTGATGACCGAAAAATTGTGTAATGGCTTGATCATATTCAAATGTATGTTGGAATACTTTAATCATTAATGACTTGCGGTATGTTTCATCTAATGTATCGTTTTGAATGCGTTGAATCACTTCATCATAGTCAGTTGGATCAACAATCGTTGTGACATGTTTGAAGTTTTTCGCTGCTGCACGTAACATCGTCGGACCACCGATATCAATGTTTTCAATCGCGTCCATTTCAGTCACGTCTGGGTTTTTCACTGTTTCTTTAAATGGGTATAGATTCACAACGACCATATCGATTAAATCAATATTTTGACCTTTTAATTGCTCAAGATGTTCTGGTTTGTCACGATCTGCTAAAATACCGCCATGAACAGCTGGGTGTAATGTTTTCACACGACCGTCCATAATTTCTTCAAATTGTGTCAGTTCAGAAACGGATGTCACTTTCACACCTGATTCGTCAATCGCACGGAAAGTGCCACCTGTTGAATACAGTTCGTAACCTGCTTCAACGAGTGATTGTGCAAATTGAACAATACCAGTTTTGTCTGAAACACTTAAAATCGCTTTTTTCATAATTGATGATATCTCCTTATCGAATAATCTTCTTAATGACTGCTGGGTACAATTCATACTCTAATGATTTAATACGTTCTTCTAATGATTGTTGTGTATCGTCTTCGTAAATCGGACATGTACGCTGCTCAATGATTTGGCCAGTATCCATGCCTGCATCCACATAATGGACTGTTGAACCTGATTCTTTATCCCCGCTGTTTAACGCTTGTCCTACTGCATTTTTACCTTTATATTTAGGCAATAATGAAGGATGAATATTCAAAATCCGCCCTTCATACGCTGATAATAATGTTTCACCGATTAAGCGCATGTAACCTGCTAGTACAATCCATTCTACCCCTTCATGTTTTAACCCGTTCAAAACCGCAGTTTCATACGCTGCTTTATCGTCAAAAGTACGTGGTTCGAAAGCATGTACGGGAATGCCATGTTGTTGTGCCAGCTGAATACATGATGCTTCGGGTTGGTCAGTGTACAACGCTGTGACTTCAATATGCGCGAGTTCACCTGATTCGACGCGCTTCATAATGTTGTCAAAGTTCGTGCCAGAACCAGATGCAAAGATTGCAATTTTAACCACTATTTTGCCTCCGTTAAGCGAATGGCTTCATCTTCTTCAGCAATATGACCAATTGTATATGCATCCACATTCGCATTTTTTAAGATTTCATGAACTGTTGCTTCATCTTCAGGTGCAACGACAAGTGTAAAACCAATTCCCATGTTAAAGATATGATACATTTCATCTGTGTCGATGTTGCCTTGTTGTTGTAGCCAATTGAAAATAGACGGCGTTGGGAATGATGCCGTATTGACAACTGCAGTTTTGCCTTCAGGTAATGCTCTTGGAATATTTTCGTAAAAACCGCCACCTGTAATATGTGTCATCGCTTTAATTTGAACATCTTTTTTCACCGCGAGTACTGGTGACACGTATAAAGCAGTTGGTGTGAGTAATACGTCTAAGAAACTTTGTTCGCCTTCAAATGTATCATTCACATCGATGCCTGATTCTGTAACGAGACGACGGACTAAACTGTAACCGTTCGAATGAATGCCGTTTGAAGCAAGGCCGATGATGACGTCGCCTTTTTCCACTTTTGAACCATCGATATAGTCCTCTTTTTCAACTGCACCTACAGCAAAACCAGCGACATCGTATTCACCTTCATGATACATTTCGCCCATCTCAGCTGTTTCGCCGCCGATTAATGCTGTATTTGTTTCGACACAACCATCACTAATGCCTTTAACGATTTGTTCGATAATTTCTGGCACAACTTTATGTGTTGCAATATAGTCTAAAAAGTATAACGGTTCTGCACCTGTCGTTAAAATATCATTCACACACATCGCAACGGCATCAATACCGATTGTGTCATGCTTGTCATAGTCAATCGCAAGTTTTAATTTTGTACCGACACCATCAGTTCCTGAAACGAGTACCGGTGCTTTCATATTGAGTTGTGATAAATCAAATGTTGCACCAAATCCTCCTAAGCCGCCAAGTACTTCTTTACGCATCGTACGTTCCACGTGACTTGACATTCGTTTTACCGCTTCATAGCCGGCTTCGATATCCACACCAGCTTTTTTATATGATTCAGCCATTGATTACACTCCTCTTCTTTTCATTTCCTTAACTTCTGGTAATTCATGGTCCACAATTTCAATTGGATATTCGCCAGTGAAACAAGCGTTACATTCACCTTTAGAATCATGTGCTCTAAATACTTCGTGCATACCTTCTACAGATAAATACGTCAATGTATCTGCGCCGATCATCTCACGAATTTCTTCAACGGTATGTTGGGCAGCCATTAATTCTGCGTGCGTTGACACATCAATACCGTAATAACATGGATCTTGCAATGGCGGTGAAGAAATACCCATATGCACTTCTTTCGCACCTGCAGATTTCAATGCTTTGACGATATATTTACTTGTCGTTCCGCGCACAATCGAGTCATCTATTACAACAACACGTTTGCCTTCAATGACGTCACGAATCGGTGAATGCTTCATGCGCACTTGTCGTTCTCTGACAGACTGATCCGGTGTAATAAAGGTACGTCCGATGTAGCGGTTTTTTAACAACCCTTGTTCATTCGGAATACCGGTTTGTTCGGAAAAGCCTTTCGCTGCCTGTAATGAAGAATCTGGGACACCGATGACGATATCCGCATCAATGCCCATTTCTTCTGCTAATTTACGACCGAGCGCTTTACGTACATTGTAAATAGAGTGTTTATGAAATTCTGAATCTGGACGTGCAAAGTAGACATATTCCATAGAACACATTTTATGACCGATGTCTTGTGTATACATGTCATAATCCACTTCATTGTCACCAGAAAAGGTAATCAATTCACCTGGCTCAATATCGCGAATGTATTCTGCACCAATCGCTGTAAAGGCACACGTTTCACTTGCAACACAATATGCCCCATCCACTTGACCTAACATGAGTGGACGCACACCACGTTTATCGCGAGTGGCTGTCAGTTGTGCTTCATTTAAAATGACACAACTGAATGCCCCTTTCACTTGATTCAATGCTGCTTTTTGGTTTGTTTTAATATTTTCAGATTTTCCTTTAATCAACAGATGCGCGAGTACTTCTGAGTCACTCGTCGTTTGGAAAATACCGCCTGTTGATTCAATGGCTAAACGAATTTGATGCGCATTCGTTAAGTTTCCGTTGTGCGCCAAACCTAAGTCCCCTTTAGAATGTTTGAACAAGAACGGTTGCACGTTGGAAATCTCGCTTGCACCTGTTGTCGCATAACGCACATGACCAATTGCATTCGGATAACCTTGTAATGAATCCAATTGTTGTTGTGAAATTGCCTCAGTAAGCAATCCCATACCACGTGCACCAAAAAGTTGTTCACCGTTTGAGCACACAATCCCTGCGCCTTCTTGACCACGATGTTGCAAACTGTGTAATGCCATATAAGTCAAATAGGCTGCATGAGGATGGTTCCAGATGCCGAAAACACCGCATTCTTCGTTTAGTCCACGGATGTCATACATGACTCAATAGCCCCTTCCCATTCACGTTTAAGTTCTGATGTACGACGTTCAATGACACTGTCTTTGGCTACTACTTTGAAATCATCGGTATCCGTCAATGTACCAATACGTGTAGCACCTTCAATATTAAGTGTTTGGCCTGCTTTCACTGCAACGATATAGCGACCTTGTGTTTCACTGAATAATTGTGCATTAGTTAAGTTCACTTCTGCATCAATACCTAAGCTGTAGTGCGCACTAATTTTAGCAAGTGTGATAGCAAGACCACCTTTACCCACTGTTTGTGTATGTGAAATGACACCTTCACGAATCGCTGCACGAATGGCTTCACCTTTCGCAGCTTCTTGCGATAAATCCATCTGTTCTACTTCGTGGTTTACATCGCTATATAGTAATTTTTCGATTTGACTACCACCATAACTGTCTGTCGTTTCACCAATGACATAAAGTGTGTCACCTACAGACGGTTGATACGTTTTTAAGAAATCGATATCTTCAATTAAGCCCACCATACCAACGACTGGTGTTGGGAAAATAGAAGATGTACATGTTTCATTGTAAAGTGATACGTTACCTGATACGACAGGCGTTTCAAGTGCTTCACATGCTTCGGCCATACCACGTGTTGAATCTGTCAATTGTTGATAAATATGTTTTTTCTCTGGAGAACCATAGTTTAAACAGTCCGTCATCGCTAACGGTTTTGCACCGACAGCAATTAAGTTACGGTATGCTTCAGCTACAACCATTTTGCCACCTTCATATGGGTCGTTAAATACGTAACGTGCTTCTCCGTCAATCGTTGATGCGATGGCTTTATTTGTACCTTCTACACGGACAACAGAAGCTTGTAAACCTGGTTTCACAATCGTGTTTGCACCCACTTGTTGATCGTATTGGTCATATAAATAATGTTTGGAGGCAATGGTTGGATGTGTTAATAAACGGTCGAAAACATCATTCACATCAATATCGTCATAGCGGTTTGGTGCTGCATCGTGATGTAATGGTTCACCTTCAAGAATGTAAACAGGCGCTTCATCTGCTAAAGGTTCAACAGGAATGTCTGCGAACACTTCACCTTCGTATGTGAGGACGAAGCGGTTCGTATCTGTCACTTCACCAATGACTGCACTGTCTAATTCATGATAATCAAATAAGTCTAAAAACTTTTGTTCTGTACCTTTTTTAACGACAAGTAACATACGTTCTTGTGTTTCTGATAACATCATTTCGTATGGAGAAATTCCTTCTTCACGTACAGGTACTTTTTCCAACTCAAGATGAATACCACTGCCACCTTTTGCCGCCATTTCAGATGATGAAGATGTTAAACCAGCAGCACCCATATCTTGAATACCGACAAGTTCGTCATAAGTAATCGCTTCTAAAGTGGCTTCCATTAATTTTTTACCTACAAATGGGTCACCAATTTGAACAGAAGGACGTTTGCTTTCACTTTCTTCAGTTAACTCTTCTGACGCAAATGTCGCACCGTGAATACCGTCACGTCCTGTTTTTAAACCGACGTAAATGACAGAGTTGCCAACACCTTTAGCGGTACCTTTTTGAATCATGTCGTGATCAATGACACCGACACACATCGCATTAACAAGTGGATTCCCATCATAACGTTCGTCAAATTCAATCTCACCTGCTGTTGTCGGAATACCGATACAGTTACCGTAGCCACCGATACCCGCTACAACACCACGTAATAGACGGCGATTTGTTTTTTCAGTGAGCTCACCAAAACGTAAACTGTTCAATAAGTTAATTGGGCGCGCACCGATTGATACGATGTCTCGAATAATTCCACCGACCCCTGTCGCAGCACCTTGATAGGGTTCGATTGCTGATGGGTGGTTGTGTGATTCTACTTTAAATACCACCGCTTGGTTATCACCAATATCCACAACGCCTGCACCTTCACCAGGTCCCATTAAGACGTGTTCACCTGTTGTCGGGAACTGTTTTAAAAATGGTTTTGAATGTTTGTATGAACAGTGCTCACTCCACATGACAGAAAAAATACCTGTTTCCGTAAAATTAGGCGTACGTCCTAAAATTTCAGTTACTTTTTCAAATTCTGCATCGCTTAACCCCATGTCACGATATAATTTTTCAACTTTGACTTCTTCTGCAGTTGGCTCTAAAAATTTAGGCATTTTGTTCCCTCCAGCTATTCACCATTGATTCAAATAATTTCACGCCACTGTCTGTACCAAGAATGGCTTCTAATGCACGTTCTGGGTGTGGCATCATACCGCAAACATTCCCTGCTTTGTTGACAATTCCAGCAATATCATCGTGTGAACCGTTTGGATTGTCCATATACTTTAAGATAATTTGATTGTTGTCGATAAGTTCTTGATAAATCTCATCAGTACAATAATAGTGACCTTCACCATGCGCTACCGGATAAACCACTTCTTCACCTTCACTGTAACCTTGTGTAAATGGTGTTTGATTGTTCACAATTTTAAGGTGTTCATTACGGCTTACGAACAAGTGAGAATCGTTGTGTAATAATGCGCCTGGTAATAAACCGATTTCTGTTAAAATTTGGAAACCATTACATACACCGAGTACAGGCTTTCCTTCATCAGCCAATCTTTTCACTTCTTTAATAATCGGAGCAACACTTGCCACTGCACCTGAACGTAAGTAGTCACCAAATGAGAACCCACCAGGAATCAATACGCCATCGTACCCTTTTAATGACGTTTCACGGTAATCTACATAATCCGCATCGACACCTGATTTCAATGCTGCATTGTACATATCACGGTCGCAGTTAGAACCTGGGAATCTAAGGACAGCGAACTTCATATTATTGATTCTCCTTTTCATCCAAAACTTTGTAACTATACTCTTCAATCACAGTATTCGCAAATAACTTTTCACTTAAAGTTGTCACGACATTGTGTACCGCTTCATCAGTTGCTTCATCTACAGTCATGTATAAAACTTTACCGACGCGAATATCATTAACTTGTTCATACCCTAAGTCGTGTACAGCGCGAGTCAACGCTTGACCTTGTGTGTCTAAAACTTGTGGTTGTAAAGTGATGTGTAATTCGATTGTTTTCATGATTAAAGTGCCTCCAATTTATTTAAGAAAGTTTGGTAAGTATCAATTAAAGATCCTGTATCTTCTCTGTAAACATCTTTGTCAAAATTTTCTTGTGTTGCTTTATCCCAAATACGGCATGTATCTGGTGAAATTTCATCGGCAAGTAGCAATTGACCTTCACGATCAACGCCGAATTCAATTTTAAAATCAACTAATGCTAAGCCCATTTCATCCATTAATTTGATCAAAGCTTGGTTAATACGTAAGGCTTGTTCTTTCAACTGTGTGATCGTTGCATCATCTGCAATGCCCAATAATTTAACATGATCATCAGTAATCAGCGGGTCATTGAGATCATCATTTTTATAGAAAAACTCTACAAACGGATAATCGAAGACATGTCCTTTTTCAAATCCAAGACGTTTCGTAATTGAACCTGCTGCAATGTTACGTACAACAACTTCTAAAGGAACAATGTCGACAGCTTTAACAAGTTGTTCTGTTTCAGACAGTTGCTCGATAAAATGACTGTCCACACCCTCATTTTTGATGTATTCAAAGATACGTGAAGTAATTTGATTGTTTAAGCGCCCCTTACCTGTCATTGCATCTTTTTTTGCACCATTTCCAGCTGTCACTTCATCTTTATATTCAATTCTCAATACATCTGATTGTTCTGTTGAAAAAACACGTTTCGCTTTGCCTTCATATAAAAGACTCATTTGCATTCGTCTCTCCCTTCAAATTTTGCGACCATTTGTTGTTCAGTTGTTGCAATATCGTCTGTTAAAATCGTTAAATGCCCCATCTTACGTTCAGGTTTACGTGAAACTTTGCCGTAAAGGTGGACATGCCATTCAGGATGTTCAAAAAGTTCATTTTCCAACAAATCTAAATCCTTACCGAGCAAATTCATCATGATTGCAGGTTTAAGCAGTTCTATTTGTTGCGGTAAACGGTGTCCTGTTACAGCTAAAATATGTGTATCAAATTGCGAATAATCACACGCCTCAATCGAATAATGTCCTGAGTTGTGCGGACGTGGCGCAATTTCATTGACGTATAATTCATTTTGTTGATCTATGAAAAATTCGACTGTAAATGTACCTACAAAATGGACGGCGCGTGTAATTTTATCTACTTCTTGACGCGCATCTTCTTCATGATTCGCTCTTGCAGGTACAACGGTTTTAAATAATACTTGGTTGCGGTGTTCATTTTCTTGTAATGGAAAATACACAATTTGCCCGTCGTTGCCAATCGTGACAGTTAAAGATACTTCTTTTGCTAAATCTAAAAATTTTTCAGCAACACATTCTTGGTTTGCTATCAGTTCACGCGCTTCATCTAATTGCGATTCAGAAGTAAGACGAATTTGACCTTTGCCATCATAGCCACCAAAACGCGTTTTCAACATCAACGGAAAGCCTAATGTCTGCACTGCTTCATCTAAATCTGCTTCAGAAGTCACTTGCACAAATGGCACCACTTTCGTCCCTGCATTGGCCAGTGTTTGCTTTTCTGTTAAACGGTCTTGCAACAATTGAATAGCTTGATAACTTTGTGGCACGTTATATGTTGAAACCAATGCTTGTAATTGCTCTGCCGCAATGTTTTCAAATTCGTACGTAATGACATCCGACATCTCACCAAGGCGCTCTAATGCCGGCATGTCATCGTAGGCAGCGTGAATGAATTCATGTGCAACGTAACGACATGGACACGTCTCGTCAGGGTCTAATACAACAACTCTAAATCCCATTTTTTGTGCGGACTGTGCCATCATTTTTCCCAATTGTCCGCCGCCGATAATACCGACAGTCTGACCTATCTTCAACTTATCGAAGGTCATTTTGCATCGCCTCCACTTTCTCAACAAGAGATTGTTCGTATGCTTCAAGTTTGCTTTGTACTTCTTGATCTGTCATCCCTATCATTCTTGCAGCTAAAATGCCGGCGTTTTTAGCGCCTGCTTGACCAATAGCTGTCGTCGCAACGGGTATCCCACCCGGCATTTGAACAATTGAAAGCAAAGAATCTAGCCCTTTTAAACTTTTTGACTCAATCGGTACACCAATGACAGGCAAAGTTGTCATCGACGCGACCATACCTGGTAAATGGGCGGCCCCCCCTGCACCAGCAATAATGGCACTATAACCATTGCTACGCGCATTTGTTGCAAAATCGACCATCATATGTGGCGTACGATGTGCAGATACGACTTTTTGATCATACGGAATGTTAAATGCTTCTAACATGGCACATGCTTCTTTCATGACATGCCAGTCTGAAGAACTCCCCATAATGACTGCTACTTTCACAATGAACACCCTTTCAAAAATTTGAAATACTAATCTTAATAGTTGTATATTACAGGTATAGCATAACAAGCTTAAATTGTTTTTTCAACGCAAAAATCGAACTTTAATACTTTTTTAACATCTATATTTCGTATTTCGGTTCATTTTTGGTATAATCAAATTGCAATCATTCGTTAACGTTCGAATTATTCCGAGGAGGCTAATATTTTATGAGTGCAAAGATTTTAGATGGTAAGCAAATTGCGAAAGATTATCGTCAAGGTTTACAAGATGAAGTAGAAAAATTGAAAGAACAAGGCTATACACCGAAACTTTCGGTTATTATAGTCGGAAATGACGGGGCAAGCCAAAGCTATGTACGTTCTAAAAAGAAAGCAGCTGAAAACATTGGTATGATTTCAGAAGTGATTCATTTAGAGGAAAGTACTTCAGAAGAAGATGTTTTAAAAGAATTAGACCGGTTGAACCAAGACGATTCTGTGAGTGGTATTTTAGTTCAAGTCCCTCTACCGAAACATATCGACGAACAAAAGGTACTTGATGCGATTGATTCAGATAAAGATGTGGATGGTTTTCACCCTATCAATATCGGGCGCTTATACTTAGACAATGCACAATTAATTCCTTGTACACCACTCGGCGTAATGGAATTATTAAAACATGCGGAGATTAATCTTGAAGGTAAAAATGCAGTTGTCATCGGCCGCAGTCATATTGTAGGCCAACCTGTTGCGAAGTTATTACTTCAACAAAATGCAACAGTGACAATTTTACACTCTCGCAGTCAAAATATTAGTGAATATTTAAAACAAGCTGATGTCATTGTCAGCGCTGTAGGCCGTCCAGGAATGGTAACCAAAGATGACGTGAAGCCGGGTGCTGTTGTCATTGATGTTGGTAATACGCCTGATGAAAACGGTAAACTTAAAGGTGACGTTGAATATGATGAAGTAAAAGAAGTTGCAGGTGCGATTACACCTGTGCCTGGTGGCGTTGGCCCAATGACCATTACGATGGTACTCAATAATACGTTAATTGCTGAAAAAATGCGTCGTGGCATTGAATAGAAAGAAGAAGTGTGTGATGGTTGAAGCCATTGCACACTTTTTTGTTTTGGAACAAGTTTAATTATTGAACCCTTGACAAATGTAGGATAGGGACTGGGAAAACTTAATATCCCAGTCCCTATACTTTTTATGGACATATATAGATTAATGATGATCAATCAGCCAAAATGAGGATGAATGGAACGTCATCATTGGATGTTATGGGGTTGTCTCCATTTTATAAACCATCGCAAGGTGACTGCATTTGATGCAAGATTGCCCAGAGGCTGAGACTCCCGAGGGATGAAGTTGAAAACAAGATACCGTCACTTGACTTTGATAGTGGCTACTGTTTATCGCAGTAGCTGTCTGACTTCTCAATGCTTGTACTTTTGAGAAGTCTAGTCAGCCTTGCGGGGGCAGTACGACGAAATCTTTGTTCCACATGAGATTTCTGTACTGCTCCCGAAAATCCAATTTGGCTTCCATCCAGTGTAACTTCAATCAAGCCAAATTTAGTTGAGGCAAGTCCCCTGGGAACGCGAAGCCATAAGGGCAATCAGAAGCCACAAATCATAGGGAGGGCAAGTTAAACAAAATACTGCATCCATAGCATCAAAAATGATGATGTCCCCCCCTCGACATTAATTCTATACAGGTACACTTAAACGTGGTACGAACGTTTCGAAATGGATGCGATCTTGATCAACACCTAATGTTTGTAGTGATTTTAGAATAGATTGTAAGAATGCTGTGCCACCACAAACATACACTTCTGTATCCTCTGAAAGGTACGTTTTCAATTCGTCTGCTTCTAAATACCCTTCTTTATCTTTCAAATGAATGTGTAAGTGATTGTTTTTACCTGATGCAGTGATTCGTTCAAGTTCAGGAACAAATGCTGCTTCCGATTCAGTTGATGCAACATGAATCATTTGTGCAGTGACGTCGTTCCCCGCAACTTGGCGATACATTGAAATCAGCGGTGTGATACCAACACCAGAACCTAGGAATAATTGAGGACGTTCGTCATTATGAATTTTGAAGCCACCCACTGGCGCAGATAAGTATAATGTATCTCCTTCATGAAATTCATCATGTAACGCCGTAGATACTTCACCTTCATGTCCTTCGCTTACATCACGTTTGACACCGAATGTTAAGAAGTCTTTACCCCCATCAATAATAGAATAGTGTCTTTTAGCTTTATATGGTAGTTTTTCACTTTCGATATCTACCGTAATATATTGACCTGGTGTAAATTGACTTAAGTCTTGTGTATCCGATGTCACTGTGTATGCTTTAATATCAGGTGTCACTGTTTCGATTTTCGTGATTTTAAATGGTTTAAAACCATCCCATGCCATACCAGCGTAAATATCTTTTTCAACCATAATAAATGCATCTGCAATGACGCCATACGCTTTTGCCCAAGCTTGAATGATTGGATGGTTTTCATCAATACCGACAACTTCTTGAATTGCGGCAAGCAAGTTTTCCCCTACAATTGGATAATGCTCTGGGAACACTTGTAATGCACAATGTTTATATGCAATTTCTTTCACTACTGGCATAATCGGTGTCAAATCTTCAATGTTCATCGCAGCAGCCAATACAGATTGAGCGAGTGCTGTAGATTGGAATCCTTTTTTCTGGTTCGTTTGATTAAACATGTTACGTAATTCAGGGTGTTGGTTTAACATACGATTATAAAAATTAGAAGTTATTTCTGTGCCTTTTTCTTTTAATACCGGTACTGTTTCTAAAATAATTCCTTTTTCTTCTTGCGTTAACATTGACAATCACTCCTGTTTAAAGTTTACATACTATAGTTTATATGAATTGATGTATCGTCTGCCATTCATAAGCTAAGCTAACATCAACACAATAACACATTTAATGAACTTACCATTTTCAAACATAATTCGGTCCATAGTAGGATAGCTAATTTTGCTCAAAAATGTATAATACTAATTAATCAAACAATTACAAAATTGTAGCGTTGAATGGAGGGCCTCATTTTATGAACAAAATACTACAATCTTTATCAGCACTTGGTGTATCAGCGACACTCGTATCACCTAATCTTGATGCAGAGGCAACAACAAATACTGTTCCCTCTATTAAAGGTGTAGAAGATTTAGTCATCAAAGTTGGCGAGGACTACAATCCTTGTGATGGCGTCAAAGCATACGATAAAGAAGACGGTGACTTAACTGATAAAATTAAGGTCAATGGTCATATCGACACAACGAAACAAGGAATTTATACACTACAATATGAAGTCACTGATTCTGATGGTGCAATCGAAACGTCATCACGTACCATTAAAGTTGTAGATGCCCCGCTCAATGAGTAGCTAGCAACACTATTATTATGAATGCATAACGTTTCTTCATTTTAAGTCATCCATTTATCCATTGTTTTTTCTTGTGTATCAAAATGACATTTTACCAATACCCTTTATAGTATATAGAGCAGACCTCACCATTTCATGATTAAGCTCTATATACTTTCATACCCTACACTTTTATTTTACACTTTTTTTCACAAACTTTTATTAGTCAATTCCCTAAATTTTAATTCAAAATACCCTGTGCCTAAATCGTAAGAATTTTCAGTTAACATGAGCAATTTTTATCATTTTCCCCCTTTTTCTTCATTAATACATCAACATTAAGACTTTTCACAAAATGTACACATAATTTTAAGAAATCTCAAAAACAGCGCCATTCCTAGAGTAATAAGGGTTTCTAAGAATTTTTATGATTGTTTTTTTAAAAAGCCACTTGTAAATATCACATATTATTTTAAAATTAATGTAAGCCCTACAATTGTAGTATTAGGAGGTCAAAAAAAGTGTCAAAATTAAAGTCTTTGCTTCTTGCATTTGGAACATTGTTTTTGCTTGCGGGCTGTTCTGATGTAGAAGTTTTAAACGCAAAAGGGCCAATGGCCAGCGACCAAAGATTTTTGATCATTTATTCAATCATCTTTATGGTTGCCATTGTTGCTGTTGTACTTATTTTATTCGCGATATTTACTTATAAATACCGCTATAGTAATACGCGCGAATCTGGTAAGGTGCACCACAACGCACTTCTCGAAACAGTTTGGTTTATCATTCCTGTAATTATCTTAATTGCTTTAATGATCCCAACTGTTAAAGCCTTATATCAATATGAGGAACCACCTAAGTCTGAAGATGACCCTATCGTCATTTATGCAGTAAGTGGTGGATACAAATGGTTCTTCGCTTATCCGGATGAAAAAATTGAGACGGTTAACCACATTAAAATTCCAACTGATCGTCCAGTAACATTCAAACTTCAAGCGATGGATACAATGACAAGTTTCTGGGTTCCACAACTTGGTGGTCAAAAGTATGCAATGACTGCGATGACTATGGAGTGGACTTATGAAGCACATGAAGAAGGTACATATCGTGGCCGTAACTCAAACTTCAATGGTGAAGGTTTCTCACGTCACACATTTAATGTTGAAGCTGTGAGTCAAAAAGAGTATGATGCTTGGGTTAAAGAATCACAATCTAAGAAACAACTCGATCAGGACACATTTGATAAGCAACTTCTTCCTATCACTGAAAACAAAGAGTTAACATTCAGTGGTACACACATGGCATTTGTTGATCCAGCGGCTGATCCAGAATACATCTTCTACGCTTATGATCGATTTAATTACACGCCAAAAGATCACAACTTCTATGATGATAAAGAAGGTGTCTTAAGCGAACCGAATAAGCCAGCGCGTAAACCACGTATTACGAATGCCAACTACGAACGTCATGGTATGAAAGCAGCAATTCTTAAAAATGATGAACCATATAATAATGAGTTCGTCAAAGAGCAAAAACATACTATGGACGAAATGGAATCAATGCATGAAGGTGCCAAAGACGCTGAGGCACACAAAGATCATAAAAGTGGAGGTGGACATTAATGATGGACTTTCCATGGAATGAGCTTATTGTAAAAGGTAACTGGATGATTACATTGGCTCAAATCAGTGCACCTTTCTTAGTTATCGGTGTCATTGCAGCCATTACTTACTTTAAGCTCTGGGGATATTTATATAAGGAATGGTTCATGTCAGTCGACCACAAAAAAATCGGTTTGATGTACCTTATCTGTGCTGTATTAATGTTCGTACGTGGTGGTATTGATGCAATTCTATTACGTATTCAATTAACAGTTCCAGACAACCCATTCTTAGAGTCAAATCACTACAACGAAATTTTCTCAACGCACGGTGTCATCATGATTATCTTCATGGCAATGCCACTTGTAATTGGTTTAATGAACATCATTATCCCATTACAAATCGGTGCACGTGACGTTGCTTTCCCAGTATTGAACAACATTAGCTTTTGGTTGTTCGTAGCGGGTATGCTTTTATTTAACCTTTCATTCATCGTTGGTGGTTCACCAGCTGCTGGTTGGACAAACTATGCACCACTTGCCGGTGAATTCAGTCCTGGACCTGGTGTCAACTATTACTTAATTGCCATTCAGATCGCAGGTATTGGTACTTTAGCAACGGGTGTGAACTTCTTTGTAACAATCATTCGTCTAAAGACACCAAGTATGACATTTATGCAAATGCCAATGTTCGTTGTGACAACATTTATTACAATGTTAATCATCATCTTGGCATTCCCAGTGTTAACTGTAGCACTTGCATTAATGACTGTTGATAGAGTGTTTGATACTGCATTCTTCACAGTAGCTAATGGCGGTATGCCGATGTTATGGGCAAACTTCTTCTGGGTATGGGGGCACCCTGAAGTATACATCCTTGTCCTTCCAGCATTCGGTATTTATTCAGAAATTATTCCAACATTTGCACGTAAACGATTATTCGGACACCAAAGCATGGTGTGGGCAACAGCAGGTATCGCATTCTTGAGTTTCTTAGTTTGGGTTCACCATTTCTATACAATGGGTAATGGTGCATTAGTTAACTCATTCTTCTCAATCACAACAATGTTGATTGCTGTGCCAACAGGTGTAAAAATCTTTAACTGGTTATTTACACTACACAAAGGACGTATTTCTTTTGAATCGCCAATGTTATTCTCATTAGCGTTTATTCCTAACTTTACAATTGGTGGGGTTACTGGGGTTATGCTTGCGATGGCATCTGCAGACTTCCAATACCACAACACATATTTCTTAGTGGCACACTTCCACTACACAATTGTTGCCGGTGTTGTATTTGCATGTTTCGCAGCTATGATTTTCTGGTATCCAAAAGCTATGGGTTACAAATTATTCGAAAAACCAAACAAATGGTTCTTCTGGATCTTCATGATTGGTTTCAACGTGACATTCTTACCACAATTCATTCTTGGTCTTGATGGTATGCCACGTCGTTTATACACTTACATGCCAGAAGATGGTTGGTTCTTGTTAAATGTGATTTCTTCAATCGGTGCTGCAATGATGTCTATTGGGTTCTTAATCTTTGTAGGTAACATTGTTTACAGTCACCTCAAAGCACCACGTGAAGCAACTGGTGACAACTGGAACGGTTTAGGTCGTGGTTTAGAGTGGTCTACTGCATCTGCAATCCCACCTAAATACAACTTCGCAATCACACCAGATTGGGATGACATTGATACATTTGTTGAAATGAAAAAGCAAGGTAGACACTATCTTGACAATCATAATTACAGCGACATTCACATGCCGAACAATACACACATCGGTTTCTGGATGGGTATCTGTTTCTTCATCGGTGGTTTCTTCTTAGTATTCGAAACATTATTACCTGCGATTCTTGCATTAGCTGGTGTCTTCGGTTTAATGATTTGGAGAAGTTTCCAACAAGATCACGGTTACCACATCCCTGCAAGTGAAGTAGCTGAAACTGAAGCGCGCTTGAGAAAAGCTCGCCAAAAAGAAAGGGAGGCTATGAATCATGAGTAATGAAAATGTGAATACAATTGATGCTCGTACACATGAAGGCGATTTAAACAAACTCGGTTTCTGGATCTTCCTTACAGCTGAATTCGCACTTTTTGGTACACTTTTCGCAACATTGTTAACCCTCCAACACGGCGGTAGCTATGGTGGTATGTTAACAACTGAATTATTTGAATTACCACTTGTATTAATCATGACATTCCTACTTTTAGCAAGTTCTTACACTTGTGGTATTGCAATTTACTACATGCGTAAAGAGAACAAGAAATTGTTATTAATTTGGATGATTATTACAATTATTTTAGGTATGGGATTCGTTGGCTTTGAAATTTTCGAATTCAGTCACTATGCGCATGAAGGTGCTACGCCACAACTTGCATCTTATTGGTCAAGTTTCTTCATTCTTTTAGGAACGCACGGTGCTCACGTTACAGTTGGTATCTTCTGGATTATTTGTTTATTAATCCAAGTTGCCACTCGCGGACTTACAAAATATAATGCACCAAAATTATTTATTGTAAGTTTATACTGGCACTTCTTAGACGTTGTGTGGATTTTCATCTTCACAGCAGTGTATATGATAGGGATGGTGTATAGCGGATGAATACAATTGTAAAACATACAATAGGCTTTATCGCCTCAATTATTTTAACTTTACTCGCTGTTTTCGTGACTCTATATACATCATTGTCATTTCATGCAAAAGTAACAATTATTTTCGGATTTGCATTTATCCAAGCGTTTTTACAACTCTTAATGTTCATGCACTTAACTGAAGGTAAAGATGGTCGTGTTCAACTTGCAAAAGTTATCTTCGCGATTATCATTACATTGATTACAGTTATCGGAACATACTGGGTAATGCAAGGCGGTCATGGTTCACACATTTAACCCATGACAAAAAAGCACTAACACGTGATGTGTTAGTGCTTTTTTATTTATTCTTTTACACCCTATTGATATTGCGGCATCCCCTTTTATACTTTAATCACTTTTCCTCCAAGTTGAATGATATCAAACAAAGTCTTACTATAGATTTAAAAGGAGGTTTTAATAAAATGTCTATCCCAATCATTATTGATACAGATCCTGGCATTGATGATGCAGCTGCAATCAGTCTGGCACTTCATCATCCACAACTTGACGTACAACTGATATCCACTGTGCATGGTAATGTCCCACTCCATTTAACAACGAGGAATGCCCAACAATTAATTGAATATTTTCATGCCCGTGTACCCGTTGCATCAGGCGCAGCGTCACCACTTATACAAAAGCCGGTCCACGCCCCTCATGTTCATGGCGAAAGCGGTATGGCAGGTTATGCATTTGATGAACCTACGACACCACTCATTTCAAATAATAGTGTGGAGACAATGAAAGACCTACTCCTTCAATCAACGACACCGATGACGTTAGTGCCGATTGGACCGCTCACAAATATCGCGTTACTTTTGAAAATGTATTCCGAAGTGCATACATATATTCATCAAATCGTGTTAATGGGTGGGAGTGCTGGACCAGGGAATATTACCCCTGCCGCAGAATTTAACGTCTATGCAGATCCAGAAGCCGCACATATCGTCTTTCAATCTGGTATACCTATTGTCATGGCAGGACTGGATATTGCACGTGCATCCAACTTACCTCACACCTTATTACCAAAAATAAAGGACATGAATCAAACTGGTCATATGTTGTATCATCTGTTCCAACATTATCGAGGTGAATCATTTTTAGATGGCTTAAACGTTTATGATGCCTATACAATGATGTATTTATGTTATCCCGATTTATTTACAGTACGTCCTGCTCAAGTAGAGGTAGAATTAAGTGGTACCCATGCACGTGGCGCAACATTTGTTGACTTTAACGTAACAGACAGTTCAACACACGTACTCATGGATATTCAAGCTGAAGACTTTCAAGCTGCCTTTCTCGAAATGTTACAATATTGTCCATAGAAATACTCCATATAAAAGGGTCCGAGACATTAAGTTTTCCCAGTCCTATTTATCGTGGAGCTATATCTACAGTTGATGATAATAACGACGAAAATGAGGAAGAGTTTGACATGAAAAGTTGATGCTATGGATTGTCTTCATATCAGAAACTTGCCCCTACTTCCTGTATTTGGAGTTAGATTGCCAGAAGGCTGAGACTCTTGAGGAATCAGCTGGTCCGGAAAATCCACTAACGCTTCAACAAATGTAACAGTTTAATCAAGCGTTAGTTAGTTGAAGGGCCAGCCCTTAAGAACGCGAAGCCATGAGGGCAATCAAAAATACAATTCATAGCGGGAGGGCAAGTTAAACAAAGTACTGCATCCACAGCATCAAAAATATTTATGTCCTATTCCCTTCCTTTTTTATAACAGATTAATCATTTTCTTGTTGTAATACTTTACCCGATTTCGCATCGAGTACTAATTCTTGTTCGCCGTTATCCGTCAGTAATTCGATGTTGTATACAAATTGACCGTCATCATAATCTAATGACCATTTTTTCAAGTCACCTTGTTGTTGATCTTGTGCTTTTTTCACAGCTTCTTTAAAATCAATGGCATCTGCATAATTAATCGTTTTGTCATCATCGTTGTCCATTTCTTTTTCTTTGTCTGTATTCAACACTTTATTATCTTTATCAGATACTTTGACTTCTGCTTCTTCATTGTTGCTTCTTAAATCAATGTCATATACCCATTGACCATTTTCTTTTTTGTATTCCACTTGTTTCACGTCACCATCAAATGACGATTTCGCTGTTTTAATGGCGTCTTCAGGTGTTGTTTTTACATCTTTAACATCCATCGTTTGACCTTTAACGTTTTGATTTGTGTTTTGATCATCGCTGTCATCACGATCATTGTCATCACTATTTTGATTGTTATCAGTCGTTTGTTCCGTTTTTGTGTTGTTATCTGTGTTGCTCGTATTTTTTTGGTCATCATCATCGTCGTTACCACAAGCTGCTAAGACGATACCTGATGCTAATAATAAAGACAACATTTTAAATTTCATATATAAAAACCTCCGATATGATTATTTACAATTGATATACCCCATTAAATGGATATTAAGACATATTCATATCAAATAAATTTCAATATCGGTCAAAAGTTTGAGTCAATCATTTCATTTGAGGCTGTATTTTCCCTATATATGAAACTTTATCACCAAGTGTGTTGTACACGTTTAATAATTTTTGTTTTTCATTTTGCCAATTATAAATCATTTTCGTACGACGCGTATTCGCACGATAACGTTCATAATCTTCAGGATGACGCAGCAAATGGTTCACCGCTTGCGCAATGTTTTCACTTACATGGGTGTCAGTCGCAATCCCCACCTGGTTGTCTTCCACGACACGTTGAATTTCTGGAAAGTCGCATGAGATGACAGGCACGTGCGCCATGATATATTCGAACAGTTTATTCGAGCTTGCAGAATAATGGTTAAAACAAATATTTTGTAACACTTGAAAGCCGACGAATGCCTCTCGCGTAATACTTGGCAATTGTTCAAACGGCACTTTGTCTAAAAAGTAGATACGGTCGCTTGCTGGTGAGGCCTGTGCTTGGGCTTTCAGTGTATTTGTAAGCTTTCCGCCCCCGACAAAAACAAGCACCCCTTCATCAATCATCGGCATTGCTTCAATCAACTTTTCTAAGCCTCGACCTTGTTGCAATCCACCTTGATAGAGTAAAATTTTTTCATCAGCTGGGATGCCTAACTTAGCATGCACATTCATATGCGGTTGTTTTTCAATATCGTATAACGCGGAATAATTGTATAAAGGTTGCGGATAAAAGCCATACAATTGTTCATTATGCTTTGCGCGTGTATGATTTTCAACCATCATCGTATCGACAAAGCGTAACAAAAAGCGTTCTATTTTCTTAATACGCTCTGAATTGTAGCCGGTACGATCGGATTGTACTTCATGACTATCGTAGACGAGCAGCTTGGGTTTGAGACGCAATTTTGAACACACAATCCCTTGAGGTAACGTATTCAAGTCATTTGCATGATAAATATCTGCTTTCATCATATAACCTTTCACAATCATACGCGCTATAATGGCACTATTAACCACCCATTTACGTATTTTTTTCACTTTCATTATCGCGAATGCAGTCACTAACAACATGGCATAGCTTAACATCAACTTTAAATTGAGATAAAATAGCCCTGCTGCAATTGTGAAAGAGAGCCCACCGATGACGATGAGAAACTTTTTCCCGTAATCTGCATACGCTTGAATTAAAAAAGGATAGCGTCTGACACGATGAACACGAAAATGATTTTCTCGTTGTTCAAATGCTTGTATATCTTTATTTTTAGGGTCATTAATCGCAATTAAATCGACATCATATCCCGCTTCAGCGAGTGCCGTACATTCTCGATTGACCCGTGCATCGTTGGTGAAATGATTCCACACGAACATCGCTACTTTTTTCACTTTGTCATCTCCCTTGATATGATTGCTACGCAAAAGTAATTATTAATAAACATTCAACTGCCGCTTCATGAATAAATTAACTAATTCCACCGTTTTATCTTTAGGTAGTGGGTTATGTCCTGATTTTTTATCGTTATACAATAGAAAATTTATGCGAGAACTGTCGAGCTTGTATTTGTCTAACATTTGCATAAAAGGCATGACATGATCTTCCATATCTCTGTGACTCAAACGATTTTGAATATAGAGTATTTCAGGGATATAGTTATTTTTTTTCATAAGACTGGTAACGGAGACACGATTGGCAAACATTTGATTCACGTCATTAAACGCCATATCTCCAAATACAAATTGATAGGCCTTTAATACATGGTTGCGACTATACCGATGTACATAGGCTTGTGGATTGTTGACAATGGCTCGAGAATTTTGATGATGAATCGCCAACATCATTGAAATAAATCCACCACCTGAACTTCCATAATAAGTCACTTGATGATCCTCTACATTTAACAGTCGACTCACTTTTTGGCTAATTCGGGCATAATCTTCAATATAGAATCGATCTTTAGTCCCTAATCCCCATCCTAAGCTGAGAGGGCTATCATGTATCGTACGATCATCTATAAACAGACAATGCGCATCAAAATCATCTCGCCAACTCTTTCTCAAAAACACGGGTGGTTCTGCTTTGTTTTTGTCAATTGCACCATTGGAATGCACGAGGAGTCGATCCGTATTGGGTTTGATATGAACAAAGATATAAAAATCAATACCATCTACATTAAGTTTGACTTTTTGATTATTCGCATTTAACAAATCCTCTAGCGTTAATGTATCGTAATTGAATTGAATCATTGAAGTCCCCCATTTCCTAACCGATTAATTGAAAATACAATGCAACGAACCAACCGACTAACGTAATACTTATTAATCCATGCGTCATTAAGGAGACATCTTGGTGTTGTGATAGGGTTGACGCATTACAATCACCCACTTGTTGTTGTTTTAACTTCTTTTTCTTATACGCTACTTGTTCTGATTTAGGCATGTGTTTTATTTTTTGAACAAGTGCATTATAGCGCTTGATCACTGAATTGACATCATCATATGCGACCATTTGACCGTAATGAATCCACAGTGCTTTATCACACATCTTTCGAATTTGACTGGCAGAATGAGACACAAAAAAGATTGTTTTTCCTTCCTCCTGAAATGCTTTCATACGTTCAATACATTTATTCGAAAATGTTTCATCACCGACTGATAACGCCTCGTCCACAATGAGAATATCAGGATCCGTATGAATCGCAATAGAAAAACCTAATCTCGATTTCATCCCACTAGAATAGGATTTAAGCGGTTGGTAGATAAATTCATCTAATTCACTAAATTTCACAATGTCATCAAACTTTTCATTGATCTCTTTTGTAGACATCCCATGCATCAAACATTTGTAACGTATGTTTTCTTCACCTGTAAATGCAGGGTTAAGGCCCGCACCAATCGCAATAAGAGAAGGTTTCCCCTCTGTATGGACTTCTCCGTATGTTGGCATCACGACTTCCCCCAAAATATTAGACAACGTAGACTTTCCTGAGCCATTTAATCCTATAATACCGACAGAAGTCCCCCGCTCTACTTTGAAACTCACATCTTTCAGTGCATAATATGGTTTGAACGAATAAGATTTACCCAAAGTGAATAAAGAAAGCAATTTGTCTTTTTTACTCCGATTTAAATCATAAATTTTAGTCACATTTTCACAGATGACATTATATTGCGTTGCTGACATATGATTCACCCCTTAAGAAAGCTCATTAAAGTTTTAATATTCTTTTCCCAGTTTAAAAATTGGTCTCGATACTGTCTCGCATTTTTTAACTGTGTTTCAAAATATGAAGGATGATCTCTATACTTTAAAATTTTTTCTAATAATACTTTGGGTGTCGCATTCTTTTCCGCAAAACCGATTTGAAACATATTGATGTCCTCAGCCATTTTTCCACCAATATTTGTAACAGGGAGCGTATTTACCCCTATTGCATCCACAATTTTTCCGGGCAACACATTTAAAAATATTTCATCATCATTCAAAATCGATAGCGCAATGTGATGTTTAGAAATTTCTTTAAGACATTGTTCACGACTCATCACTGGTTTAAGTGTCACATACTCTAAATGTTGAACTGCCTGCCTAAATTTCGGTGCTTTTACCCCATACACAATCGCTGTACTATACACTTGATTATCATTAAGTCCTTCAAACAATTCGATTAAATGTTCGACATCTTGCGCGTATCCGATATTGCCAGTGTAAATCACATGAAACGCGTTAAATTTCTCTTCCGTGAAACGTTCTTCCTCACTCACTGAATTAGGAATATATTGAATCTGTTTGTCCTTGCTTAACATACGTTGAATATGTTCCTGAAATCCTTTATTATTAATGACAATTTTATCCGCACGCTGATACATCAATTTCTCCAATCGTTTAAGCAATGGCCAAGTCAATTTAAGGTTTACCCCTTTAATCCCATTCACACTATCTGGCCATAAATCTCGAACTTCTAAAATATAAGTAGGTCTCTTCGCTTTTTTCATAAACAAAGTCGCCCAAGCAATAAAAATATTTGGACTCGTAACATAAATATAATCGTAATCATTTTTATGTTTGTAAATATAATGTCTTACCCTTATATATTGCTCGACATAGTACATTAACCGTGCGAGGAGATTTTTATTTTGTTTTTCACAAAGCATTTTCATGCGGACAATGCTCTCGTTTTCATAACGATTTATCATGTCATCATCAAAATAGTATTGATTTTGATACAACTCATGATTAGGATATGAAGGTTCTGTTGTCAATACGTGGGTGACGACACCTTCTTGAGTGAAGTGTTTAAACAACATTTTCATACGATTTGCTGCTGAGCCTAATTCCGGATAAAAGTTTTGTGTAATCATTAATAGTTTTTTAGATTTCATATTTTAAGCCCCTATATATAATCTAGAATTCTTTTTCTGAATTTTATGTGTATAACTGAGCCAATTAAAATCAGTAAAAAAGTCGTCATCCAAAAATAAATATGATCAGACCACGTACCATAGACAGCTGTTTGGTGATGTATGAATGCTGTGCGATAAACGCCAACGAGATATGCGAAAGGATTTAAGCTGGCTAACTTTGCTAAAATGCCGTGTTGTTCTTCTAACACCCAAAATACTGGTGTCAAAAAGAAGAGCATACGAACGACGTTTTGCAATAAGTTTTTTGTATCTCTAACAATGACAGTCAATGTGCTCATAATTAAAGAAATACCGAAAATAATTGAAAAAGCGCCGATTAAGAAATAAATAAACCAAAAATAGTGCCACCATGGAACATAATGATTCACGAATGAAATGACAAATACGATACTTGTTGTAATCATTAAATTGATCATATTATTGGTAAGTGCAATCGATATAAAAATAGAAGAAGGAAACTTCATCTTAGCTAATAAACCAATATTCTTTTGAATTGCTGAAGCACCCGCGTTGATCCCTTGTGATATAAAAAGCCAAGGAAATAAACCTGAAACCAGATGGACAATAAAAGGCACGCCCATGATTGAGCTAGAACTCCCCCTTAACCCTAATCCAAAAACAATATAGTAAATGGTCACTTGGAGCACCGGCTGCAAAATGTTCCAAAAGATACCTAAATAGTGGTTGGCATATTGACTTTTCATGTTATAAATCGCTAATTTAAAAATTTTAGGTAAATTCATGACTTGCTCTTTGTAAATCTCTATGATTGCTCTCATTCTATAACCTTCTTATTCGAATTAGATTCTGTGATTTGAAATTTAGCCGCTTCTATCCAGGAAGATTTTTCGATATCTTTCGTAGATTGAAGTTCAATTGATAAATATGAATGCGGAGACAATGTTTTCTCTATGCTTTCATATCCTAAATCCACAATATCGTATTTCACATGATCGATTGTCATAAAAATGTGTCCTCTACCTTTATTGTTTTGATAAAAAGTACGGATAGAGATAGAAACTGCATTATCACACGGGTTCAAAATGTTTAAACAGTAGATTTGATGTGCGATAAATTTTTGCTGATTCAATTTAAAACGAATGCTTTGCTGTTGCGCTATTTTACTAAAATCTTGTGTTTCGTAATTTAATTTTGTGCCATGTATTGGCTTTTGATGATTTTCAACTGTTTTAAGTTGCTTTTTTAAACTTTGATATTGGTCATATAAATTTTGGTCTGTATTAAATCCAAAAAAGTGGAGTAACGGCCAACACTCGTCAATGATTGCCTTATGAAATACGTGTGTCTTTCGCTCTTCATAATCCATTTCCATCAAACGAAACAAAATAAATCTACAATTGATGAAGTTATATACTTCCATGTAAGGATCACTTTCTTGAATAATTGCACTATGCCAACCATTCATCCTAGACTCGAGATATAAGACATCATAGAGGTGGTATCCTTTATCCAAACAAAAATTGATTTCGTTTCTTTCAATAAATTGTGTGAATACCTGTTGAATCCATGATGTCTGATTGATAGGAGACCATTTTTTTATATATGGGACATATGCCTCGATAGCAACTCCTTGCTCTTCCAATGCGCTAGGTCTTATTCCTTTTGCAAGTTCAAATAACGACGACTTCACATGTGAAACATTTTGAAACTTTACATCTTGACTATAATAATGGACGATCTCTATAGAATGCTCAGATTCATAATTCGCATATAAATCATCCACTACTTGAACCCCCTCGCGCTGATCAATGTTGAAAAAAAGATGCTTCAAGTTCAGTTGATTAACGAGAAAGTAAACCACTTTTTGATCTGAATCATAAATTTTCTTTTGCGCACCTGTGATTTTCTTTTCATCCGTCTTTAAATATGTAAAAAATAACGTATGCGGTAACTTGTTTTTCAATAGAGCAAGAGACACTCTCGAATCAAAGCCGCCTGTGAGTGACATGACAACTGGACGACCGACACGATAAATGTACGCAACCATTTCTGTCATTAAAGGCAGCACTTGTTCGACAATACTTTTCGCATTCAACATTTGATATTTTTTATTTGGGTACACCCTTTTCAAAGTATGTTGATTCAGTTCAAAGCGCATATTCGCATTAAATTTATATATCTTTTCATA
>NZ_PPQH01000021.1 GCF_002902385.1 Staphylococcus intermedius NCTC 11048 | reverse complement strand
GATTGTTTAAGTCAATCACTCTTGAAAGTACTTTTGAAGTACTCAAATTATTGGAATTAACGTTGACATATTGTCATTCAGTTTTCAATGTTCATTACGCTTGTTAAACAATTTTACTATAACTTCATTTAATTAACAAGACCTTTATTATTTTAAACTCAATTCTCAAAGTTTGCAATAGTAAATTTTACACCATTCAAACATTTTTGAATTAAATTTTTTTTGCCGTTTTTAACGACTTTTATATCTTATCACCACTGTGATATGTTGTCAATAAGAAATTTAATTTTTTAATTTCTTATTTCAAATGAACGTTTTATTTCGCTCACAAGAATATATTGTATACAGGTCGAACAGAAAATGCAACCCCTTTTTTTAACTTTTTTTCAATACTTATAAAAAGTCGAGCCTCACATCTATCAATTAAGTTTATTATTATTACAACATCTATTAAAACGCCGAGCAAGAAAGCCTAATATGCATATCTTACTCGGCATTAATCTTTATTGTTGTGTTTTAGCGATGATTTTTTGTGCAATTTCTTTATATCGTTGTCCTAAACCATCTTCTGGTTGGTAAATAGAAGGTGAAAAGTCTACAGGTTTCCATGACGGTTGCTCTAAAGGCAATTGTCCAAGTAACTCACTTTGTAATTCATCAGCAAGTTTTTGTCCTCCGCCTTTTCCGAAAATATATTCTTTATTTTCAGTTTCTTTACTTTCAAAGTAAGACATGTTTTCGATCACGCCTAATATTGAATGATCCGTATGTTTGGCCATTGCCCCTGCACGCGCTGCAACAAATGCGGCTGTTGGATGGGGTGTTGTGACGATAATTTCTTTACTTGATGGCAACATTGTATGTACATCGAGCGCAACATCCCCTGTGCCTGGAGGTAAATCTAATAGTAAGTAATCTAAGTCTCCCCATTTCACTTCAGTAAAAAAGTTTGTCAACATTTTACCTAACATCGGCCCACGCCAAATGACAGGTGCGTTTTCTTCAACAAAGAATGCCATTGAAATCACTTTAACACCATGACGTTCAACTGGAATGACCGTTTTCCCTTCAATACCTGGCTTTTCATCGATTCCCATCATATCTGGTACACTGAATCCGTAAATATCTGCATCAATTAAACCAACACGTTTGCCTTCACGTGCTAATGCGACTGCCAAATTCACTGCGACTGTTGATTTACCTACGCCACCTTTTCCGGAAGCAATCGCAATAAATTCAAGGTTATTGCCTTTCGCTAGTGCGTCTTCAATGGTTTGTGTTTCTTGTTGTTGCGCACCAGCATATGCTTTTACTTTTTCATCAGGAAGCGTTTCAAAACGAATGCCCACCGTTTTCGCACCGTTTTCTTTTAACTTTTCCACAATCGCCATTTGTAATTCAAGTTGTGGTTGTCCTCCTAATTGGGCCATCGCTACTTTGACGCTGACATGCGCTTTTTCTTCTTTGATGGTCACCTCTACAACCCCTTCAGTTTCTTTTAGAGGAACATTAATAATTGGGTCGCTAATTTCTCCGATAAGTTGTTTCACTTGTTCGACTGTTAACACTTCCGACATCTCCTTTTGTATACGCTTTATTCCTCATTTTAACAAACTTTTTCCGTATTGCATAAGGTAAAAACTCCACCTGTACTCAAAAATGAATACGACCCTTTTGGTGTATCTATTTTCAATTATAATCTTAAAATGTCTTTGGCTCACATTTGCGATGCGCATTCTGAATTTTTAGTTCCATCACTGCCTTGAGATGAAATAACCCCACCGATTCACACCGCTTCTAGTAACTCAAAAAAACACCAAACAACGTGATGCTGTTTGATGTTTTATCTATTATCCTATTGTTAACGGACGACGTGTCGTTTATTCGAAGGTTCTTTTTTTCCTCTATCGTAAATAAAGAAACTCGTGATAAACCCGATCAATAAGAAACCTGAAGTGACGTAAAATGCTAAATCTACACCATGCGCCATCGCTTCACGTTGAATCATCTCTTGGGCAGTAGATGCATCCGGTTGATAAAGACCTGCACCCAAACTCATCAATGTAACCATCAGTGCTGTTCCCATTGATCCCGAAATTGTCCGTAACGTATTCATAATCGCTGTGCCATGTGACACCATTTCATTTGGCAATGCGTTAATTCCCGCTGTATTCAGTGGCATCATCAATAACGACACTGAGAACAGGCGAATTGTAAAGACGATTATGACATACATATATGATGTGTGTGCAGTCAATTGCGCCATCATTAATGTCGTTATTAAAAGTAATGCGAACCCTGGTATGACAAGTACTCTCGCGCCAACTTTATCATATAAACGCCCCGTCACGACTGACATGACACCGTTAATGATGGCACCTGGTAATACAACCAGTCCAGATAATAGTGCTGACAATCCGAGTGAATTTTGAATATAAATCGGAATTAACAGTGCTGGCCCAACCATTGATGTGAAGACAATCATGGATGTAATGGATGTTAATGTGAATGTTCTTGTGCGAAAAGCCGACAATTTGAGAATAGGGTTGTCGATACGTAATTGACGGATAATGAATAATGCCACAATAGCTATCCCTACAATCAAACTAACCAATACAATTAAATCATCAAACCCACGAGCACCTGCAATACTAAATCCGTATAACATCATCCCAAAGCCAAGTGTCGAAAGGACGACTGATGCTTTATCCAGCACGACTTCTTTCGTATCACTAAAGTTACGCATTGAACGCCAACCAAAGACCAAGCCAATAATCGAAACGACAACGACAACGAATAACGGTGCACGCCATGAATAATGATCTACAAGTACCCCTGACAATGTCGGTCCAATAGCTGGGGCGAACTGAATCACAAGCCCTGATAGCCCCATCGCGAATCCTCGTTGATTTTTAGGGAATAACGTAAAAAGTGTGAACTGACTGAGCGGCATAATGACACCTGCCCCCATTGCTTGAATCACACGTGCAGTCATCAATATCGGAAATGACGGCGCTAACGCTGCAACGATAGAACCAACGACAAAAGTTCCCATCGCTGTTAAATACAACATTCTTGTCGGCACTCTATCCATTAAATATGCCGTTAATGGAATCATTATCCCATTCACTAACATAAATCCTGTAACTAACCACTGAGAGGTACTTTCATGAATATCCAGCCCTCTCATAATACTAGGAAGTGCAGTATTCAATAATGTTTGATTTAAAATAGCAATAAAGGCACTAATTAAAATCACAGCAACGATGATATTTCTTTGTGGTTTATCAATATGAACACCTTTGTGCATACACTTTCCTCCTCTTACATTTCTATACCAATGCTTTATTTTACGACTAAAAAGTTAGCTTGGCAAAGTTTTTGATTACATATTAAAATGCGCTTTGATGTCTACTATTTTCGATTCAAATCTTCAGCATCCGGATAAAATACTTCTTTGCAAACGTAGAGAAATGCGACGATTAACATCAATACCCAATAGTCGATCTGAATATATTGATAATGGATATGAATGACAAAATAAAACATCGTCATCATCATTGCATATGAAATCAAATGAAATGTGAAGCCCTCAAGATACGGATTCGGATATAATTTCTTTTGGAGCCAATCCATCAAATACTCGACACCAAAAATCACAAAGTAACCAAGGATAATATAACTGCCATAATAAATTAAATTGTCATAAAACCCTTCATTGTAAGTAAACATGCCTAGGCGGAAATATATCAATAATCGACTCAAACCGAATAAGCCAAAACCGAGCAATGTTAAAAATATAGCCCCAGAAACAATAAAAATGGAGAGGATGATTAACAAAGTGACAAAGTTAAACAAATTAAACTTTCCTTTCAATCATCAAACCTCCCCATATCTTTTATCATTTTTCAGATACTGTCTGTAAACTTTTATCTTGGCGTGTATACCAAACCATCAATAAACCGATCAATACAATGATACAAAATACCATAACATTTTGGATACTTGTTTTAAAGAACACTGTATCCATCGCATAAATATAACCAATGATTGCAGATCCTACTGAATTCCCCATATTACGGGTTAATGTAAAGAGCGACATCATTTTTTTCATACTTTCAGGTGAAGTTTCTTCTTGCACCATCACACTATCTTTCGTATAAGCTGTTCCAAAGCTCATCCCTAAGAAGAATAATGTGGCTGCAACAACGATAGGATGAAATGCCCCTATCAACACCGTGATACTTCCTACAATTAAAATACCTATTGCAAGTAAATATAAACCTCGAACGGTACGATTGGCTTCAATTTTTTCTAAAGTGAAATTAATCAACAGCCATCCGATTGACAGCGGGAATATGATGAGACCGCTTTGTAAAGGACTTAAACCTAAATGATCCTGTAAATAGGATGGAATAAATACATTAAAGCCAATTAATGTCACTGCAATAAAAAAGTCCGTAAAAAATGCTAATCGTACATTAGAGCTAAATTCTTTAATCGGGATAAATGACAATGCCGTTTGTTTCGAACGTTTGATGATGACACCAAAGAGGATAACGAACAAGATGAAACAAATGAGATTCATCGCAATATAACCTGTAATGAGCACACTCGCCATGAGTAATGCCAATAACACATAAAACAAGCCCATTCCGACAAAATCAACTTTATGCTTAGACGTCGATTCACTTTCAAAATGATATGACGTCAACACGAGCACTATCACAATGACTGCAATAGGAATATTAATGTAAAATAACCAGTGCCATGATGAGACTTCTAAAATAAATCCGCCGAGAAACGGACCAAGTATACTTGAAATCCCCCAAACACTGCCGACAATCCCCATCACCTTATAACGAAATGGAATTTCAAATGCGAGCTTAGGAACGATTTGCGCTAAAGACATATTCATCCCTGCGCCGATACCTTGCAGTAAGCGCGCAAAGACTAACATTTCAAATTGGGAACTCATCCCTGATAGGAGACTACCAACTGTAAATAAAATTAACCCTAGCATGGTCACGTAAATGATTTTTATCCGTGACATTAACTCACTTAAAATAGGAATCGATAACACAATCCCTACAAAATACACTGTAAAGACAAGTGAAATGGGTTGTGTAGCATGTAAATCAGCACGCATTGTCGGTAAAGCTAATGAGACAATCGACGTTTCGATAGCTGCCATAAACATGATTAATACTAGGGAGCAAATAATACTAACTCTCTTTAAATTCATACTTTTCTACCTTTCCATGTAAGTAATTGTTGTCGTGGACATCTTGTTAGTAAGACGAAAACCCTTTAACATCGGTATCTGGACGCCTCATTTCTATCAAAATATTTGAAAAAAGATGAAGTGGATGCCCAACACTTTCACCTTTCTATATCGAATTGTCTATCATGACTACACTTGATACATCCTTCAAACATTCATATCTTTGAAGCAATTCGAAAGTCGGTTTCATTACAATTTGAATTCGTACATTTTCAATATCTGTCTTTATTTTGAATTCGCTAAGCCATAAAATCAAACTTTATGTATCCAACCGTCTATATTCAATATTCATTTTTAGTATTCATGAAATATTTTATCTTTCCATATAAAGATAAGAGACTGTTGTAACATCACCCTCCCGCATTACAGGATGGATTGACGTCTCGGAACAGTCTCTCTCTACTATGATTTCTTGTTCTTTTTATGTTGTCGGTGTACGGAAATCATGATAATGACAATCACGACACCTAAACCTAAAGACATTACCCCAAAAAGTGGAGAAGTCGTTATCGCACCTTCACCGAGTATGTAGTAATATGCAAAATACACTTGAAACAGCAGTAAAAGCGTTAGTACAAACATGAAAAGCTTGTAATGATGCTTCATCTAAACACCCACCTACATAAAATATAAAATACCTATGAAATGGAATAATGAAGCGATAAGTATAAATATATGCCAAATCATATGAAAATAAGGTCTATCCTTTTGTGCATAAAACCATGCCCCTATCGTATAAGCCAAACCGCCTAATAAAATGAAAATAAAGAACATCCATTTTGATTGACTGATGATGATAGGTAAGTAAATGACACCGACCCATCCCATTACAAGATATATCATCAAACTTAACTTAGGGTTGACTTTTGTCGCAATCGCTTTATACAAAATCCCCCAAATCGTCGTACCCCAAAGGATGATCATAATGGTCCATCCGAGCCATCCACCAACGAGCACAAGTGAAACCGGTGTGTACGTACCAGTGATGGCCACATAAATCATACTGTGGTCAATAATACGCATGACATATTTATGAGGAGACGCTTGTTGCATCGTATGATACACCGTTGATGAAATGAACATCAAAAAGATACTAATGACAAATATAGACACACTGACAGACATCAGTACGCCGTGGTGGGCATAACTGTATACAGCCGCATAAGGTAGGGCCATTAACATGATGAATGCTGCGACACCGTGCGAGACGCTATTTCCCACTTCTTCTCCAAATGACAAAGGGTTCATTTCTTTAAATGTTTCTAACGTCGTTTTTTTCTTTTTAGCACTTTTTGTCATAACATTACCTCTATTCAATGATGTTCATACGTTTCAAATCATTTGTTGCTGTTTCAATACTGTCTTTTCCTTCTTTATTTTTCAATGGACTAAACTCCTCATTTCGAGCAACTTGTAGTGTCACAAAAGAAGTGGCATATTGAAAAATATCAAAATAAAACAGCTCGAACTTTAATGTAGGTTTTTTAACAACACCAAAATCATCATCTAATTGCTCAAGTTCTTTTATAGCCAGATGATAAGGCAGTGGTTTGTCGACTACATTTTCAATAAATGTACGGCGAAACGCATGAATCCCAATATTTGCATTATTAAATTGATTCGCTACTTCAGGATCAAGCTCTGAATATTCTAAAACAGTATCTTTACCATTTCGAACTGCTAAACGCCCCACCTTCTCACCTTCAACTGGTGCAATGGATTTAGACGTCACATCTTTATGATGGTGCACAGTGAAACCAGCAAATAACGGATCCAGTACCTTAACGAGCACATTATCAATATTGTTAACAAAAATGTATTCATTATGACGTTCAGCCATTTGGTCAAGATAACCCGCTTTTTTCAATGACTTGAAAATGCCGCCATTACCATTCGGCGTCTCCATAATGCTGCCGTTTTTGTCTAAGATTAATTGGCCTTGTTCATTTAAAGCTACGATATTATCTTGTTTGAAAAAGTAGATATGTTCCGCATCATAACCGAAGTAATTGTGGTCTTCAAAATATGTACGTGTCGCATCATCGTTAATATCACTTGTCATAATGTACCAATCTACAAAATGACCTGTTTGTTCTTTTAATCCTTTCAATTGACGTGCTTGTAGTTCAAACAAACTCACACCTTCAATTTCAAACGAACCTTTAGGCCCTTTGTAACCTAATCGCGTTCCTTGTCCACCCGCCATTAATAGTACAGCGAATTGACCTTCTTGAATGGCTTGTAAACCGAGTTGTCGATAAAATTCAATGGTTTCATCCGTCATTTGTGCAGTTGTTTCATAGTTCACCTCTTGGATGTCTGAAACATCATCAATCGTTTGACGGTTCACATAAACTTGCTGATAGAGTGATTGAATCTCTGCTAAATCCAGTTGAGCAATTTTCTCGTTCAGTCGCTCTTTCTCGTTCGTACTCATCAACTTTTCATATTCTGTTAAATGTGATTGATTATATTTTTCAAGCTTATGACTTTCTAACATCATGTATTATACGCTCCTTTTATAAAGCTGTGACTCAATTTCATTAACACATCACTTTGATTCATGTCATCACCATTGCAAAAAATAATTAAAAATCTGTTTCATAGTCGATTCAAATAAAAGATACAATGTGACAAGGCTAAAAGTTGTCGCAAGTGATAAATCTATTGTACCACCTGTCTTAAAGTGAATTGGGAAACGTATGCGAATAGGTATCGGAAAAAATAAATGTACGCCTCTCGGTGTTAACATATCTAATATCACATGTGAAAGCATACCACAAATAATGCCAATCATATAGTAAATTGGTGTTTCAATAATATGTAATACGTAATAAATCCCAAACATAAAAAGTAAAGAATGTGTAAAAGTACGATGACCAAACAGGTGTTTGATAATGTGACTGATAATAGGCAGCCGTTGCCCAATTTGACTCCGTGTATGGCATATGTCAGGGAAAATACTCGCTAAACCAGATACAATAATGCATGTGGCCATTTCAAAAATATCTAATTGAAAATGTATACCCACTGCAGCTCCGATAAGAATACCTGCAGCAGAGTGCGTTTTACCGGTCATGATAACCACCTTTCTATTGATGGAAGGATTATACCACAAAACGCACAAAAACACGAACATATTTTCGTATATTCCGTCACTTCTCAAATAGTATAACACATTTACTATTTTATAACTCATTTTGATTGAAAAAACGGTTTCAATCAGTTACAATGAATCTACAAATCGAAATAAAGGATGTGTTTTGTAATGGCAATGACAGTAAAGAAAAATGAAGAAGAAGTACATATTCAATGGAGAGTAGCAGATATTCACATTCCTAATGACGAAATCCTTAATGTGAAAGAAGATCAAGATATTCATGCAGTGCCTGAAGTCGATGATAAAAAAGTTTATCGTATTGGTTCTACTTTTGGGAAAACAAATCGTGTGATTATCGATACAAATAAACAACAATACATTATTTATACATTTAATGATAAAAAAGTATATAACGAAGTGACGAGATAATAATTGAGATGATTGATGGGATGGCTGAGGCTGTCCCATTTTTTATGTCTGTTAAATATCAGAAATCGTATTTAAGTCTTTGATTCATCCCTCGCGAGTCTCATCCATTTTGACGATTTTACAATAACAACAGTCGAAAATGAGGCAAGTTTCCCATATTATGGAAATATTATAAAAAGAATACTATCAAATTAATTTATCCCTTACTAGGGACCGAGACATTAAGTTTTCCCAGTCCTATTTATCGTGGAGCTATATCTACAATTGATGATAATACCGACGAAAACGAGGATGAATTGGACGTAATAATTGGATGATATGGATTGTCTTCATATCAGAAACTTGCCCTCTGCTCCTGTATTTGGAGTATGATTGCCAGAAGGCTGAGACTTTTGAGGGATAGAGTTAAAAACAAAATAACGTCAATTAACTTTGATAGAGGCTACTGTTTCACGCAGTAGCTGTCTGACTTCTCAATGTTTTACTTTTGAGAAGTCTAGTCAGCCTTGCGGGGGCAGTACTACGAAATCTTTGTTGCACATCAGATTTCTGTACTGCTCCCAAAATCCACTAACGCTTCAACAAATGTAATAGTTTAATTAAGCGTTAGTTAGTTGAAGGGCCAGCCCCTAAGAAAGGGAAGCCATGAGGGCAATCAAAAATACAATTCAAAGCGGAAGGGCAAGTTAAACAATATATTACATCAATATCATCAAAATTTTTTATGTCCCACCCCCATCACGCAAACACGCAAAAAAACAGGCTGAGGAATCTTGTTTCTCACGCCTGTTTTCTTTTCGATTCAATTTTGTTTTAGAAAAAGAGATGTGCGACTAACACAATAATCGGGAGTGTAATCACTGTACGAATTAAGAAGATAGCAAAAAGTTTCCCTAACCCGACTGGAATTTTTGATCCTAAAATCACGCCACCTACCTCAGATAAATAAATCAATTGGCAGACACTTAAAACACCGACAATAAATTGTGTCATAGGACTGTTTACACTTTCAATCAAGATTGACGGTAGAAACATATCCGCAAAACCGATAATCAAAGTTTCAGAGGCTGCTTGCGCTTCCGGGACATGCATTAACTCTAAAATCGGTACGAAAGGCATGCCAATCCATGTAAAAATAGGTGTGTACGTCGCCAAAATGGTCGCTACTGTACCGATCGTCATCACGACAGGGATGACAACAAGCCACATGTCCATGACTGTTTTAAATGCGGTCACCAAGTATTGTTTGAAACCTGGTGCCTGATAAGCTGTCACGATTGCATCTTCATAACCTCTACGAAATGACTCTTTATAATTGTATTGCTTTTCTGGTCGTTCTTCAGCCGTGACACCATCTGAAAAACGATCTTCTATGTGACGCAATGGCCAAATCCGCGGCATAATTAATGCTGCAACGAAACACGCTAAAATTACCGTCCCATAAAAGAGCGCGAAACGATGAATCAAACCAATCGTTTCTGCAATAACAATGGCAAAAGTTAATGAAACGACGCTAAATGTGGTCGCAATCACTGTCGCTTCTCGTTTTGTATAATACCCCGCTTCATATTGCTTACTTGTAATCATCACGCCGACTGTCCCATCACCAATAAAGGATGCGAGGTTGTCGACAGTTGAACGCCCTGGTAATGTAAACAGCGGTCGCATGACAGGTCTAAAAATAGGTCCTAAAAACTCTAGTAAACCGTATTCCAGCAATAATGGTAAAAAGATAGCTGCAAAGAAGAATACTGCGACGAGTGTCGGGAGTAACCCAGTAAAAATAAGTCCACCTGTATCTTCTGAATAAACCCATGAAAAACCTTTGTTTAAAAATGTCATGCAAACGAGAATCATCGCCAGCATACGAATCACAAACCATGGCCATGTCACAATAAATGCATTCGCTCTAAAGCTATTCTTCGGTATACGATGTTTGAATACAGTGCTACATAATATTGTTAATAGGCCCGAAGCAAAAATAATCAACATAATCATCCATGGTATGGCTGGCCCTAATAATGCTTGAAATTGTTTGGCTAAAAATGCAATGGGTAACGTTGTCGTATGTTTCCCATCTTCTATCACAGGGAGTGGAATTAAAAATAATACAATCCCAATAAGTGAGAGAATAATAAACTTTAATCTCCCTATATTTTTTTCTTTCTGATTCAAATCTTCCATTTCTGTCCACCTTTTCCCATTCGGATATACCAGTTCAACAACAGATATAAATTATACAAAAATTTTCTATATATATGCAATATCGAGCCTATCACATTTTGCGTAATACATAAAGGAAATAAGGCGCACCAATAATCGCGATTAACACACCGACTGGAATATCGATAGGCGGTGCAATGATACGTGCTAAGCCATCAGCAATGACCATCAGCAGTGCACCTACGAGTCCTGACATCGCAATAATATGACGATGCTGATGACCGACAAGACTTCGTGCAATGTGGGGTGCAATGAGACCTAAAAAGCTCAATCCCCCGACAACTGAAATGGCGGCACCTGCCAACATCACGGATGCTAAAAGTAAAATCATTTTAGTGCGTTGTACGTTTGTCCCTAATGCTGTTGAGACATCATCGCCTAAATGTAAAATATCGAGCTTTCTCGCATATAGGAAAATCACTGGCATCGCTACAATCAACCACGGTAAAATGGTCAATACGTGATCCATTGAGCGACCGAAAAGACTTCCGGTTAACCAAACAAGTGCAATGTTTGCTTCCATTGGGTTGCGAATGAGTAAGTATTGTACTAATGCCATTGCAACCGCACCAATGGCCATCCCGATGAGTGCAAGCTGTGAACCTTTAATACCTTTCCAACTAATCAACAGTGATAAAATAACGCTAATGACTAATGCGCCTATAAATGAGGCGACCGGAAGTACGAATAGTGGTGCAGTCGGAAATACAATGATCACAATGACTGCTGCTAAACTTGCCCCTTTCGTGATACCGATGACATCTGGTGACGCAAGCGGGTTGCGAATCACACCTTGAATGACTGCACCTGAAATCGATAATGCTGCACCGACTAAAATACCGAGCAACATACGGGGCACTCTAAATTCATTTAAAATAAAGTTGTCGCCTGACCAGACCTCTTTTAATACAGTGGTCGGTGAAATCCAAACTGCCCCTGCACTTAAACTTAAAATAGCCCCTACAATAAGAAGTACGATGATAAAACTATAACGTCTACCCAAATGAATGTTCATCGCGTTTTCACCCCTCTCATTGTAATCCACAAGAAGTATAATGCTCCGACAAAAGCTGTCACGATGCCGACAGGTGATTCGAATGGAAAAGCTATGAGACGGCTAATCACATCAGAAATCAATAACAAATTAGCACCCATAATCATCGAAAGTATCATAATTAAAAAATAATTACGATTTAAATAGTATTTCACAATATGCGGCACGATTAAGCCAACGAAGCCAATGGGACCTGCAATAGAGACGCTCGCACCTGCAAGGATGATGACGAGCAATCCTGCCAAAGCTCGAATGAGTTTCGTATTTTGACCGAGGCCTGTTGCGAGCTGATCGCCTAGAGTTAAAATCGCAAGTTGACGTGCAAGTAGCAATGCAGCGATGAGTCCACCGATGATCCACGGCAACACTTGAAAAATTTGGGGCCATTTAATGGTATGTAGTGCACCGACAAGCCAAAACATAACAGTCGTTGTCGCGTCTTCATTTAACAATATAATCCCTTGCGTTAAACTCGTGAAAAATAAATGGACCGTCATCCCCGCGAGCGCTAATTTCACTGGAGTCATCCCTTTAGTCGTATCCGCAAGTGTATAGACCGTCAAACCGCCGATAAAGGCACCGACAAAAGCAAAAATAACTGCATGATCCGCTAATACAGGGAGAAAAACGGTAATGAGTACAACCATAAATGACGCACCTGCATTGACACCAAAAATTTGTGGTGAAGCAAGTGGATTGCGTGTGATCGCTTGCATTAAAACCCCAGCAACAGCTAATGCAGCACCAATCATCATAGCTGCAATCATTCTAGGCATTCGTACATTATGTATCAAAAAGGTGGCTTTCGTTGTTTCAAGATGAAAAAAATAATCTAACATCGATTGAAATGAAATTTTTGATGAACCAATTGCAAGATTTAAATAAATTGCAAAAATAAGAAAGCACACGCTTACAATAAATGTAAGCGTGGTGCGTCTTCTTTGGTGATGTTCATCATTTAATTTTGTATTTAACTTTGACATAACCAATCACCTTTTATATGCAATCAACAAGCGTCTAGGAATACCAACATGTCAGCCTTATTTCGAATGAATCAATGTGCACAAATAAGGCATCCAATTTCATCCCTTGCAAATAATTACTTGTCGTTGCTTTCCTTTTTAGAAATCTCTACAAGTTCTTTTGCGATTTCTTCAGAAGAGATTAAACCTCTTGATTTTGCCCATGTTTGACGATCAACGACATGTACGCGATCATTTTTAACCGCATCGATTTCGTTCCATACTGGGTCTTTTTTCATTTTAGCGTAGAATGGGTCTTTTTCGCCATTCACCATAATAAACATACGTTCAGGGTTCACTTCAGCTAATTGCTCTGAGTTCATATTCAAGTATGGTGCATTTAAGTATTCAGGTAATTGATCCGCAACTTCTTTCGTTAACGCTTCTTTAAAACCGAGGTCACGTAAAAATTGACCGACATAAGATTTATCAGAGTGCGCTAGAAGACCTGATTGAGAAATAACAGCTGGTAAAACTTTTAGATTTTTATCCATTGTAATTTCTTTTTTGTACTTATCAATTTTTTCTTCATGTTCTTTCAATCGTTTATCCGCTTGATCTTCTTTAGATAATGCTTTGGCGATTGTTTTGAACGCTTCAATGTTGTCTTTGTAGTCAGAATCTAAACTTGGTAATAAAATCGTTGGTGCAATTTTGCTTAATTGTTCGTAGTTCCCTTTATGACGGTTATTATCCGCAATAATTAAGTCCGGTTTAAGTTCACTAATCACTTCTAAGTTAGGTTGTTTACGTGCACCTACAGATTTGTAGTCGCCTACTTTATCGCGTAGTGGGTCAATTAAGTTTGCTTTTTTGCCATCATCCGCAATACCTACTGGCTTCACGCCTAAAGCAACTAATGCATCCACAAATGAATATTCTAAAGCCACGACTCTTTTTGGCTCTTTATCAATTTTAGTTGTACCACCGTCGTGCTTAATTTCAACACTTTTCGTACTTTCTGACTTGTTTTTCGACTTGTCAGAATCACTTACATTGCCACATGCTGCAACAAGTACCATGACAGCAACTAGGGCAAGAATACCCCACCATTTCTTTGTTTTCACTATTATGCCACTCCTTTGAAATGTGTTTTTCAAATACATTTTAATAATAGTTGATAACGATTCTCATTGTCAATACTGTTTGATAAAATGATTCTTTTTTATATTTACGTGTCCATGAACAAGTTGTTCAATACCTAGGTCTTCATCATAACTTTTCGGAATATGACGCATATGCATACTCTGTGCAAGCGCGCCATAATCTAAGCGAAATTTAATCTGATCACCAATTTGATAATAATCCGCTAACCCTAAATTCAACATCAATGTATCACTGGAGTGTCCGACGATTTTCAGTTGTTGATCCATAGGTTGAATGCCAGCAATCACTGTATCCAACTGACCAATATCGATTAAAGCTTGCATATACGATTGACGCGTCTCTAGGTTTAAGCGCGGTTTAATTTCTAAAATTCGACCACTCAATGTGACTGTATCATCAAATAAATACGGCAAACGCATGTGATATGCTGTTTCATAACCTCTAAACAACGCTTCACCGATTCTGAGTTCGTTAATACGTCCAAGGTCGGCATACATCGCTAACGTGAGCATGCTCGAATTCCCACCTGAAATCATCTTGAATTGTACGCCTGTGTCCCGTTCGACCGATTCTATAAAATAATTGATATACACAATATCTTCTTCAGTCGGTGGAATTTGACGGAAACACATAAAGTTAAATGACAACCCTTTTAAATAGACGCCTTTAAGTCGAATAATTTCTTTAATGAGCGGTACAACTTCATAGGTCAATGCTCCTTCTCGCCCATCTTTCCAATCCACCATTAAATAAATGTGATGTTTTACGCCTTGTTTAACCGCTTCGTCACTGAGCGCACGAATGGTTTCGAGTTCTGTTTGAATACTGATTTGACTGTAGCGCACGACGTCATTGATTTCATGTGGCAGTGCCCCTTTGATCATCATGTCTTGTCTCGTAGATTTTGAATCGTCTGACATCATTGCCGTTAAGCGCGATTCAGCTAAAGTGTCAAAGCCCATTTCACGAAACAGTTGACGAACTGTGGTATCGCCACCCATACATTTCGTAACTGGAATCATACGTACCCCTTGTTCTGCAAGCATATGCTGTAAAATCATCGCATTGTATTTGATTTTACTTAAATTAATGTGTATTTGAGGCATAGACTACAGCTCTCTTTCTAAAGGATTTTGAATGTCGATTTGCACGTATTGTTTCACTTTTTGTTCCATTCTCATATTGAGTAAAGCTTTGACGGTCATTTTGTCGCCGAATAAGACACGTTTCAATGCATCCGCATGTGCGTGTGATGGGTCGATGGCTTCCTCAATCACTTCTGCTGCAATGTCGTATAACGGCGCTTCGTCAATGTGATGCACATGATGGAAATGATGAATCAATGTTCCGAGTTGATTTTGAATGACCGCATGTTGAAACTTCGCAATAACTGCTTCAATTTCATCACTAATTAAACTTTCATTCGTAATTTTAAAATTAGGGACCGTTTGTTTTAACGTCTCAGGATAAATACGTGAACCTCCTAAATCACGGACAATAAATGAAAACGCCTCATTTTCTTTCTCTATTTGCATAATTGTATTTTGTTGATGGGCTTCTAACGCAATGCCATATTGTTGAATATAAGCAATGAGTGGTGGTATCAATGCTTCCATGTATTGACGCATGAACTGGTGAATGGTTTGTTCATTAATGTCCCCGTACAGATATTCAATCAAACTATCGACGACCACCTGTCCATCCACAGGGTTCACTTGCGTCAGGACAGCCGTCACTAGTTGCGTATTGTCATGTGTATGAATTTCAGGTGAATGGCGTACAATCATCGCAAACTGACGTGCCAAATCCGCTTCCACATCAATATGCGCGCCATAGGGTTCACTTGCAACAGATAATGTCGGATAAATGTCTAACATATCTTGTAATTGATAACTTAATTTCGGGCCATCCACTGTCGTCACTGTTGAAACAGTACGTACAGCACTCGTCGCTTGAACGTTCACCGGTAATTTTACATGGTATGGATAATGGAGTAAGCGCATCGTTCTAAAAGACAAGGTCGCTTTGGAATCAATAGTAAACGGTGTTGGAATCACATCATGTTGCGCAATCATTGTTTGGAAACGTTTAGTAATCACATTCGTGTATTGCCAAGGGTGAACGAGCATCACCCGATAATCATCGAGCGTCCCTTCATACGTTTGCATCCATTGTCTTAATTTACTTTCTTGATCAGGGAACATTTTTTTCAAAACGAAATCCACTTCCCCTGTCATGCTTGTACTTTTTAATAATGTTTTACGTACGAGTACCATTTTTAGAGGAATGACTTTCATAAATTCCGGCGCAAATTGTTGAATTTCTTCTGTATTCAGTGGCAATTTCGTCTTTGTTAACGGGTGCGACGGATGTCCTTCCCAAACCATTCCTTCTGTATAGCCAAGGACTGAGAACGACTCATCCCCATTCATATGATTCAACCAAGCGATAAAGTTCAGCGTTTCTGGCATACGTGAAAATTTTAATGAATGGCGCATCACACGTTCGCGTTGACGCAATTGTTGATAGCTCAGTTTTAGACCTAGACGACTATGTAATAACTCTTCAATTAATTGCTCATGAAATGTCATATGAAAATGCGTACTTAAAATATCTATCAATTGTTCGACTGTTTCAATTGTGACCTCCTCTGCACCAACACGATAAATAATAGGCCCCGTCAATTCGAGTTGATACAATGTACTGATTGTTTCGTATTGAACTTGTAACAAATGTTGCTGGTACTGAATCATCACTTGATTTTGTTGAAATTGAAGTAAGGTCTTTTCAGGAAATAATTGCTCTTTCATACATGCGATGAGAATCCGGTATTGAATATTATGATCTGCATTCAGTTTATGCGTGCGTGTCATGAACTGTTTTGCCTCCATTTATCTTAAAGTTTGTTAAATAGCCTAAAATTGCAATGACGGTCGTCGCGCCACCCATGATGACAAAGGTCGACGTAATGCCTATTAATTCTGTAAAATAACTAAGTACCATTGCGCCAAGTGGAATCATCCCTCTATCCATCATAATGACGCTTAAAATTTTACCTCTAGACGCTTCATCTACATCATTTTGAAAATAGATGCGGTTCGTCGTGCGTGCAAACTGACCAAAAAGCCCAACGAAAAAGATCATTAAAAACAAGCCGATTTCGCCAAGAGGGTATAATAAAAGTATCGCGATACCAAATAAGATTGAACTGAAGTAATAACATTTGTCTGTTGAAAATTTTTGTAACACATAAGGGATTGTGAGCGTTGCCAAAATCCCACCTATGGCACTCACTGTCATCGCTGTACCAAATACGGATGCACTATTCGGATATATCTCGTCTGTTAAAATCGGTAACATCGTGGTATAAGAATACCCCATTGCCATGATAAGTAGTGACGTGATAAAAATCTTTCTTCCTTGCATATGCAGTTTAAAATATTGTACCGCAACCGCTAACGAAAATTGTTTGTTTTTGACCGGTTTGACGACTGCAAGTTTTAACGGAAGACTTGAAATGAGCGCGAGTGCATAACACATCGTTTGTACGACAAATGCAATTGGCACATCATATGCTGCAATGATAAATCCCGCCACAGCAGGGCCGATTGAGCGACAAACATTTAATAAAAAGGAATGATATGATACAGCTTTAGAAACAGTGAGTTTTTCGGAGAGATCGGGTAATACAACTTGTCTCACCGGTGTTTCAATAGCACTCATACAGCCGCGCAAACAGGCATATATGTATAAATAATGCATAGGGATGTCATTCATGATCAATACGCATACCGTTAAAGTACCTGTAATGACCATCGAACTAGCCACTGTTATTTTAATCAATGTTGAACGACGATAACGATCAGCAATACTGCCTGCCCATAAACTGAGTACGAAAATCGGTGCAAGTCTAAAGAAGTTGATGAGTGCAAGGTCCATTGGGTTTTGATTGAGTTGATAGGCATACCAGTTCAGGGCAATTTGACCAATCCAATTCCCTAAAAATAGTAAAAAGGTACTCGGAAAAAACCATTTTGCCAAAATTTCCACCTTCTTTAATTGATAACCATTCTCATTTCCGATATTATGGATTATACGAATCCTTTTCGTATTTGTAAAATAAAATGAATGAGGTGTCGTCATGAAAACGGAACAAAATCATCTGAGTATGATAGAAAAAGACTTTACAAAAGATGAAATGGAGAATTATCAAACACTTCTCCAATTTGATTCGAACTGGGCCACGCAATTTAAACAACATATTTTAACAGGCCGTGACAAAATTACAGCCCGACTGATGGCATCACTGTACCGTGAGAACTTGGTCGGAAGCTATACCAATAGTACGTTCGTACAAGCAGAGCAGTTAAACAACCCTGCTATACCTACCGGCGAAGTATTAATGATTCACTTTACATACGGCCAACACACATTGTACGCCCGTGTCATCGGGCATCACGCATTTAACCGCGTTGATGTCACAGGACCTTTTTATTGGAAAACATCAGATGGAGAAGACCGTCGCGTGATGCATCCTAATGAAGTACTCGATGTCATCATTAATGAAGATACAGTATATCAAGGTGCAGCCGCAGAACAATTTCGTGATGATATGGAAAATAGTGCCGCACATATGACACTTGCACTCAGTTATCAAGCACAACATCTATTGAAAGACGCGTCATCCTTACTTGACTATGTAGAATCACAAGAAGACGGCTATTTAACATCCGAGCAACTCGTTGTGGAAGGTCATCCGATACATCCAGGTGCCAAATTACGTAAAGGGATGTCAGCACAAGAAACGATTGATTACTCGTCCGAATATCAACACCCGATACCGATGCAGTTCATTCTCATTCATCGTGATGTTGTGCGCACAATGACAGAACATGGTCCATATCAAGACACCATCTATCACATGTTCGATGGTCTTCAAACAGCGGCACAACAAGCTGTGAACGCGCATGCGACATTGGAAGATTACATGCCTCTAATCGTTCACCCTTGGCAATATGAACACATCATTCGTAAAGATTACGAACATGAACTCGACACACAAGCAATCATTCCATTAGATTATACGATGCCCTACTATGCAGGATTGTCGTTCCGAACATTAATGCCTAAAAAGCCTGACGTCACACCGCATATTAAACTTTCAACCAATGTACATATTACAGGCGAAATTCGCACCCTTTCAGAACAAACGACGCATAATGGCCCTTTAATGACAAAAATATTAACAGACATTTTAGCACAAGATGTACTGTTCAACAACGTCGCAACTTCACCAGTACCTGAAATTGCCGGGGCACATTTTTATCAACCTGAAAACAGTACACCTGACGACCAAGAGCGCCGTAGTGAACAATTAGGCACATTATTTAGACAAAACATCTATGACATGGTAGCCAACGATGGATTGCCACTCATTCCATCCAGTCTCGTCGTCACCCATCCAAAAACTGCGCGCCCGCTCATGGTTGACTTGGTTGAACGTTATATAGAGACAAGAGAAGACACAATCGATTTTGATGCACGTGTCGAATGGTTTAGATCTTATGCCGCTTCATTGATCGATTACGTCATTCCATTATTAGTCAAATATGGCATCGCATTAGAAGCGCACTTACAAAATACGATTGCTGTATTCGAACCGCGTACAGGGACGTTTTCACACATGCTCATCCGCGACTTCGAAGGGCTACGTATCGATGCTGAACAACTAGCACAAATGGGTTACGATACATCGCATTTCCATGAAAAATCACGCATCTTAACGAAGAGTCAAACGTCTGTATTTAATAAAGCATTTTACTCAACCATACAAAATCATCTCGGTGAACTTGTCGCAACACTCGCACGCTTTTATCAAGATGCCACACTTGAAAATACGTTATGGGCTGTCGTCCGTCAACAAATCGAACAATGTTTCGAAAAACTTGAGGCGTCCGATATTGAACACGAACGTTTATCCCATATGCAAGACGTATTTTTTAACGAAACGATTGATTATAAATGTGTCACAACGATGCGATCATTAGACGAAGCACATGAATATACGTATGTTAAAGTCGACAATCCACTTTCAAAATAAATGGACGAAAGCATCAAATCAGTCTGTTTCTATAAAAGATTGAGTCAAAACCATTTCTTATCCTATGTAATTGTATTAAAATAGCATATAGACAAAAATTACATTTGAGGAGAATGGCTATGACAATCATGCGTACCTTAACGTTTATGTTAAGTATTTTCATCGTAGGAATGGTTGAAATGGTTGTCGCTGGCATTATGAATCTGATGAGCGCAGATTTAAATATATCAGAAGCATGGATCGGTCAACTTGTGACGATTTATGCTTTTACTTTTGCATTAACAGGTCCTATTTTAGTGAAACTTACCGAAAAATATTCACCTAAAAGCGTGTTACTGTCAGCGATTGCCTTTTTCGTAATAGGAAATCTGATGATCGCACTCTCTCCTAACTTTACTATTTTAATTATCGGTCGCATCATTTCATCAGCAGCCGCTGCATTGATCGTCGTTAAAATACTTTCCACTACAGTCGTATTAGCGAAACCGGAAAATCGTGGGAAAATGTTAGGCATTGTGTATACAGGATTTAGCGCATCCAATGTTTTCGGCGTGCCAATTGGTACATTAATTGGCGATTGGGCAGGATGGCGTTTTACATTCGGACTTATTATTTTAGTTGGACTCATTGCTGGTCTGTTACTTATGATTTACTTGCCACGTGAAGTCAAATCGACCTTACAAACAACATCCGTACAGACGAGTCGAATTATAGACAAAGGAGAAGTGATGAAACTCCTGTCGATTACTTTTATATTATTAACGGCCAATTCAGTCGCGTATATTTACATTAATCCATTAATTTTATCGGGCGGACATAACATCCAATTCGTCTCTCTCGCTCTACTTATTATTGGTATCGCGGGTATGCTTGGAACTTCAATGGGAGGATTCTTTACAGATCAATTGTCATTTAAAACATGGTTGTTAGTGAGTGGTGGTGGCTTTGTCATTGTGATGCTAGTCTTAAATCAACTTTGGACAGCAACCATCATACTACTGATTGCGTTATTCATTTGGCATATTATTCAATGGAGTACGAATCCAGCGATACAATCCGGACTCATTGACCAAGTAGAAGGCGATAACAGTCAAGTCATGAGTTGGAATATGTCGGCACTTAATGCAGGCATTGGTTTCGGTGCACTACTCGGTGGTTTAATCGTGTCACATATCACGTTACATGCGACGATTTATTTTGCTGCCGGCATTGGTTTTATCGGTTTTATCATTATTTTAATGTTGAAGAAAAAACAAGTCGCTTAGATGACATTGAAAAAGAAGTATGATGTATTGTGCATCTCATACTTCTTTTTTATTTATTTTTTGATGCTATTGTGCAATATTTTATATAACTTGCCCTTTCGCTATAAAGTGTGTGTTTGATTGTCTTCATGGCTGCGCTTTCCTAGTCGCGGTTTCCTTACATGATGACTCAACCTAAAAATGGAGGCATACGCTGTGTTGTAGCGTATGCCTCCATTTTTTAAATATTATTGTAAACCTTTGTTTTCGTTTTGATCTTTGTTTTTCTCATGCTTTTGTTGCCATTCTTTACGTGTCATCACGTCATCAACTTGCATGTTGACTTCAACAACATCTAAGCCAGTAATGTGTTTCACTTGTTCTTTAATTAATTCAGTGACTTTACGGAAAATTTTCGGAGCAGATTCACCGTATTCTAAAATCACTTTTAAGTCGATTGCTGCTTGTTTTTCGCCTACTTCAGCAGATACACCTTGTGTCACATTGTTGCCACCTGTAAATGAACCGCTAATGCTGTCAACAAAGCCGCCTTTCATATCTAGAATACCGCGTACTTCACGTGCTGCGATACCAGCAATTTTTTCTACAACTTCATCAGAAAAAGTTAAGCTGTTTGAAAATTGTTGACCTTGATTTTCTTCGCGTTGTTGTCTTTCTGTTTCGTTCACGCCTGTTTCTCTATTGTAACTTTCTTTTGCTTTATTATTTTCAACTGCCATTTCAAAAACTCCTTTATTATTTATTTTTTATTTTCTTTTTCCAGGGTTATTGAATCAACTTAACCGATTAAGTAAATTTAAGAAATCTTGTGTACGGTCTTTAATATACCCTACACCAATACCAATTAAACATAAGACAATAATTAAAATCGTTTTCCAAAAGCCAAGTGTTAAAAACAAGATGGCAATAATGAGGAAGAAGAAAAACCCAATGATACGCCATTTGTAGTTTTGTAATATCTTCGCAAATTGCTCTACTGAATCTCGCTCACTTTGACCGTTTCGATTTTCATTAGACATAGGACCCCTCCTTTACACGACTCGTGGACCATTGTCTCTCTTCTGGTCACGGACATTGACTTTGACTGATTTGACATGCAATTCTGAGAAACGTTCAACACTTTCTTTGATGTCTAATCTCACTTGTTCAACGAGTGATGGGACATGCGTCGATTCTGATGGCACGATAAAATCTGTTGTTATATCAATAAAACTGTTCTTTTTCTTGTTGTAAAGTTTAGATACGACGTTAGGTTGGCGAATCTCATCATATTTTGAAAGCGTATCATAGACCGTATTTTCGATTGATTTTCGTGAAATATATATATGGCCATCTGAATAATCTTTATAAAGACCTGGTTTTCGATATGTTGGTTTGAAAGCGCGTAAGAATAAAATCAAACCGATGACAATGAGTAATCCAGCCAGACCTATTAATAAGGGTTCGAACCAATTAAATTGATAAAAGTAATTTTGGTATTGTTTCAACGGCTGATAGTCAATATACATAAATAACAAAAAGCCGACGATTACCATAATAAGTAATCCTAGAATAAAGTTTTTAATTCGTGTCATAATCAAATGCCACCTCCTATTCAATTGTTTACATCAAGCATATACCCTCATTATTTAACGAAAAAACTAAAATTTTGTCATATTTTTAAAAATGATTTGTTTATTTATATTAAACTTTTTTACAAGATTAGATTCAACCTGTTTTACTTAAAAGAAACAATGCACCACAGTCAATTTTTCTAATTCAATAC
>NZ_PPQH01000020.1 GCF_002902385.1 Staphylococcus intermedius NCTC 11048 | reverse complement strand
CGTTCCTTTTATAGTGTAAAAAGTGTATTATTAAGATGTAATACACTATGTAGAATTGATTTTAAGGGGCATTCAGCAAATCGAAGCATGAAAACTAAACAAAGGGGGATTAAAAATGAAGAAAAAAGTTTTAATGGTTTTAGGCGTATGTGTCTTAATGACTATGTTCACACTCAGCAACGTCAATGCCAAAGATAATCCGACGCCAGGTACTCAAGTTGTAGTCAATACGACAACGGATCCGAACGGAAGGTTAAATGGGCGATACGATCCGGAAAATGGACTATATTGCTCGGCGGTTTTAATAACACCGAACATGTGGTTAACCGCTAGACACTGTGCAGGGAGTAAAGCACAAAAAGGTTACATTGGACAGGTCTATCCTGGACAATCAGGGTGGTCTACCCCATTTGGAATGATGATCATTAGAGAATATGATCCTGATGCTGCAGATGATATTGCGATTATTAAAGGAACTGATAGAGATAAAACAGCGGCTTACAAACACTATATTAAGAGCTATAACACGATGATATATGCTTATAATCCAACCGATTTACCAAAGCTAAAAGGAGAAAAAATTTATAGTTATGGCTATCCTGGTGGTAAAGGGGGATTTAAGCAATATAAAAGTACGGGAACGATAACAGATTATAATCGAGTGACACACGAGCTAAGTACGACGATGCCTGCAGAAGGGGGACAATCAGGCTCTGGTGCATTTTTAGACAACGGTCATTTTTTAGGTATAGTCTATGCGACTGAAAATAAAATGGGTTATTTAACTGCAAAGATTCATCCTATTAATGAAAGACTGAAAAAATGGATTGACGACAACAAATCAAAATAATTTATCGTAATTCAAAAAAGAGTGAGACTGACCTCCCATTTTTTAAATGTTGTCTCATCATTACGGCGATGATGATTTGAACTGAAAAGGTAACATTTCAGTTCAATCATCCGTTGCCTACAATTCACAACGCGCTAATGCAAACTTAGTATATGGTTTTAAAACTATACCAATAAGAATGTTGTCTGATGAAACCATTTCCTGAAAATTGATTTATTCACCTTCCAATAAAATAATAAGACTGACATTTAAGCGCCCATTGCTTATATGCCAGTCTTATTTGTGCTCTCAAACACGTATATTTCCTCATACAGTTCTTTTGATGCTGAACTTTATTGCGCCATAATATTACGTGTTAATTTAATACCTTGTTCAGGCGTCTCATACAAGGCAATGGTATTCAACGACACACCTTCTGGTAAATATTCATTAAAACGCAACCAAATCCAATGCGCGATATTTTCTACCGTCGTGTTCATATCAGGCAATGTATCATTAATCAACTGGCCGTCTAATAACGGTTCCAAATGTTCGCGGTATACTTTATCGATAGCTTTAAAGTCGACGGCCATACCGTGTTCATCTGTTTTAGACCATAATTCAACTTCCAATGTATACGTATGATTTTCTAAATCGACATGTTCTGTATTTGAAAAGTAAATGCGGTTATCACTCGTGAATTGATAGCGCGTCGTGACGATTAATGTTTTATGGTGACGTGCAAAATGTTTCGGTGGTTGCACATGATCAAATTTAGACATGAAATTTCCTCTTTTCTTCTCTTTTGTATTAGCTTAACACACGTTTTTAGCGATGTCGCATTTGCGCTTTGTAAGGATATTTTGCCTCCTTTGTATCAAACTGCTGATTTAATTTCGAAATATATTGCCATGTGACATGTTAAGAAGTGTGATAAAATAAAAAATGACAATTTTATCAAAATATTCCGACATCAAGTGAAAGAAATAGGGGGGATTTCGATGCGACAACAACGTCAATTTGAAATTGAAAGACGATTGCGCGACATTGTGGGAGAGCGTGTGTTTGTTGATGTTGCAGAGCGGGTGTCTTATGGCTATGACGGTTCATTCGGACAGTATTTGCCTGATTTTGTGACACAACCTTTAGCGACATCCGAAGTGCAACAAATTGTAAAACTAGCGAATGTATATGATTTACCGATTTATCCAAGGGGAGCAGGGACGAATTTGTCAGGCGGTTCATTACCGGTGAATGGTGGTATTGTGCTGGATTTTTCGCAATGGAATGACGAGGTGACAATTTATCCTGATGATTTAATCATTAAGACAAGGCCAGGTGTTAAAACGGCGGACATTCATGCGTTGGCAGAGCAACATCAACTCATGTATCCACCTGATCCGTCATCTTCATCTGTTTGCACAATTGGTGGCAACTTAGCTGAAAATGCAGGTGGACCACATGGCGTGAAATATGGTGTTACAAAAGATTATGTCATCGGTTTAGAAGTCGTGACCGCACAAGGGGACATTATACGTACGGGCGGCAATACGATCAAAAATGTGACGGGTTACGACTTGACGAAATTATTAGTCGGTGCAGAAGGAACGCTCGGCATTATTACTGAAGCGACGTTACGTTTAATACCGAAACCGCAAGCGACACAAACAGCATTGATTGTTTTTGATGATCTTGGCTCAGCAGGGCGCTCGATTTCACAAATATTAACGTCAGGTGTACGGCCGTCTAAAATGGAAATACTCGATCATCATGCGATTAACAAAGTGGTAGACTATGCGGGAATTGATTTGCCGAGAGAGGCTGCGGCAGTGCTATTAGTTGAAGTCGACGGTGATGAAGCGATTTTACCGAAAGAACTTGAGACGATTAAAGCCGCACTCGCTAAAATTGGTGTCACTCAAGTTAAAATTGCTGCGTCGAAATCAGAAGAAGCAGCGTTATGGCAAGTGCGTAAAGCAGTGTCACCTGCAGTTGTGGAACGTGGTTTTACGAAAATTTCAGAGGATGCGACTGTGCCACTGAGTCAAATTCCGCATATGTTTGAAAAAATTGATGAAATTAAACAAAAGTATGATTTGAATTTGGTTGTATTTGGTCATGCGGGAGACGGCAATTTGCATCCGACGATTAGTGCGAATATGCGTGATCCTGAAGCGGTAAAAAATGTCGAAAATGCAGTTGCAGAAATTTTTAATTACGCCATTGAACTGGGTGGCACACTTTCAGGAGAGCATGGCATTGGTATGATGAAAAAGCCGTTTATGACACGTGAATTTGATGCAGCAAGTTTGGCATTTCAAAAAGCGATTAAAGATGCACTCGATCCCAATCATCGCCTGAACCCTGGGAAGATTTTTCCGGCAGCAGGTGAAACAAAGTTGGTGTTAAGCCATGACGACTAACTTAAAGGAACGTTTAGACTATCAAGCAACATTTGACTGTGTACAATGTGGTTATTGTTTACCAGTGTGTCCGACATATGTGTCATTTAAAAGTGAAAAGCATTCGCCGCGGGGCCGGATTAATTTAGTGAAAATGGCAGCAGAAGACAAAATTACGTTAGAGGATATGGCTTCTGGCATTGATTTATGCTTAGGTTGCCGCGCGTGTGAGACGATTTGTCCGACACATGTGCGCTATGGTGATATTTTAAGTTCGGCAGTTGAAGTGCTTCACGAAGAGCGACCACAATCACATGTCGAGAAAGTCATTCGAACAGTGGCATTTGATGGTGTACTCAAAAATAAAAAAGCATTACGTCTCGTGAACAAAGGTCTCTACTTCTATCAACGGACAGGTATCGAAAAAGCTGTTGCAGCGACAAAAATCTTAAAGCCATTTCCTAAGTATCAACAGTTTCAAAAAATATTACCACCTGTGCGACTGAGTCATCCTATTGAAGAAAAGCATGATGAAGCACGTCCACATCAAATGAAAGTGGGTTTCTTTCAAGGTTGCATGATGGATGCCTTTTTCAGTGAAGTGAATACGCTCGCGATGCAGATTTTGCGTCAACATGATGTCCATGTGATCAATGTCCCACAACAAACTTGCTGTGGTGCGCTTCAACATCATGCAGGTGAGACGGCACATACGATTGCGCTAGCGAAGGAGAATATTGAAGCGTATGAACAGTATGATTTTGATTATATTGTGAATACGATTGGCGGTTGTGGTGCCGCACTGAAGGAATATCATTTGTTGTTTGATGAAGGTACAACTTGGCGTGCGCGTGCGGAACAATTTGTCGCAAAAGTACGTGATATTTCAGAGTTGATGGCACAAATCGACTTGCAATTCACACATGAAGTGGCTTATCGTGCAGTCTACCAACCGTCGTGTCACTTAGAAAATGTCCAAAAAGTATTTGAAGCGCCTGAAAATGTGTTGAAAGCAGTACCAGGTCTGATGCTCGTGGACATGCCATCACAACAGATGTGCTGTGGTTCGGCGGGGATTTATAACTTGGTTCATTATGATGCATCGATGCAAATATTAGATCATAAAATGAAAAATGTGAAACAAGCACGACCAGAGTTAATCATTACGTCTAATCCCGGCTGTCACTTACAAATGAAGTTGGGCGTGGAAAGAGAAGGGTTAGCGCACCGTGTCGCAGTGAAACATCTCGTTGAAGTCATCGCAGAAGCGTGTGGCATACGTTAGTGATTACGAAAAGGTGTGAAAGTTGCATAGGCGTCCTATTCATACAAACAATAAAATTGCTAAATAGACGAAATAAGTGGTATTTTAAAAGACTTCCATGAATAATGGTAAGTATTGGCACGGAACAATCGAAAGCAGGTGACAGCATGAAAGTTTTTAAACAGTTAGGCTGGTTTTTGAAACAAGAGAAATGGCGTTATGTCACAGCATTGATTGCGTTGTTTATAGCGGCATTATCGAGTTTAATCCCACCGCAGATCATTGGTTTTGTAATCGACCATATTACGGCGAAAACGTTAACGCCGCAAAACTTGACGATGTACCTTCTGATTATTTTTGTCATAGGTGTGCTCGTCTATGGATTACGCTACTTTTTACGCACCCGCTTATTCGGAGCAAGTGCAAAATTAGGACGCATTTTAAGAGAACGATTGTATGAAAAATATACACAAATGAGCCCATCATTTTATCAAAAATATCGAACAGGTGATTTGATGGCGCATGCGACCAATGATATTCGTGCAGTACAAAATACGGCCGGCATTGGCGTGATGACGATTTCAGAAGCACTGATTACAGGTGGCATGACCTTAGTGATGATGTTTGTGACAATTAGTCCAAAGTTAACACTCATCGCAATGATTCCCCTTCCCATTTTAGTGATAGCAACGAGTTATTATGGTCGTTTATTGCATAAAGGATTTAAAGAAGCACAAGGGGCGTTTAGTGAGTTGAATGATAAAACGCAAGAAAGTATTGCGGGTGTGAAAGTGACCAAATCATTTGGCTATGAAACGGAAGATGAAAATGATTTTCACGAATTGAGTGACCGTGTTGTTGCGAAAAATTTAGTCGTTTCTAAAATTGATGCTTTGTTCGATCCGACAATTGAGCTCGTCATTGGTGCAAGTTATCTACTCAGTGTGGTATTTGGTGCTTATATGGTGATTGATGATTCAATAACGATTGGACAGTTGATTACGTTTACCACTTACTTAGGCATGCTCGTTTGGCCATTACTTGCACTCGGCTTTTTCTTTAATATTATTCAAAGAGGGGCCGCATCATATGACCGTATACGTGAAATTGAAAGCGTGCCAAGTGGTATTGTAACGACATATCAAAAAAGTGAAGCGCCGACGGGTAAGATTGATTTTAATTTAAATCGATTTCAGTTTGAGGATACAGCGCACGCCAGTTTACACGATATCGATTTTACAATTCACCAAGGGATGACAGTGGGGATTGTTGGTCATACAGGGGCAGGTAAAAGTTTGCTCATTCGTCTATTGTTGCGAGAATTTGATACTGAGCGCCCTGAAGACATTCAATATGGCCATCATCCGTTACGTGACTATGATATTCGAAAGCTGCGTGCACAGTTCGGTTATGTCCCGCAAGAACACTTTTTATTTTCTTCAACCATTCGAGGGAATATTGCATTTAGTCAACCAGACATTGATGATGAAGCGGTCCATCATGCCAGTGCAATGAGCCATATTCACCAAGATATTTTAACGTTACCTCTCGCCTATGACACAGTTGTCGGTGAACGTGGTGTTTCATTATCTGGTGGGCAAAAGCAACGTATTTCTATTGCCCGTGCATTACTCACTGAACCACAAGTGTTGATATTAGACGATGCATTGTCAGCTGTGGATGCCGAAACAGAAACGGCCATTTTAGGTAACTTGAAAAAAGAACGACAAGGGAAAACGAATATCATTATTGCCCATCGAATGAGTGCAGTCATGCATGCAGATTTAATTATTGTGATGCGCGACGGTACGATTATCGAACGTGGTACACATGACACGTTATTACAACAAAACGGTTGGTATGCGGAAACATTCCAAGCTCAAGCGATGCAAAGCCGTTTAACACAAGATTTAGAAAGCGAAGTCAATGGAGGTGACACGAATGAAACAACCAGAAAGTAATCCCCAATTGACGACGAAAGAACAGGGACGAACGTTATATCGACTGCTCCGTTATACATTTCCGTTTAAAAAACTGATCTTTTTAACTATTTCGATGCTGACCCTTTCGACGGCTGCGAGTATGTCGGTCCCATATTTAGTTAAAATCTTTATCGACCAATATTTAACGCCGCGGTATTTCCCGGGTAATGAAATTGTGTGGCTATTAGTTGTGTTTATCGGTATTCAACTTGTTGGCGCTGTGACGACATATTTAAGCATTTATTATTTACAATATCTCGCATTCAAAGTGATTCAACAATTGAGAATCGATGCCTTTCGCCGCATTAGCCGTTTGGGCATGAAGTTTTTTGATGCGACACCAAGTGGAAGTATTGTGTCTCGATTGACGAATGATACAGAGGCCATCGTGGAAATGTTCACAGGTGTGTTATCATCATTTTTAATTGCCTTTTTCATGATTTTGGCAAGTTTTACGATGATGTTCGTATTAGACGTGCGCATGGCATTTTTTGCGATATTGTTTACACCGTTAGTCTTTATCGTCCTCGCTGTTTACCGTAAGTATGCATCCATTTACTTTTATGAAACGAGACGCCGATTATCAGATTTAAATGCCAAGCTCGGTGAATCGATTGAAGGTATGAAAATCATTCAAGTATTTAATCAGGAAGCGCGATTACGTGATGAATTTGAGAAGATTAATGCATCTCATTACGAATACTCGATGAAAACGATTCGCTTAGATGGGATGTTATTACGTCCAGCCATTACGATGCTATCAACGTTTTCAACAGTGATGATTTTAGCGTATTTCGGTATTTTAAGTTTTTCGACGACGGTGACAGCAGGGGTCGTGTATGCATTTATTCAATACATGCAACGCTTTTTCGAACCCGTCAACCAAGTCAGTCAAAACTTAAACATTTTCCAACAAGCTATCGTCTCAGCTAGCCGGGTGTTTAAAATGATGGACAACCCGACACATGCGCCATTACAAACACCAGAAGGCAACAGTGAAATATCAGCAGGGCGCATCGTCTTTGATGACGTGTCATTTAGTTATGACGGTGAGCATGATGTGTTGAAGCATATTTCATTTACTGTTGAACCTGGACAAACGGTTGCATTGGTCGGTCATACAGGTTCTGGGAAAAGTTCGATTATCAACTTATTTATGCGTTTCTATGAGTTTCAACGTGGCAACATTTTCATTGATGGACAGTCGATTAAGACTTTTCCACATGAACATTTAAAGCGTAACATTGGCCTTGTTTTGCAAGATCCGTTTATGTTTTATGGTACCGTAGCCTCTAACATTAAATTGTATCACCCGACGATGACAGATGAAGAAGTGAAAGCTGCTGCACAATTTGTCCATGCGGATCAGTTTATTGAAAAATTAGAAGGGGGCTATAATCATAAGGTGATTGAAAAGGGAAGTGCCTTTTCAAGTGGTCAGCGCCAATTGATTGCATTTGCGCGCACCATGGCGATTAACCCGAAAATTTTGATTTTAGATGAAGCGACAGCAAATATTGATTCTGAGACGGAAGAAGCGATTCAGGAGTCATTGAATCGGATGCGTGCTGGACGGACGACGATTGCGATTGCACATCGATTGTCGACGATTCAAGATGCAGATGAGATTTTAGTATTGAATCAAGGTGAGATTGTGGAAAGAGGGACGCATGAGTCATTGATTGCAAAAGGCGGTATTTATTATAAAATGTATCAGTTGCAGCTTAAAGGTGAGTGATTTGGGTTGTTTGAGGCATATGGAGACATTCACAAGGCTGAGTGGGCAATCTTTAGATTGCTGAACCAGAGCTCGCATTGCTAGGAATATATTGAAAAATGGATTGTACGCTTTGGGCTTCGCGTTCCGAGGCGCCTCGCTTCAACTAACCAACGCTTTTATTGGAAGGATACAGAGTTGAAGCGTTGGTGGATTTTCAGCTTCGGCTGGATGCCTCAGGAGTCTCGCCCAGCTTTGCAATCCATTTTTATTTGTGTGTTGAAAGCGAGCACTGGTTCATACAATCTGTGTTTGGTGTTCGAGTTGTGAATGTGTGGCGATGATGTAAAAATCACGCTTATAGTAAGGCTGATTTAACATTTTATAAATAGACACCTTAGTGCATATCAAAGTCTCATTTTGTGTAGAGAATTAGATGTTTGATAAAAGGTGTATTGCTTTATCAATCCATTTTTATTTGTGTGTTGAAAGCGAGCACTGGTCCATACAATCTGTGTTGGGTGTTCGTGTTGTGAATGTGTGGCGATGATGTAAAAATCACGCTCATGTTAAGTCTGATTGAACATTTTATAAATAGACACCTTAGTGCATACCAAAGACTCATTTTATGGAGAGAGATGGGTGAGTGCGCGTATGTGTGTCATTTTGCTAGAAATAAATAAAAAATGGAGAGCACTTATTTATCAATAGGGACTGGGACATTAAGTTTTCCCAGTCCTATTTATCGTGGAGCTATATCTACAGTTGACAATAATAACAACGAAAACGAAGGAGAATTGGACATAAAAAGTGGATGATATGGATAGTCTTCATATCAGAAACTTGCCCTCTGTTCCAGTACTTGGAGTATGATTGCCAGAAGGCTGAGACTCTTGAGGGATGAAGTTAAAAACAAAATAACGTCAATTAACTTTGATAGTGGCTACTGTTTAACGCAGTAGCAGTCTGACTTCTCAATGTTTTACTTTTGAGAAGTCTAGTCAGCCTTGCGGGGGAAGTACGACGAAATCTTTGTTGCACATGAGATTTCTGTACTGCTCCCAAAATCCACTAACGCTTCAACAAATGTAACAGTTTAATTAAGCGTTAGTTAGTTGAAGGGCCAGCCCCTAAGAAACGCGAAGCCATGAGGGCAATCAAAAATATAATTCATAGCGGAAGGGCAAGTTAAACAATATATTGCATCAATATCATCAATTTTTTTATCTCCCACCCCCTTTTTTTATGTTTACGTATAGTGTTTGATGAGTTTGTTTAAAATATAAGGTGCTTGTTCGCCGGCATATTGTTGGTAATAGGCACTGAAGCGTGCGTCTTGAACATATAGGTCGGCGAGTTGCTGATGATAGACTGTCGAATAGTGAGGAACCATGTGCTTAAGCCAACTTTGATGTGCAAGAAAGGCTTGTTCTGCTATTGGATGTGTGATAGGCAATTCTTGTTCCTCAATCGTTTTTAACAATGAAAATAGTGTTGCTTCAGCGGATTCTGCTGATTGATATTCATCTTGTGTTAGATTTTTAAAGTGTTCATGGTGTGCTTTAACTTGTGCTGATGAATATTTTTGTTTGAGTTCTTCACCATATTTTGCGTTGATTTCTGCGAGTGTGTCTGCCTTTAACTGACTGAATTTTTCTTCTTGTGTCATTTCGATCCCTCCCAGTTGTTTTTCGATGAGTTTGATTTGTTTGGCAATGCGCATTTGTTGTTGTTCTAAATAGTGCAAATGACTGTTAAGCGCATCTTCAATACGTGTTGTTTCCTCTAAAACAGCTTTAATTTGTTCCAATGGCAATTGCATGCTTTTATAAATCATAATTTGCTGTAATTGCGCAATATCCTTTTCGCTATACAGACGATAACCTGCTTCACTTGAATTGCTCGGATGAAGCAGTCCGATTTCGTCATAATATCGTAAAGTACGTGCGGATAACCCTGTCAGTTGTGATACAGCTTTTATCGTATACATATTAAACCTCCTTTCTCTCTGGAATAATGTCAGTGTAAACGTTGACGTAACGTAAAGGTCAAGCACACTTTTTTAAACAAAATAAAAAACACTATTCTTCATAGCGCTAGGTATTGAAAGTGCGCTATTGACGAATAGTGTTTGCTTTTCATTATTGTTCGATTTGGCGGACTGCGAAATAGTTGTTTTCGTCATCAGCAAAATTAAATACGATGCCTGTCGGTAAAGTCATTTTTTCCCCGACTTGAACACCTTTTGATTTTAAGTCATCGTACAACGCATCGATATCGGTTGTACCGAACATGAGAGAAGGCGTACCAGTATTGACACCCATACCCATTGCCTCAACTTTCTCTTTGTCTTGTAATACGATGGCTGTTTGTGCTGCGTCTGTTGGCTTTAACGTAACAACACGCATGCCTTGAAATGTTTCATCAGATGCGACTTGGAAATCAAAATGTGATGTCCAAAATTGTTTGGCTATTTCTTGGTCTTGCACGTACAACATGACTTCTTGTAAACGTTGAATCATTTTAACACGTCCTTTTTATTTACAGTTGGCTGACATCAATTTCAAATGGGGTTGCCATTTCATCACTATTCAACAATGTGATATGTGACGGAATGATGCGTAACACCACTAAATCGGGGTCATTTTTAGAATCGAAAAATGTACGGTCTTGTTCTTGCCACAACCAATCGATTTCTTTCGAGTTGGTGATGACATCGACTTGACCTTCAATTTCGACATAAGGCTGACCTGAACCTTCTTCATAACCTAATAATACGTGTGCATCTGGGTTTTGTGTTAGTTCTTCAAATTTTCGTGTAGACCGACTCGTTTTCGTATATAAATCTAAATCATCATTATAAAAAATCATATAACGGCTATTCGGTTTGTTATTGACCGCAGTAGAAAGTACACCAATACGTGACTGTTCGATTACTTGATTAATCTTTTCAATTGCTTGTTGCTTCATGATTATCACCTCAGAGTCAGTTTACCCTGAATCAATGATGACAAACGAAGCCGCCTTGCGCATGACCACAAAACTTATCATCCATTGTATCACGTTCATCGGTTGTATAGCGCTTTTTAGTAAAAATCATTTCATAGTCCATAAAAAACGAAAGGGGCCTGGGACATTAAGTTTCCCAAGCCCTATCCTTTTTATGGACATAAATCGATTAATGATGATAAAACAGCCAAAAATGAGGATGAATAGGCCGTAATAGTTAAACTAAATACTGCATCCATAGCATCAAAAATGATTATGTCCCAGGCCCCTATCGTTTCAATATCATTTTTATTTAGAATAGTTTTGAGTATTCGGTTTGAAATAAGATTCCGTTTCTTGCTTAATGACTTTATATAAGAATAAAATACCGATTAAGTTTGGAATCATCATCATCGCGTTGGCTGTATCTGCAAACAACCACACTGTTTTAAGGTTAGCAATAGTACCGACGAATGTAGCGAGGACATAAATGACACCATAAAGCATGACGTATTTTACACCGAATAAGTATTCGAAACATTTCGCGCCGTACACGAACCAAGCGATAATCGTTGAAAATCCAAAGAAAATAACAGAAAGTGACACGACATACTCACCCCAAGTACCTAAACTTGAACCGAATGCCATACTTGTCAACGCACCAGCTTCTAATTTTGGATCATGTGATACGCCTGACAATAAACCACCTGTTGGATCCCAATAGCCTGTTACAAGTAGCACAAGACCTGTCATTGTACAAACAATGATTGTCACGATAAATGTACCCGTCATCGCTACAAGTGCTTGTGTCGCTGGATGCCCGGCTTTTGCATTACCGGAAATCAACGCAACCGTACCCAAACCGGCTTCGTTTGAGAAAATCCCTTTAGATACACCGTTTTGAATGGCTTGCATCACCATAATACCGGTAAAACCACCTGCAGCAGATACAGGTGTGAACGCATATTTAAAAATTAAACCGAATGCTGGTAAAATTTGATCGTAATTAATGATTAAAATGATGACAGAAGCCCCAATGTAAAAAATCGCCATCATCGGAACAAAGAAACCTGCAACGTTACTAATACGTTTCAACCCACCAAAAATAATCAGTGAGATGAGAATAACTAAGACAATGCCAGTGATAAAACCACTCACGTTAAAACTATTGGTCATGACGTCAGCAATTGTATTGGACTGTACACTATTCCCGATACCTAATGCAGCAAAGGCACCGAAAATCGCAAAGGCCACTGCTAAAAATTTGAAACGATGTCCCAATCCTTTTTCTATGTAATACATCGGACCACTAGAATATTCACCTTTATCATTTTGAACGCGGAACTTCATCGCTAACAACGCTTCGGCATATTTCGTCGTCATACCGAGCAAGCCAACGACCCACATCCAAAAAATCGCACCAGGACCACCTAAAGTGACAGCTGTCGCAACACCGGCGATATTCCCGTTACCAATCATACCCGCAAGTGACGTCATCAGTGCTTTAAAGTTACTAATGTCACCTTCACTTTCGGCTTCTTTTTTATTAGGAACAAAGGCAAGTTTAAATGCATGCATCAGTTTCGTGAACTGCATGCCTTTCAGTATAAAGGTTAAAAACAATCCCGTTCCCGTTAATAAAATGAGACTCGGTGCGCCCCATAATATCGCATTTAATTTTTCTAGGATATTAATCACACATTACCCCTCCAATATTTACATCTCTTAAGTAAACGCTTTCATCATTATAATACACATAGATTTGATATGTAAAATAATACTAAAATCTAATAATTGCTCTTTTAAATTAAATAAGCATCAACATCACCAATGCCATTTCCCATAACATTAAGCATGTTACCACATCACACGGTGTTGATCGTGTGCAAGTGAATTAAAAACGCACTCCCAAATTTTACACCTTTCTTTCAAACATTACCACTTTTATTTGGTTTTCCATTTCTAAACATTGAAGAAATCAAAACAACGTATTATTTTTACGCGAAAATAATGGTTGAGGTAGGTGAAAATGAGGAGTAAGGGTGAGGGGAGATGCTCTGTTTGATGTGTTGAACTATGACAGTAATGGCTTCCAAAAACTGATTCATTCATAATCCAAAACAACATGAAATTGTATCGTCATTGAATGAGTGACAGTTTTAGTTTTGTAGTACAGATGAGGGGGTAAACGCACGGTTCGTACAAAGAAAAAAGCTGCCAAATTGTATCGCAAATCAAGGCAAGTCTCTAGGAACGAGGCGCCTTTAATAGCAATCAATAAGAGCAGCTAATATATCCAAACTGATTCGTTCATCAGTAGATTACGTATTTAAACAACATTATTTCATATAACGATAAGACATCAACGCCTTCAACATATCAATCTCTTTCTGTAACTCAATCCCTTCATTTGTATCTCGAATCAACTTACGCTCCAACTCTTTATCTACAACACGACGAATAGACAACTCATCTTCGCCTGTCTCTAACAGCTTCTCTTTCGAATTAAAATGTTGGTGCGCTACAAGTTGCATACCAAATGAGTTGTACAGCAACGTATAGCCTGCGATACCTGTCGTCGATTGATACGCTTTAGAGAAACCACCGTCAATGACAAGCATTTTTCCATTTGCTTTAATAGGGTTTTCACCATCACGCTCTTTCACAGGGGTATGCCCGTTAATAATGCGGCCTTGTTCTGGGTTCATGTCGAATTCTTCGAGCATCTTTTTCACAACGTCTTCATTTTCACGCAAACGATAGTAAGGATTTTTCTCTTCTTTATGCGTACTTTTATCTTTAATAAAGTAACGCTCGAATGTTGTCATCGCGCGCTTACCGAATAATGATGAATACTTGCCAGTCCATAAATACCAGACTAAATCTGTTGAAAGATCATCTTCTACTTCTTTGTGTTCATAGGCATAACGCACATGACTTTCAAATTCATCAATCAGTTCACGTCCAGACACAAAGCGACCGTCAATGGTCATGCCTTCCATTTCACCTTGCTCGTCGATAGGAATACAACCGTGAATGAGTAAATTACCATTGTAACGTAAGTACAAGTTACCTTTTTTCATTAAGAAGTCAACATGGCGACGCAATTTCTCAGACTCTTGAACAGATGTCAGTAACTTATCCATGACTTCTTGTTCTTCTTCAAGCAATGCAGTCGGTTGGCGACGGTCCACAGTTCTGAAACATGTATTTTCAATCGTATGGACTTTGCCATTGAGTTCGATGGTATGGTTACGATAATCTACACGATCGAGCAATAAACGTTCATTCATTTCAAATTCTGGACGACGTTTAATAATCGGACCTTCCAATTTGAATTGAATCATCGCAATCGCTTGATGAATTTTTGTAATCTGCAAAATTTCAGACTCAGAAGGGTTTTTCTCAGGATGTTTTTTCGGACGGAACGCCTCATTATCATCGTAATACTTTTCGGCTAACGTTAATAACGGACGCAAGTTAATCCCGTAAGCATCTTCAATAATGTCGAGATTGTCGTAACGTGCACAAATGCGGAGTAAATTCGCAAGGCACACTTTTGAACCAGAGTACGCACCCATCCATAAAACGTCGTGATTTCCCCATTGAATATCGACAGAATGGTAATCAATGAGTGTATCCATAATTTTGTCAGGATGTGGACCACGGTCGTAAATATCACCGACAACATGGAGATGGTCTACAACTAATCTTTGTATTGTATTTGCGAGACTGATAATGAGTTTATCGGCTTGGTTCAATTGAATAATTTGTTTCAGAATCGCATCATAATAATCTTTTTTGTTGTTAAACTGGTTACTTTTATAGAGCAATTCTTCAATGATAAATGTATATTCAGGCGCTAATGATTTACGCAATTTAGAACGTGTATATTTGGATGATGTATATTTCACTAATTCGAGTAGGCGATTAATTGTTTTTTCATACCATGTGTGACGTTCGGCTTTTGTGTTAAAACCATTTTTAATGCGCTTAATTTTTTCTTCGGGATAGTAGGTTAACGCAATCAATTCATTCATTTCTTGGAGATCTAATCGCGATTGGAAAATATCATAGATTTTTTGTTGTAAATTCCCTGACCCATTACGCAAGACGTGTTGGAATGCGTGATATTCACCGTGCAAATCACTGACGAAATGTTCTGTACCTTTAGGCAAATCCAAAATCGATTCCAAATGGATAATTTTCGTCGCAACTTTTTCTTCTGAGTCGTATTTTTCAGCGATTAAATCTAAATACTGCCTTTTTAACTCTTTTTCTGTTTGAGATGACATTTGAATTTCTCCTTTACCCATAAATTGTTCGTTGTTAAAGCATTTCAGGGCATGAATGGTAATACGCTTTGTTTAAGGTCACTCAAAATGGATGGACTCGCATGAGAGAGGAAGTTGGGATGTGAGTAATTCAGTTTGCGTAGCTGATGTGAATGAATCAAAGCCTACGCATTCTTGTGTTCAATAGCACGTTCAATGAAAGTTGTACGGCCAGCACAATACGAATCTTTCTCACCTGTCTTCAATCACCGTGACAAGCCAAGATGCCCTGTATATGAAATATGAAGTTGACCTGTGTCTAACCGTTTCAACTCTATTAAACCATATAATTTTATAGAAGTTAAACGAACCTGTTTATGCGCATATGGCCAACAATGAATAGACACTACCATATG
>NZ_PPQH01000002.1 GCF_002902385.1 Staphylococcus intermedius NCTC 11048 | reverse complement strand
GATTGTTTAAGTCAATCACTCTTGAAAGTACTTTTGAAGTACTCAAATTATTGGAATTAACGTTGACATATTGTCATTCAGTTTTCAATGTTCATTTCAATGATATTGATGGAGCGGGTGATGAGAATCGAACTCACAACATCAGCTTGGAAGGCTGAGGTTTTACCATTAAACTACACCCGCTTATTTAATTATTGGTTGATGCGGCCGAGAGGACTTGAACCTCCACGGGATTTCTCCCACTAGGCCCTCAACCTAGCGCGTCTGCCATTCCGCCACGACCGCTTGGATAAGACGTAATGCTTTTTCAGAACGATATTTATTATATTATATGGTGTTTGTATTGTCAACACTTTTTTAATATTTTTTTAATGTTTGTAATCTGTCTTTAACATGTCGTTTTTGCTACGTATTTTAGAATACAACATTTCGTCATCAATGTCAAACATCATCTTGTTTTATGTAATACTTTTTTAACGACTTTGTTATTATAATAAGTCCTCAAGATAAAGTCAATACAAATCACTCTAATTCTCATCATTTTTTTGGTCATTTTCTTTCAAGATAATTTACATATTACAACGTAATCTTTTAATTCTACATCTCATTCTAAAATAAAAAGACACTATCACCCACTTTTAGCAGTTAGCGTATAGTGTCTCGTTGATTATAAATATCTTTTTAACTGGAGACGTCCACCACATTTGCCACAACACATTTTAGCAACATCCACTTTTCTAATTCGAATATAATGCGTTTTACAAGAACGACATTGATACTCATAGTTCGCCCTTGACGCATAGCTTTCTGTCGGCTGACAAAATCGAGGTGCACCCACTTTTTCTGCTAACACTTTAAAGTCCCTGTCTTTATGTTGATGGCCTCTCCCACTCAAATGTAAGAAGTAATGACATAATTCGTGTTTAATAATTTGAATTAACGCCGATTTACCAAAATGTTCGTATTGTTTCGGATTAATTTCAATGTTGTGTGATGTTAGCATATAGCGTCCACCCGTTGTACGTAACCGTCGATTAAAGTAAATACGATGTTTAAATGGGACACCAAAATCCGACATAGCAATATGCTCAGTCAATTGTTGTAATGCTTGATCATTCATTTGGATCAATCATTGTCAGTGCGACTTTACCTTTATTTTCATCAATATTTTCAATCCACACTTCTACGATGTCCCCTACACTCACAATGTCCATCGGGTGTTTAACAAACTTTTTAGCGAGTTTTGAAATGTGCACCAAACCATCTTGCTTAATACCAATATCGACAAAAGCACCGAAATCGACAACATTACGTACTGTTCCATTCAGTTTCATCCCTTTTGATAAATCCACAATCGATAATACGTCTGATTTTAATTCTGGTGTTTCATAATCATCACGTGGGTCACGATTCGGTGCAATGAGTGATTTCACAATATCTTCTAACGTAGGTACACCGATGTTTAATTCGTTCGCATATGTTTGTACATCTAATGCAGATAAGGTTTTAGCTGCAACAGATGTACCAATATCTGTAATTTTGAGATCTAGACTTTCCAATAATTGATAAGTCGCATCATAGCTTTCTGGGTGAATTGCCGTATTGTCTAGCGGTTCTTTGCCATTTACAATACGTAAAAATCCGATACTTTGTTCAAACGTTTTTGCGCCCAATCGTTTAACTTTATTCAGCTCTCTATGATGTTTGATCGCGCCATTTTCTTCACGATACAACACAATGTTATCAGCAATTTGACGAGATAATCCTGATACATGTTGCAATAAGGTACTTGACGCTGTATTGACATCAACACCGACCTGGTTAACTGCTGTTTCAACTACAAAGTCAAGTGCAGCATCCAACGCTTTTTGGTTCACATCATGTTGATACTGTCCGACACCTATTGACTTAGGATCAATTTTAACGAGTTCACTTAATGGATCTTGTACACGTCGTCCGATAGATACGGCACTGCGCTCTTCTACTTGAAAGTCAGGAAATTCAGCGCGTGCGATTTCTGATGCTGAATACACAGATGCTCCAGCTTCATTCACGATAATATACTGAACATCAAGTTGGTGCTCTTGAATCATGCGTGCTACAAATTGTTCTGTTTCTCGACTTGCCGTACCGTTCCCTATCGCAATTAAGTTAATGTTAAAGTCTTTTACCATTTTTAAAAAGATTTTCTCAGCTTCAGCGACTTTAGATACAGGTGGATGTGGATACATCACTGACTTTTCAACAAATGTCCCATAAGGATTAATAACTGCGAGTTTACATCCCGTACGAAAGGCTGGGTCCACACCTAAAATTTGTTTTCCTTTTAATGGCGGCTGTAATAACAGGTTTTTCAAGTTTTCGCTAAACAATGTAATGGCTTGTGCTTCGGCCCGTTCAGTTAAATCTGTTCTTATTTCTCGCTCAATAGATGGGAAAATCAAGCGTTTCATCGCATCGTCAATGGCTTCTCCTACAAGTGTAGATAACGCATTTTGACCATTAACTTCACGCTTTTTAATATTTTGTGCCAATGTTGACTTGTCCATATCAATTTTCACTTGCAGCACTTTTTCATTTTCACCACGATTCATCGCCAAAATACGGTGATTTGCAACAGAACGTACAGGCTCTTGGTAATCATAGTACATTTCAAAAACTGCTTTTTCATCTTCCGCATTTTTCTTTTTCTGTGCTATTATCAAACCTTCTTTTTGTGTTAATTTTAAAATCTGTTTGCGATATTGTGGGTGATCTGCAATTTTCTCAGCAATAATATCTTGTGCACCTTGAATCGCATCTTCTGTTGTTGACACTTCTTCAGTTAAGAATGACTGAGCTTTCTTTTCTAAATCACCATCTAAATTCTGACGATAAACCCATTCTGCTAGTGACTCAAGTCCTTTACGTTTGGCCTCTGTCGCACGTGTCTTTTTCTTTTGCTTATATGGACGATACAAATCTTCCACACGTTGTAATTTCGTTTGCTTTTGAATCTCTTGTCGCAGTTCATCTGTTAATAAGCCTTGTTGCTCAATGCTATGTATCACTTCATCTTTTCGCTTTTGCAACTGTTCCATGTAGTGATATTCATCTGCAATTTGTTTAATTTCAACTTCATCTAATCCACCTGTCACTTCTTTACGATAACGCGCAATAAAAGGGACAGTGTTTTTTTCTTCTAATAATTTCAGAACCGCCTCAATATGTTGAACGGGGAACTGATATTGTTGATGTATTGCTTGTACAAAATGATTTGCCAAAAATATTCACCGCTTTCTCAATCTTTTCTAAACTATTTTAACATGTATGTATCCATGAATGTCAGTCAGAAATAAAGACTCACTCTTATTCACACTTATCTCCCAACATAGATAAAAGAATTGCCCTATTCCTCGCAATGCTTAACACAACGCCACAGATTGCAAAGGCCATACAAGACTCCCGAGATACACAAAGTAATCTGAATGTTAATTCTTTTTACTTATATAGTGACTACTGTTTATCGCAGTAGCTGTCTGGCTTCTCAATGCGTTCACTTTTGAGAAGCCTAGTTAGCCTTGCAGTGGCAGTACTACGAAATCTTTGTTGACATCAGATTTCTGTACTGCTCCCGAAAATCCAATTCAGCTTCATTCAAATGCTCTCTTCAATCAAGCCGAATTGAGTTGAAAGTTCAGCCGATTGATTCAGCAAACACCACTTCCACTTATATTCATCCACCTCCCCACTAAAGATAAAAGGATTGCCCTATTTCTCGCAATGTTTGACGCAGCACCACAGATTGCAAAGGCCATACAAGACTCCCAAGGGATCAGACGCAGCCGAAAATCCAATTTGGCTTCCATCAAGTATGCACTCCAATTAAGCCAAATTTAGTTGAGGCAAGTCCCCTGGGAACGCCAGTGTGGCCTAGCAATCTTGTAGCTTACTTTGTGTCAGTCATCATTTCAAAAACACAAAAAGGACCGGAACATCACATCCCAATCCTTTTAGCAAACCTCTATTTTCTCGCAGCATCCTGCAATTTCTTTATGGCTGTTCTTTGTAACCGAGAGACATGCATCTGACTTAATCCAATACGTTCTCCCGTTTCTTTTTGACTCAGACCATCAATAAACGTACATTGAATAATCTCTCTTTCACGATCAGTTAAAATAGGAAGTATCCGCTCTAAAATCATCCGCTTCTCAGTCAGCTCATAATTATCATCTTGTTGACCCATGATATCTAATAGTGTCACTGTAGAGCCATCTTTGTCCGCTTCAATGGAATGATCGACACTTAAAGCGTTATAACTTTGTCCCATTTCCATTGCTTCTAACACATCTTCATCCGAAACTTCAAGACGTTCTGCAATTTCGCTGATTGACGGTGAACGTCCTAATTCATTCGTTAGCTCATCGCTCACTTTTTTGATTCTCGGTCCTATTTCTTTAATTCTACGTGGGACGTGAACACTCCATGTTTTATCCCTTAAGTAGCGCTTAATTTCACCTATAACAGTGGGGACTAAAAAAGCTTCGAATTTTCTATCAAATGATAAATCAAATCGATTAATCGCACCAATCAGTCCTACCATACCAACCTGTACTAAATCTTCATGATGTGATTGACCTTTGGAGTATTTATAAGCTAAGGATTCAATCAGCTTCTCGTAATGTTTAACGAGTTTCTCTTGCGCTTCATTATCCATATGATTCTGATACGCTTGAATCCATTGGTTGATTTGTTCAGGTGAAACAGCACTAGCTGATTTCGACTCTTTCGTCATTATTTCGCACCTGCTCTTTTTTGATATACTTAATCATACTAATTGTAACACCTGTCTCTTTATCCACCGTTACCTCGTCCATTAATGATTCGATTAAGAATAAACCGAGTCCGCCTTCTCTTAAGAAATCAATACTTTCATTTTCTTGATAAGGGCCTAAGTTTTGTTTTGTTTCTTGATAATTAAAACTATCACCTTGATCAGATACTACAATTTTGATGCGATCTGATGTGAGTTCAAAACACACGTGAATGTATCCTTGTTCTACTGTATCTTTATACGCGTGTTTAACAGCATTCGTCACTGCTTCACTTACAGCAATTTTAGCGTCTTCAATATCATCATAATGTGCACCAGCACGTGTAAACACACCTGATAACGTCAAACGAATTAAACTGACATACTCAGCAGATGCAGGAAGCCGCATTTCAATGACATCATTGGTTTGCATCATCGTTCGACCTCCGTTCCTTCATTGACATGCATCAAATCATTTAACCCTGTAATTTCAAATAGGCGTTTAATACGATCATTCACACCTAAAATGTACAATTCTTTTTCGTGTTGATTTAACGCTTTTAAAGTTCCAACAAATAATCCTAAACCTGTTGAGTCCATATAGTTTAACTTTTCTAAATTAACATAAATATCATGTGTTCCTGCTTGTCGAATAGGAACGAGCACTTTTTCAAGTTCCGGAACTGTAGCGACATCTAATTCTCCGGCAACTGCGACATTATAATGTGTTTCATGTTTTTCGGTTTCTATATTAAGGTTCATTATTGATTACACTCCTACTTTATTCTCTACTTGTTCAGTTTACCCATTTCAATACATCCGTAATCTTTTTTTCGACTTTAGTGCACGCGTTTAATAATTAAAATGGTTAAATCATCTCGTTTGCCTGTTTTTTGCAATCTCAGTAATTCTTCATACAAGAGTTGGACGATATCTTGTGGATGTAATTGTTTATATGCAAGTATAAAATCAAGTAAATAACAAGTATCAATAAACTCGCCGTCTTCTTTTCTAATTTCGGTCACACCATCTGTAAAAACGATAATCATATCATCAATATTAATGGCTATTTCTTGTTGTTGATATCTTACATGTGGACTTACACCTAATACCCGACCTCTTACAGTAATTTCTTCAAATGTGTCGGATTCCGCTCTGAAAACATATCCCGGTTCATGTCCAGCTGAACTACAGTATAAGACATGGTTAATTTCCTCATAAAGTCCATAAAACATCGTCACGAACATGTTTTGATTAATATTTTTTTCTACTACACGATTTAAACGTTTCAATCCATCATTAGGCAGTTGAGAATGCCCGTACGAATCCATCCCAAACTTTATCATACTCATAGCTAACGCAGCTGGAATCCCTTTACCGATGACATCCGCGACTGCAAAACTCATTGTGCCATCTTTATGATCAATCAAGTTGAAATAGTCACCACTCACATGCTGAGCCGCAACAGAAATGACCCCAATTTGAATGCTATCAAACTGCGGAATATTCGTTTTTAACATTGTTTGTTGTAAACGTGAAGCGACGTCCAATTCTTTATCATGAACTTCCACACGATCTACCAAGGCTTTGTAATTCTCATAATCATAACCAAAGCTTCCAATGACTGCTCTTAATATATCTAAAATTGCAATCATATCTTCACGTGATAAATCGTGCTTCTGAACATATTTTCTATGTATATCTACAAAATCTTCTGGTAATAATGCATCATCAGATAAATTTTCAGAAAAAGAATGCGCTTGATTGAGAACATTGGATTTACTTTCACTTTGTAAAAATTGATCCACAAGTTGAAAGTATTTCGATTCATTCTGATTTGACATTAAACGTTCTCCTTCCAATTAAAACTGTAATAGGCTTTAGGAGTATAATCCTAAAGCCTATTTATGGTGATTCATGTGCAGTCCTAAACTAATACCAATCGCATTGTTAACTTCTTTCATCTTCTTGTCAGACAAAAATGTTAACTTTTCTTTCAATCGCTTCTTATCGACTGTTCGAATTTGTTCTAGTAAAATTACAGAATCTTTATCGAGTTTATATTTATTTTTTTCGATTTCAACATGCGTTGGTATCTTTGCCTTGTTAATCCGACCAGTAATTGCGGCTACAATCACAGTGGGACTATACTTATTACCAGTGTCATTTTGTATAATGACCACGGGCCTTACTCCCCCCTGTTCAGAACCCTGTACTGGCGATAAATCTGCTAAATAAACGTCTCCGCGCTTCATCTAGTCTTCCTTATAATCAGATGTCAAGTGTGATTCATTACAATCGCAAGCTTCACATTCAACGGAGTATGCTTCAGTGGCAAGGGAGAGATTCAAATCTGCCATCTGCACATAGCCTTCTTTTAATGACTGTTCTAAATTTTTAAATCTTGTTTGATTGAATGCTGACATAAATAGGACCTCCATATCAATACAACACATTTAAAACGCTTTGATTACGTCTATCATAACAAAAATAGAGCGGAATCACCATACTATTTTAACAATTCGTTCGATATTTCGACCATTTCTTCTGAATGATATAGACGCGGCACCCTTCTTCCAATATTACATAATACTTCATAATTAATCGTTTGTTGTTGCGCTGCGAGGCTTTCCACAGATTGTGAAGTATGTGCTTGATCGTCTATTAAAATAACTTCATCACCCATTTGTACAGTCGCAGGTACACGAATGGCTGTACGGTCCATGCTCACACGACCCACAATCTCACATTCAGTTTCTCCAATTTTGACGGTTGCTCCTTGCATTGAACGTAAATAGCCATCTGCGTATCCAATTGGCAATAATGCAATGGTCATATCTTCAGGTGCTGTATATGTTTGACCGTAACCGACTGTCTCTCCTTTGATAAGTGATTTTACTTCCATCACTTCTGTAGCAAGTTGAACAGCTGGTGCTAATTGTGCCGTTGCAATTTTTTCAATAAATGCAGATGGGTAATAACCATACAGCGCAATACCTGGTCTAAATGCATTACATAATGACGGATTAAAACGTAACGTCCCCGCAGAATTTTGCATATGAATGTATGCCGGATGATCTGTACTTTCGATAATTTCTTCAAAACGTTCATATTGTAAATGTGCAGAATCATTGTCCTCATCAGCTGAATGAAAATGTGAAAATGCGCCTTCAAAGACGAGATTTTCTTGTGATTGTATGAGGTCTATGATTTCATGATACGCTTCGATGTCTTTTACACCTAAGCGATTCATCCCTGTATCCACTTTAATATGTAACCATAAAGTCTTTTCATTATCTTCTTCAATTTCTGCAATGGCCGCTTCCAACCATGCTTTTGAAGGGACTGTGACGGCAACACGGTGTTGTATCGCTTTATTAATGGTTTCTGGTGGAATGCTCGATAAAATCAAAATTTTCTCTTTAATTCCGTGCATTCTCAACTCAATTGCTTCATCTAAAGTAGCCACACAGAAAAATTCCGCGCCTAATTGACTTAAATGTTGCGCAATGGGTATACTCCCCAGACCATACGCGTTAGCCTTAACAACGGGCATCATCGTTTTATTGGGTTGTAATTTTGTGAGCGCATAATAATTTTCTGAAATCGCATCTAAATTTACTTTCATCGTGGTGGTGCGATAATATTTTTCTGACATAATTGTCATCCTTCCTCTATCTATATTCGTTCGTTATTGTTCTAAAATCACTTGTGCCGCTGCATAATGTTCTGTATGTGTGATAGAAACATGTACGTGATAGCCTTCCATTTGAATGGTCGGTTTACCTAGTGCATCATTTTCACAATGAATTTGTTTAAATGTAATCGTTTTGCCAATGCCTGTACCTAATGCTTTACTGAATGCCTCTTTTACTGCGAATCGACCCGCTAAAAATTCAATACGACGTCGCTCTATCGTAAAATCGTGATAACGTTCAAGTTCTTGTTCAGATAAAATGCGTTCTGGAAATCGAGGTTGACGCTGTACAGTTTCCATCATGCGGCCAATTTCAACTAAATCAATACCTATACCCTGTATCATAAAGATCCCTCTTCTTTGTCGTCATGTTCTACTAAAGGCGTTGTTTCTGATGTTTGCACATTTTCACCCTTTTGTTTAATAAATGCCATCACTTTTAAGGCGGTATCTTTATCTATAAGCGTCACATCCACATTTCCTCCAGCAGTCGAAAGCGTCAATGTCGCAAGTTGATATTTGCGCATAATCCAACCTTCATGCAAATCCACATTTTGAATTCGATACATCGGAATACGGCTTTGCTTAATCATGATAAATCCTTTTCTCACCGTCATTAAATGTGAACGATATGCATAACCAAATGTACGATATTTATAAATCGGTTTCAGCCACACATTGACAATGAGTTGGAGGAGAAGAATGACCGCAAAGATGATGATAATGGTGATGATGAGTCGATCCCAATCGAAAAAGTAGCCTAATACAACAAATCCAATTAACAGTAATGCAATGCCTGCTGACATGATTAACGCAGCGATACGCATCACTTTAATACCGCTTTCACTCATCTTTTCCATTCGTATCTCCACCTCCTAAATACCATTGTTTATAGCGTGTGACTTTCGATTGATCCTCGAAGCGTAAACCGATATTTTTATATACAGCGCCACTCGCAATAGTAAAGTCAAAGTGCGCTAACTCTTTTCGTTGCATAAAAGGATGTGCAATTTGTTCGAAACCCAAAATTTTATCCTTTTTAAAAGTCGTCGTTTTAAAACCAAACCATGTCACTTTACGAATCGACACTTCTTCATCCGTAAATGCCGAACCTGATGTACGCGTCGCAATCACACTATGAATGATCAAATACAAAATTATAGGTACGACGATCATCCATATCCACACCCATAAATAATAATAATGAACAAGTGCGCCGATACCGATTAAAATTAAAGATACAATCCAAAAACGACGATGAAAACCGCGCCACGGCATGCCTGGATGAATCGGTTGAAATGCGTTGACTGGTACGAGTGCCTTCAATATTTTTGCCCCTTCTCGTTGTTTAATAAAAGGTAATACCATAATATCACCACTCGCAAAGTCATCATCTAAATCCGCATCCATATCACTTGTAATAATAAAGTGGTATGCGGTATATCCAAACAGGTGTCTTAAAAATGACTTCTTTTCTTGAACTGCTTGTAATTTCGTAATAGGTAATGATAAATGGGTGACTTTGAACAAACCGTATCGAATTTTTAAAAAGTCACCTTTACGTATTAATGTAAAGCGATAATATTTAATCATGGTGATGATGACACCTGTAATATAGGCTAGAAGCAAGATTGTAAATGTCACTATTACGATGAGTGCGACTAAATTCTTAATCCACGCTTCAACTTGATCGAACACACCGTCCCAAGGAATAACATCTTCAAAAGCAGCGAAAATGGGTCCTACAGTTGCTAACGTAACGAAAACGGCGCCACTTGTCATCGCCATCAACAATAAATTTTGGGTCGATAACGTATATATCACTTCATCAGGATAACACATCACAGGCGCTGCTTCTTCTGTTGATTGATCGTGTTCATGATTTAATTCTATCGTGTCACCATTCGACTCTGCATCAATTCTCACTTTTGCATCTTCAATTTCTTCTTGAATCCATTGACTTTGTTGCTTCGTGACCATATTCAAATCGATACCATCACTTGGCGTTTTAATGACAAGCTTCACCCCACCAACAATTTGATGCACAATCGATTGCACTGTATCCATTGTTTGAATACGTCGAATATTCAACTCTTTGCGTTCTAAATTGAACAAGCCAGTTGTCACAATGAAATAGTCACCTTCAATCCAATAACGTGTTCGATAAATTTCAACTGTCCGTCTAATGAAAGTGATAATAAACGATATTGTGATGATACCTGGCCATATATAATTCGTCCAATCTGTAAAGTCAAAGCTGTCCAATTGAAAAAATAAAAACAAGATGATCAAAATAATATTGTTTTTGATTGCTTCAATAATACTTAATATGTAAGAAATCGGATGTAATTTTTGAGGACTATACATCGCTGTCACCACCTTCTAATCGCGCAAGGCAGAATGATTCAATTTCAGTGATCGTGTCATCAAAGAGCAATGGTAAAACCAACTCATGACCGGCCGTATAACAAGTCAATCGATTAAGTTTAAAACGTCTCATCAATGGCCCTGATTTACGTCTCACATATTGTATACGTTCAATTTGAATGACTTCATTCCGCTTAAACCACCAGTTTCTTTTAATTTCAATATAACTATCCGTCACACGGTAGTGATAATAGCGATAGTGAAGTAGAGGTCGAATGAGATGATAAAGCACGGCAATAAGCGCTAATCCAGCGAAAATGTACGTCCCATAAAATGGCATATCATGATAAAACCATACAATCACGCCAGCGATTAACAAAATGAGTGTTGCCATCAATTGATATAAATGCCACAACTTTAAATAGCGACTGGCTTCTATTGGACTCCCTGTAAATTCAAGTTGCATGCAGATAGTCACTCCTCTAGTAAATTTAGCATTATTATATCACAAACTTTTTTCTTACTGATAGCTAGATAAGCGAGATGACCGAGTAACTGTTTCACGCATTTATCAGTCTCTTCAAAAGCTAAATCGTCTATGGTCAAATCTGGTGTTCTGTAATCAACGCTCATGCATTAAAAAAAGCAACACATACATCTCAATAGAAATGCACAGTGCTGCTCTTTAATTATTTGATCGAACGACGCTTATTTTTGATGATCCGCGAATGTACGTCCTTTTTTCACTTTTGTTTCTCGCTTATGTTTGAAGTTGCCTTTTTTATTACCACTTGGCTTATGGTTACGTCCAGGTTTTGAATGACGTTTGTTGTTGCCACCTTTACGATTGCCGCCTTTTGATGAACGACCATTTTTACGTGTCAGTGGTTTTTCAAACGTTAATTGTACATCGACTTCATCATTTGATTCTACTAATTCTTGTAATAACGCAGTCACAAGTTCAGTTTGATCATATGTGTCTAATAATTTTTTCGCGATGTTTTCTACACGTGGTTCTTTAGCAGCATCCATCCAACTTTGAACTTTGCTCATGATTTCATCTTCACGTGCTTTTAACACTTCTTTACGATGTGGTGGTCTTAACGCGCGCATTTGACGACGATTTGTTTCTTCAATTTGACGGATATAATCCATTTCGATTGGATTCACAAATGTCACAGCGATACCATGTTTACCCGCACGACCTGTACGTCCAATACGGTGTGTATAGCTTTCAGTATCTTGTGGGATGTCAAAGTTATATACGTGACTCACACCTGAAATATCTAATCCTCTAGCCGCAACATCTGTCGCAACTAAAATATCGATTTGGTCATTTTTGAATTTTTTCAATACTTCTAAACGTTTCGCTTGTGTAATATCACCGTGCAGCCCTTCAGCTTTGTAGCCTTTTGAAAGTAACGCACTTGTTAATTCATCAACACGACGTTTCGTACGACCAAACACAATCGCTAACTCAGGTTGATGAACATCTAAGAAATTCGTAAATGTATCGAATTTTTCAAGTTCTTTAACGATCGTATAATATTCGTCAATTTGTGGGTCAGAAATTTCATTATTCATCGTTTTAATGATACGTGGCGATTTCATAAATTTTTGTACTAATTCTTGAATCGCTTTTGGCATTGTTGCCGAGAATAACATCGTTTGACGGTTTTCTGATGGCAATTTATCCATAATATAACGCATATCGTCGATGAAGCCCATGTTCATCATTTCATCTGCTTCATCTAAAATTAACGTTTCGATTTGTTGTGGTTTTAATGTACGGCGGTTAAGGTGGTCAATCACACGACCTGGTGTACCCACAACGATTTGTGGTCCGCGTTTTAAAGATTTAATTTGACGGTCGATTGGCATACCACCAAATACAGTCACAACTTGGACTTTTTGACCACGACTGAATTCACGTAATTGTTCAGCAACTTGCATCGCTAATTCACGTGTAGGTGCTAAAATTAAAGCACGTACGCCTTCTTTCCCAACAACTTTTTCGATCAATGGGATACCAAAGGCACCTGTTTTTCCTGTTCCGGTCTGCGCTTGACCTAGGATATCAATGTTTTCGAGTGCAAATGGGATACTATCTTTTTGAATGGGTGTCGGCTCCGTAAACCCCATTGCCTCGAGGGTTTCAGCTGTACGTTCTGAAACGCCTAATTCTGTAAATTTTTGCAAAGTAATTCTCCTTTTTGAATCATCATTCTTATATATTTTTGTCAATTAAGTTTAATCTAACTTCTACATATTACCATTTTCGTCACAATACCGCAATAAATGAAAGTTCACTATCATTTAAATTCTTATATATTCTCTATGCTTTTAAATCGTATCACTGTTGGGTTTGAGCATAATTTGAACATGCTAAAGAATAATTTTTTATGCCTTCAATTTTATTTTTTTAACATAGAAAATGGAACAAAGACAGTGATGACTCACAGCTTCATTCCATTCAACATATTATTTTGTTTGTACAAGTGCTTCGACAACTTCTTCTAAATGCATACCTCGTGAGGCTTTAACGAGGACGACACTGTTTTGTTCTACGATAGACGTTAAATAGCGAATCAATTTATCTTTTTGATCGAAATGAATTGCCTCATTCACGTAGCCCTTACCATTTTCATGAATAGCCATGGCACCTTCACCAAACGTATACAGTTGATCGATACCTTTATTTTCTAGGTATTTTCCGACACTTGCATGAAGTTGCAGTGATTGTTCACCAAGTTCCAGGACATCTCCGAGCACCAGTATTGTGTCACCTTTCATATGGCTTAATGTATCAATCGCAGCTTTCATACTCGTCGGACTCGCATTATATGCATCATTAATGACCATCGCACCATTTGGCGTCATAAATTTCTGCATGCGCATATCCGTGAGCTTGAGCGATGTGAATTGCTGTTGAATTTGTTCATCTGTTAAGCCCATAATCCGTCCAACTGTAATCGCAATCGTCGCATTACGCATATTATGTTCACCTAAAATAGGAATACGATATGTCACATCATGATTGACTGTGAATGTAATCCCTTCTTCAAGATGTGACACCATTTGACATTGCATATCATTATTCGCCGACAAACCGACACTCACTTGATGTGCAGTTGTTAACGTCTCTACATGGGGGTGTAACAATGGTTCATCCCCATCATAAATGAAATAACCTTCTGATTTTAAACCTGACACAATTTCAAATTTTGCTTTGGCAATGCCTTCTCTTGACCCTAAATCTTGCATATGTGATTCTCCGATGTTCGTTATCACTGCAAAATCCGGTTGCGCAATATTAGACAATAATTCAATTTCATGAAAACCTGACATCCCCATTTCTAAAATGGAAACTTCTGTATCCTCATTCAACTGTAGAATGGTTAATGGCATGCCAATTTCATTATTGTAATTGCCCTGCGTTTTTTGAACATGAAATTTTCCAGACAGGACGTTTTCCAACATATCTTTTGTCGTTGTCTTTCCGTTTGAACCTGTCACAGCAATCACTGTAGGTGCAACATGTTGTAAATACGCTTTTGCCAACTGTTGCAGTGCAGTCAATGTATTTTCTACAAAAATGACCGGTCCATTCGTAGGTGCTGTGATCGAGCTGTCTTTTTGGAAGAATGTCGCACTCGCCCCATCGCGCAAAGCCTGTTCGCAATACTGATGACCGTCTACATTTTCACCTTTGAAAGGGATGAATAATTGTCCTTTTTGAATGTGTCTTGAATCGATTGTGACGCCCTTTATTTCAACGTCTAAATGTTGTGCATCTATGTCACAGTCTATCCACTCTGCAAGTTGCTTCAGCGTAATATTTATCATCATCAAAACTCCTAATCAATTCGGTGTTTATTTTTTTGCTTATCTTCGTAACGTGCTTTCGCCAAATCAATTAACTTTGTAATCAATTCGGAATAAGAAACACCCATATTTTCCCATAATTTTGGATACATACTATACGCTGTAAATCCAGGCATCGCATTCGTTTCATTAATGTAGATTTGGTTATCTGCTGTCACGAAAAAGTCTGCACGTAACAATCCAGAACAATCTGTCGCTTTAAATGCTTCTACAGCCATATTGCGTAAAGTCATTTGAACTTCTTGATCCAGGTCAGCTGGTATTGCGAGCTTCACTTTCCCATCTTTATATTTTGATTTATAGTCATAGAAAGCGACATCCTTGACCACTTCACCTGGCCATGTTGTTTCAGGATAATCATTTCCCAATACAGCCACTTCAATCTCACGCGCATCTACACCTTGTTCAATGACAAGTTTACGGTCAAATTGAAACGCTTCTTCAATCCCTTTAATTAAAGCTGCTTCATCTTCACATTTACTAATCCCGACACTTGAACCTAAGTTCGCTGGTTTTACGAACACTGGGAATTCTAACTTGTCATGTACAAGTTTAATAATATTTTTGCGATATTTTTCGTATTCACTTCTTAAAAAACTCACATAAGGTAATTGAGGTAAACCGCGATGTGCAAATAATTGTTTCATCACTAATTTATCCATTGAACTAGATGCAGCTAACACACCATTACCTACATACGGAATATCTAAAACTTCAAACAACCCTTGAATGGTTCCATCTTCACCATTTGGTCCGTGTAATAATGGGAATACCGCATCATAGCGCCCACCTTGACTGCTTTGTGTGAGCATCGTTGAAATATCACTCGTTGGAACGTCATCGATGCGTAACGTTTCAATATCCGAAATTTCGTCAGTAATATTGTTCATTTTTTTCCATTGACCATCATTCGTAATATAAATAATATCGATGTGGTAACGCCCTTTATCAATTGCGTTCAGTACATTTTGTGCGGTTAAAATTGACACATCATGTTCGGCACTTTTACCACCATATATGATACATAATGCTTCTTTCGACATAACTCCGCCTCCATCATTTTTATCTAAACTCCATATTACCATGACTTTTATTTGTATTGCATTTATTTTCCGAGAATATTAGCAATTTGATTACAACTTATGTAAAATCGGTATATAATGACAATATAGAATTTATGTGTAAAGGAGATTGGCATGATATCCTCTCGTCAACTAACGCAGAAGTCGTTTTTGCGCCGTTTAGATTGGCCACTCATCGTACTCATCACATTGCTTTGTATTATTAGTGTCACGACGATTCATTCAGCAATGGGTGGCGGTCAATATAGTCTGGATTTCGGTGTAAGACAAATTTTTTATTACATACTTGGTGCAATCATTGCGTTCATCATTATGCTTTTTTCACCTAAAAAGATTCGCAATTACACTTATATGATATACATTATTTTTAATGTTTTACTTTTCGGTTTAATTATACTACCTGAATCTTCCATTACACCCGTGATTAATGGTGCAAAAAGTTGGTATCGTTTTGGTCCAATCAGCATCCAACCTTCAGAATTTATGAAAATCGTACTCATCCTTGTCATTTCAAAGGTTGTCGCGCAACATAATCGTTTCACCTTCAATAAGTCTTTTCAAACAGACGTCATGTTATTACTGAAAATTGCAGGTGTGAGCTTCGTACCTATTATTCTTATTTTATTACAAAATGACTTAGGAACGACACTCGTCTTTTTAGCGATTATTGCAGGGATTGTGATTGTGAGTGGTGTCACTTGGAAAATTTTAGCCCCATTATTTGGCGGTGCTATTGTTTTAGGTGGCAGTTTGATTTTATCTATCATTTATAAACCTAGTCTGATTGAAAATGTAGCAGGGATTAAAACATACCAATTAGGACGAATCAACTCTTGGCTTGACCCATACGCATACAGTTCTGGCGATGGGTTCCATTTAACAGAGTCATTAAAAGCCATTGGTTCTGGCCAGCTGATTGGAAAAGGATTAAATAACGGAGAGGTTTATATCCCAGAAAACCATACAGACTTTATATTTTCAGTCATTGGAGAAGAATTTGGCTTTTTAGGATCCGTTATCTTGTTAGGCGTATTTTTATTATTACTCCTTCATTTAATTCGAATGGCGATGATTTCGGACGACCTGTTCAACAAATCATTCATTATCGGTTACATTAGTTTATTGTTGTTCCACATTTTCCAAAACATCGGTATGACGATTCAACTTTTACCGATTACAGGGATTCCATTACCATTTATTAGTTACGGTGGGAGTTCACTATGGAGTCTTATGTCAGGGGTCGGTGTGATATTGAGCATTCATTACCATACGCCAAAAAAATACAATGACGAAGCACCCACACAAAAACGTACCACATCATATTAAAAAAGAGGTTGAGGAACAATGACGTTTCTCCAACCTCTTTTTTACTTATTGATTTGTTTTACGTCGTCGTGAAAAGAGCACAACAACTACACCTACTGCGATGATTGAAAGTGCAAGTGCTATTTGACCGATTGCATTCATTTGTGGTTCCCCTGCTGCCGGCAACACTTTTGCTGCTTTACCTTTTTGACTCATCGCTTTATTTGTATCTGCTTGTTGTTTCGTTGGTGCCACTTTTGTACCTGCCATCTTCTTATCTGCAGTAGCTTGACTCGTTTGTGTTGATACATCTTTTTTCTTTTTATCTTGTGCTAACACTTTTGAAGATTTTGCTACTTTTTGGTCATCACTCGTTTTGACATCTCCGGTCGCATCTATGTGTTTAACAGCGGGTCCTACTAATGCTGGAGGTTCAATTTGTAAATCACTATCCCCCATATCTTGATCATCTGCTGGCGCAAAAACAGGTTCCTTCATTTGACTTGGATCTGCAAGCTTTAAAATATCATAATGTGGATCCGTATTAGGTTCAGTAATCGATCCATCTTTATTCAACACAGCATACGGCACTGCCCCTTTTGGTGGATTTGTTAACATACGTTTTAAATACGCACTATCATCTTCACCTTCTAAATGCGGGTAAATATAAGTCGCCTTATGGATTGTAGGTGTCATATCTTTTTGAGCCTCTTCCTTAACCATCGCCTTCGTATGATCGGTCGCATCCTTTTCTGCCGCTTGTGTGTCATGCGCATATACTTGCGTCGCTGCTGTAGCAATCAAACCTGTAACTACTAATTTTTTTAACATGTGCATCCATCCATTCTTTGGTGTAGGTTTCATCACGGTGACTGAGTAACGATAGGTGCTCCCTATCCCATCCCCCTTTATCTTTACTGAATTGGATTAAGGTTCACACTCACACAACATCTCTCTTTAATGTTATTATACACAACAAACATAATTATATATATAAACTCACTATATTTTTCACAATATGACTCTTGTTTATTTTTGACAAATCAAAACAACACTCTCACCTTATGGATATAAAAAATAGATATGATTACCATCGCGTATCCATTTCAATTCAACCAATTAAGTTGAGACAATACCAAAATAGAGCAACCTCCATACCCACTTCACCTTTTCTTTCACCCTACACAAATTCAAGTATCATTGACTAAACAAATTAGATGTTGTTAGCCTCATTTACATGCCGGTGTTTTTTATTTTCTGTCTACACCCACCTTTACTTCGATTGTGTAACCGGGTTCACTTCTACAAACATGTTGATTTTATGATTGCGGACCTTGCCGAGACTCCTGAGAGATATCGTTAAAAACAAAATGTCGTCTTTTAACTTTGCTAGTGGTTGCTGTTTATCGCAGTAGCTGTCTGACTTCTCAATGCATGCGCTTTTGAGAAGTCTAGTCAGCCTTGCGGGGGCAGTACTACGAAATCTTTGTTACACATGAGATTTCTTTACTGCTCCCAAAATCCACCAACGCTTCCTCTACAAATGTAACAATATATCAAAGCGTTGGTTAGTTGAAGGGATCAGCCCCTAGGAAAGCAAGGCCTAAGGGGAGCAATCAACATCCCCACTACATTCCTTTTTTCTCTCTATACAAAATCAAGTATGATTGAACAAATACGTTAGATGTGACTAATGTCATGTCTATACAAAAGTTTTTTATTTTCTGTGTACACCCACTTTTACTTCGATTGTGTAACCGGGTTCACTTCTACAAACATGTTGATTTTATGATTGCGGACCTGGCCGAGACTCCTGAGGGATCAGACGCAGCCGAAAATCCAATTCGGCTTCATTTAATGTGCACACCAATCAAGCCGAATTTAGTTAAGGCAAGTCCCCTAGGAAAGCAAGGCCAAAAGGGAGCAATCAACAAAATCAATTCGATTCACCATTATTAACCCGATTACGCAATCGAAGATACCTAACGAAGTGTATAAAAAATAAAAAACACCTAGATGTGATTTCAATCAACATCTAAGTGCTTCCAAACAGACTTAATATGGTTTTAATTTCTCAGTTGCAGGATTTGGTTTGGGTAATGATCTCATAATATCTAATCGGGGCTTCGTTTTTTTCACCTTCACACCGATTGAAGATAACATTTGGACCACATTTTGAAGCTTATCATTCTTTTTCGCCATTTGATCACCCCGTGTTCTGCTATCTACTCCTTTATCTTACCCTAAATTGTAGTGCTTTACTACATCAAATTGTAAATTCATAAAATTATTTTTTCACATTTTTTAAACGTAATGCATTTAATACAACTGAAACCGAACTAAATGCCATCGCTGTACCTGCAACCCAAGGCGCCAAAAAGCCCGCTGCAGCGATAGGGATACCAATCAAGTTATAGCAAAAGGCGAAAAATAAGTTTTGTTTTATGTTTTTAATCGTTAAGCGACTTAAGTTAAGTGCTTCAGCAATACCACTTAAATGGTTGCGGACTAGCGCAATATCTGCTGATTCGAGGGCAATATCAGAACCTGAACCCATTGCGACACCGATATCACTTTTCATCAATGCCGGTGCATCATTAATGCCATCGCCGACCATCATGACACGTTGACCTTCATCTTGTAATTCTGTAATGACTTTAGACTTTTCATCCGGTTTCACTTCAGCAATGACGCGTGTAAAACCTAGTTCTCGACCGATTGCTTGTGCCGTTTGTTCGCTATCTCCACTCAGCATAACTAAGTCATAATCCTTGTTTAACGTTTGAATCACTGTTTTCGCTTCTGCTTTTGGCTCATCTCTCACACCAATCATTGCGACAAGTGTATCATTAATGGTCATACCAACGACTGTTGCACCTTGTTCTGACATCGTATGAATGCGATCACGTTGAGCCTCTGTGACGTCATTGTTTGTAACGAAACGCATCGATCCAATACGAATACGTTTTTCATCTATCACACCTGAAATACCGCTTCCTGTATGCGTTCTGTATTCTGTGACAGGTAAGACTGCTTCATCAGGATAATAATGAACTAAAGCTTTAGATAGTGGGTGTTCAGATTGAATTTCCAAACTTTTAATATAACGCCCAATATTCGCTTCTTCAGTTTCATGGTACACCTGCACGACTTTAGGCTCTCCATTCGTAATCGTACCTGTTTTATCGAAGACAATCGTATCCACATGTTGAGCTTGTTCAAGTGCTTCTGCGGTTTTAAATAAAATACCTGATTCTGCTGCACGACCTGACCCAACCATAATCGAAGTCGGTGTCGCAAGCCCTAATGCACAAGGACAAGCAATCACAATGACCGCGATAAAGATTTCGAACGCTTCAGTAAATTGAAATGGTGTCACAATGAAAAACCATACGATAAATGAAAGTAATGCAAGTACTACAACGGTTGGGACAAAAATATTTGAAATTTTGTCAGCTAACCGTTGAATTTGTGGTTTATCATTTTGCGCTTCTTCAACAACTTTAATAATTTGATTTAACACTAAATCTTCACCGACATGTGTCACTTTCAGCTTAATAAAATTCGTTTGGTTCATCGTACTACCAATGACGGTGTCTCCTATTTTCTTTTCAACCGGCATACTTTCCCCTGTCAACATCGCTTCATTTACTGATGTCGAACCTTCAATGACTTGCCCATCTAATGGAATTTGTTGACCACTTCTCACCCATACAATATCACCCACACGAACATCATCAATCGCAATCATTTCAGTCTTGCCATCTCGTTCCACTTCTGCATCTTTCACTTGTAACGCAGCAAGTTTACTAATTGCGTCACTCGCATGGCCTTTTGCACGCATTTCAAAATATTTCCCTAACAAAATAAGTGTAATTAACACGGCACTCGTTTCAAAATAAAGTGGCACATGACCGCCATGGCCCATATGCGTCAACATTAAATAAATACTGTAAAAATATGCTGCTGATGTCCCCATCGCAACGAGAACATCCATATTCGCGCTTTTACTTTTCAAAGATTTATATGCGCCAACATAAAATTGCCAACCGAGTACAAATTGAATCGGTGTTGCTAAAATCAATTGAAACCAGCCGTTCATTAAAAAATTAGGAACGGGAATAAAACTTAAAAATGAAAAATGACCGAACATCGTATAGAGCAGTGGTAACGCCAAAATGAATGAAATAACGAATTTCGCTTTTTGGTGCTTCAATTCATCGCTTTTTCTTTTTTCTGTTTCATCTTTCGTCTCCATTGGAAAAGCTTCGTATCCAATTTTAGCGATACGTTCATAGATCTCTTCAATGGTAATTTGGCTTGGGTCATACTTCACTGTCCCATTTTCCATGACTAAATTGACATTAATTTGATCGATACCCGCTTCACGTTGGAGTACACGTTCAATACGCGCTGAACAGGCAGCACATGTCATTCCTGCAATTTTGAAAGTTTCTTCTTGAGTCATTATGTCATCTCCTATACCTATAGTGGGTATATTATTGATATGAAATGAGGGCTTACTTCTCATCTCTGCAATGAAAAATTAAGCCCTGATTCATGTTAAATTATGATACGACGTCGTACCCTTGATCGTAAATGCGTTGTTTCACATCAGTTAATGCACTGTCATCTGTCACTTCAACTTCTACTTTGTTGTCAGCTGGAAATGCTTCTACGTGTGTGACATATTCATTTTCTTTAACTGCACCTTCTACTGCTGCTTTGCAATGTGCACAAGTCATACCTTCTACTTTAATGCTATGTTTTGCCATTTTTTTACACTCCTTTATATGATTGGATAACAGGAAACCCTGCATCATAAATTTCTTTTTCTATCGTATTCAAATTTGCCGGTGTATCATAAGTGAGTGCCAAAGTTTGTGTTGTCATATCAATATCTACAGACACTACACCGATTAAACGAAGCAAGCGTTCAGATAGCTGTTGTTGCTGTACTTCAGTTGTCAGTTGTGTGACTTTAACATAACCCGTTTCCATAAATGTCCCCCATTAATCTTTCATGAGTTTTTGAAAAGTGACTAATAACTCTTCCATCGCTTCCTCTTGGTGGCCCGCTTCAATCTTATGCATAATACAACCTTTCATATGATGATCTAATAAACGTGATGCCACACTATTTAACGCTGAACGTGTTGCTCTAATTTGCGTCAACACGTCATCACAATAGACATCCTCATCTATCATACGGTTAATTGCTTTTACTTGACCTTCAATACGATTCAAACGCGACTTCAAGTTACGTTTAATTTCTTCAGAATGATGTGCTTGTTCAGTCATGTCACATCCCCCAGATTCATTTTGATACTTTCATGATATACCCTGTATAGGTATATGTCAATGCGTAAAATTTCTCTATTTTAAAGAACATGATACAATAAAAGCACTTCACGAAAAAGGAGATAAAAGTGATGCCAGAGTTTTTTTATGCGATATTTTACAATCAAAATGTACTGCTCAATTACTTATTAATTGGTGCATTTTTGTTAAATTTAATCTTCATTTTTACCATTATTTTTATGGAACGAAGAAGTGCAAGCTCCATTTGGGCGTGGATTTTTGTTTTAGGATTATTTCCACTGATAGGATTTGTACTCTATTTATTATTTGGACGACAAATCCAACGAAAGTCCATTTTCAAACTTGAAAAGCAAGATCGTATCGGTTTAGATTCTATTGTGAATGAACAGCTCACTGCAATTAAAAATGGCGAGTTTGAAACGGACAATCCACATATTCAAAATTACAGTCGTATGATACAAATGTTACTGTATAACAACGCTGCCTTTTATACGAATAACAACGAAATTGAACTATTAACAGATGGTAACGAAAAGTTCGCTCGTTTAAAAGAAGACATTCGTCATGCCGAGAGATACATACATATTCAATATTATATTTTCCGTCACGATGCCCTTGGTAAAAGTATATTGAAATTGTTAGAAGAAAAGCTTGAACAAGGTGTGGAAGTCAAAATGTTATACGACGATATGGGGTCTCGTTCATTAACATTACGTGATTTTAAACGTTTTAAAGAAAAAGGCGGTCATGTAGAATCATTTTTCCCTTCTAAACTCCCGCTCATCAATTTACGTATGAACAATCGAAATCACCGAAAAATTGTAGTCATTGATGGACAAATCGGTTATGTGGGCGGTTTTAATGTGGGAAATGAATATCTCGGCTTATCTAAAAAATTCGGGTACTGGCGCGATACACATTTGCGTATTCAAGGAAATGCTGTCAGTGCACTTCAGTTGCGTTTCATTTTAGATTGGAACTCTCAATCGCACCGTGACAATATTACGTATAGTAGTCAATATTTCCCAAAACCTCAACATACGCATACTGGCAATATCGGTGTACAGATTGCGTCTAGTGGTCCAGACGAATTTTGGGAACAAGTCAAATATGGTTATTTAAAAATGATATCGATGGCAAAAAATGACATTTATATTCAAACCCCTTATTTCGTCCCTGATGAAGCTTTTATGGACGCACTCAAAATTGCTGCTTTAGGCGGTGTTAACGTCAATATTATGATTCCATCGAAACCTGATCATCCATTCGTTTACTGGGCCACATATAGAAATGTAGCGAGTTTAATCGAAGCTGGTGCCCGTGTTTACCTTTATGATAATGGCTTTTTACACGCGAAAACATTAACCATTGATGATGAAATCACGAGTATAGGCACAACAAATATGGATAACCGTAGCTTTACTTTAAATTTTGAAGTGAATGCATTTGTTTATAATGAAAAATTAGCAAGAGAAGTACGCGAAAGTTTTGAAGAAGATTTAAAAGTTTGTAGTGAATTGACAAAAGAGCGTTATGCACAACGGAGCTTATGGATTAAATTTAAAGAATCCGTGAGTCAACTGCTCTCCCCTATTTTATAAAATTAAGGAATGACATAATAATATGAAACCACATGTGATTCAAGCAGCAGAACAATATATGAAAACAGCTCATCAACATGATAGCAGCGGACATGACATCGCACATGTATTGCGTGTGAGAAAGCTCGCACTTAAAATCGCCCAACACTATCCGTCAGCGAACCAAGACCAAATCGAAATGGCATCACTCCTCCATGACACTGTTGATGACAAATTAGTTGATGCCGAAAGTGCCCGTCAAATACTATCGAAGTTTTTAGACGAACAAGGGGTGTCATCCGATGACCAAGAAGCCATTTTTTATATTATCGACCATATGAGCTTTCGAAAATCTAAAACAGTTGGCACGCTCAAAACAATCGAAGCACAAATAGTACAAGATGCTGACAGACTTGATGCAATCGGTGCTATTGGCATTGCACGTACATTCCAATTTGCCGGTCACTTTCATGAACCTATGTGGACCGGCGCACATCATTTAACTGAAATGCAAAAAATGACAGACCTGGATGTATTGCCACCATCCGCAATTAAACACTTCTTTGAAAAGTTACTTCAATTAAAAGATTTAATGAATACACCTGTCGCAGCAAAGATGGCACAGCAACGGCACGCCTTCATGGAAAGCTTTTTACAACAATTTTTTGACGAATGGGACACAGATACAAATGATCATGCACAGCAAAAAGGCTAGGAACAAAGCGTTCCTAGCCTTTTTATGCTATGTGCTACGATTATTTCTTTTTGTTCTTTTTACTTACAACTTGTGTGTTTTTACCTGTTTTATTGCCTTTTTTTTCTGCTTCAAACTTTTTAATTAATGGTGCAACTTCTTCTCTTGCTTTTTTACCATATATTACATTTGCAATATAAGTTTGAATCACAAGGAAAGCAGCTGATACTGACCAATATAAACCTAATGCCGCTGCAGAACTAAATGAAATCCACACAATCATAATTGGTGAGATAATCATCATCATGTAACCCATTTGACGTTGTTCTTGTGGCATATTTAAACTTGAAACGTATGCTTGGATGAAATAAAGGACACCCGCAATAATTGTAATCCAAATATCTGGTTTATCTAATTGGAACCACATGAAGTCTGAATACTTCGTAATACCGCCACCTGACGGATATTTTAAGACGAAGAATAATCCCATGATGATTGGCATTTGAAGTATGAGTGGTAAACACCCTAACATACTAGCCATTGGATTCATGTTGTATTTTTTGTATACTTGCATCATTTCTTGGTTTGCTGCCATTTTGTCTTCTTGAGTACGTGCACGTTTTACTTTTTCTTGCGCTTCTGTAATTTCAGGTTTCGCAATTTTCATTTTTTCGCGCATCATGTGCATGTTTTTATAGTTCGATAACATGAAAGGTAATAAGACGATACGTACAACCAATACGATGATAATAATAGCTAAACCATAATTATTATTTAAATGATCCCCCAACCAGTGAATCGTGTTATCCATTGGTTGAACAAACGTATTGAAAAAGAATCCGTCTCTATTACTTGGTTTACTATAGTCACACCCCGCTAGAAGTAAAACTACACCTGCAAGCATTGTCATTAACGCTTTGTTCTTCATTTTTCCACCTCTAATGATATATTCACATAAATGATATTTTATCATAGAAATAGACATGGTGGAAATATATATCGGTATAAAATGAACTTTATTTAAAATATTGCAAGTAACGTTTCACAGATTTTTCGATATCTTTGCTATGTGTAATAGAAGAAATCGTCGCAATACCATCAGCGCCATTTTTAATAATCGGTGCAACATTTTCTTCCGTGATGCCACCAATAGCAACAATCGGAATGGTGTCATCATACTCTCGCATACGGCGAATTAACCGGATACCGCCTGGCTTACTTGCATCAAGCTTAGAACTTGTTTCATACACTGGTCCGACACCAATGTAATCGACATGAGTGAGATCAGATTGATCATATTCTGCAAAACTTCCGACACTTAGTCCGATAATTTTATCTTCTAACAAATGCTGAAATGATTCTACTTTCGCATCATCTTGTCCTACATGAATTCCATCCGCATCGATTTCAATAGCTAAGTCAATATCATCATTCACTATAAAGGGCGCGTGATATTGACGGCACAAATCTCTTAAACGAATCGCCATCGCTTTTTTCTCATCACCTTTTAAAGATGACGCCCCTTTTTCACGAAATTGAAACATTGTAATGCCCGCTTCTAACGCTTCTTTTAAAATGTCATCTAAACGCCCTTGTTTGACATCTTGTGTTCCTGCAATAAAATACACGCATAATTGTTTGCGATTAAATGTCATGCTCACTCACTTCTCTCTTTTTAATCTCCAATAAATAGGATTCAGCTAATGTTTGATTTAATGCATCAATAAAAGCAACTAAAAATGTTCCTGGCAAATCTGCACCTTCATGTAATTCAGCCTGTTCTGCAGAAATGTTATAATACGAAACAGCTTCAATGAGCTGATCGATAGCAGGTCGCGTTTCACCTAATAGAAAGCTGGCAACTACAGCACCTAATAAACAGCCTGCCCCTGTGATTTTTGTTAGCAATGGGGAGCCGTTTGATAAGACGACTACATTGCCATCTTGTACAATGACGTCTTCTTTACCAGATACGACAATAGCGGTTTGATACTTTTCATAAGCTTGGCGTGCAATGCTGACAACATCAATGTCTGAAGCACTATCCGTTCCCTTCATCGTCGTAGCCATATCAACTAATGTCATGATTTCAGATGCGTTACCTTTAATGACAGTCACATCAATTTCTTCTAAAAAGCGTTGGCAAAAATCTTTACGGAATTGTGAAGCGCCCACTGCTACAGGATCAAATACGATAGGTACACCCATTCGATTCGCAGTTTTCGCAATTGCCAACATGTCTTCACTATTTCTTGATGTTAACGTCCCTATATTGATTAATAATCCTTGAGTGACTTTAAAAAAATCTTCAGCTTCTTCTGGCGCCTCACTCATCGCTGGACTTGCACCCATGCTTAACAAACCATTCGCTGTGAAGTTTTTAACGACATCATTCGTATAACAAACGACAAGCGGCTGTTGTTTTCTCACTTCTGCTAAATAATTCATGTTAATCCCACCCATTTAATTTTTCATATGCAAAGTGATTCACAGGACCACGCCCTTTACCAATTTCTGGTGTATATTGAATCGCTAATGAAATGTATTTTTTGGCTTTAGCTACAGCATCATAAACTGATTTTCCTTTAGCTAATTCTGCTGTTATGACGGCTGAAAATGTACAACCCGTGCCGTGTGTATGTTTTGTTGGATAGCGCTCGCTTTTAAATTCATAATGACCGTCTTGTGTGAATAAATGATCGATGGCATCTCCTTCTAGATGTCCCCCTTTAATTATGACACCTTTTGAACCTATATCCTTAATAAAATAGCGACCGACTTGATGAATTTTTTCAACCGAATCAATTGAGACACCAGCGATTTCTTCAGCTTCTGGGACATTAGGTGTCGCTACATCTGCAAAAGGCAGTAGCGTTTCTTTGAGGCGGTTGCGCACTTGTTGGTCCATTAAAGAATCGCCACTTTTAGCGACCATGACTGGGTCAATCACATATGGGATATTTATTTTTTTCAAATGCGATGCAATGACTTCCATCATTTCTGGGGTCGGAATCATACCTGTCTTTAACGCATGTGGCATTTCATCATTAAAAACACTGGCTAACTGTTCTTCTAACCAACTTGCTTCTAAGTTATGAATATGTTGCACACCCATTGAATTTTGAGCTACGATACTTGTCACTGCGGCCATACCATACACGCCGCAAGAATGAAAAGCTTTCAAATCTGCCATCGCTCCTGCTCCACCACTCGGATCTGTCCCTGCAATCGTTAGTGCAATTTTTGGTTTTTCCATCATTGCTCTCCTCCATATTCCCAATTTTCAAGTTGATAAGCCATATTGAAAAATTTTCTTTCATGAATTGTACTTTGTAGAAAAATTTGTTTCAATTGTTGTTGAACTTTTTCGGAACTTGCTTCTGCATAACTATCTAACCATCGATCAATGTACGACATCAATGTGTCCATTTCTTTATTGTAAAATTCGAACCATGCTTTTAATGGATGGTCTACTTCAAACTGATGATTTTCAATCGCCATTTTCCCAATTTGTTGATAAACATACGGACACGGCGCCATCGCAGCAATTGTATAAGCTACATTGTCAAAAGCATATGCATGATAATACATATGTTTAATATAATGGTCAGCAGACGGATACCAATCACCATGTTCAATAATACTTTGATAACCTTCACCGACGTAATCCGCTAAAATATGATGTGCTTCTACTTCACCAGAACTCGCAAACTGAATTTGCTCTGTTAAAAATTGAATTTCATCTTTCGTATTCACTTTAGGTATAAGCAAAGCATATATTTTAGCGAATTCATTCAAATAGCGCGAATCGGCACGTAAATAATGTTTGACAGATTCTGTTGCAATATCTCCTTTAAGCATGCCTTGTATAAAACCATCATGAAAAATTTGTTCAATAATCGGTTGAGCTTCTTGTTTAATTTGTTCTGAAAAACGCATCTTCATTCTCCTTTACGTATGAAAAAAGACTACCTTAAAAGTAGCCTTGTTTACACACTTGAAGCATGTGTGATCACGTGCTACTTCCCTACGTTGGTTTCATCCAAATCAGGTTCAGAGGGTCTGAATATCCATTCATCTCAGCCATCAATTGGCACCCCTAGTAGTCCTTCTTTTTGAGTTACTTTTAATGTATCAGAAATACAACACAAGTTCAATTATGTATAATCACTAAACAAATTGTGAAATATATGTATAGTTAAATAAAACAAATTGCTCAATTTAATTATTTACCATTTCTTCCGGACTGTTCATTCAAAAAGAGGTGCTTGGCCACTCAATACAATTCACGTATTGAATAGCCAAAACACCTCATTTTAAGGTAGATAGATAAACAATTTGGATAGTCGGCTGTATACCAAATATCATTAGAGCTCAAATAAATATGTTGAAGATAAAGTCATCTTGTGAGATAAATCGAATTATTTTAATTGGAGTATATACTTTGAGAAGGGTTGATAAAAGTTGGTGGGATGATTAGATATTGAAAATCTTTGTTTGTTGCTTTGCTATACATCGTTGAACTCATTTGTGTTTGACACTATCGTTACTGTATCAATTGGAGAGATTTGTGAAACGAGTAATTCTGTAGCATAACGTTTTTCATCATTGTGAACATAACGTCTCGTTTGGATTTGCCCGCTTATGGCTACAGTTGTCCCCTCATGGATCGTTTCATGAATTTGAAGAGCAATGTTACCGAATGCTTTACAATTTAAGTAATCAGTGATGGGCTTTTGGTTTTTACTTAAATACTCTCGCGTGACAGCAACGGTAAAGGTAACAAAGTAACTCTCTTCCTTTTCGTAAAAACTGGGCGGGCGGTTGATGGTACCTGCTGCTTGAAAATGGTTAATGTTGTTCACCTCCTGTACCCGTAATATAAACCTTTCCTTGAAAAATGACAAAATGCAAATTCATATAAAATGATAGTATCCATCGTGAAGTATTTAAGCCTAATAGAGAATTATTTTAAAAATTGCGTTATAATGAAAAGTACCATAGAAATTTCGTAAAGTTTTTAAATGATATGGAGGTGGCTCCAATGAAGACGTTTAAAGCTGTTCGTTTTCAAATCGTTTCTGAGAATAGTAGCGTGGCTGAATATGAACTTCTAGACGGTGTCATTATTAATAAAGAAAATAGCGGTACAGGTTGGGTGTTAGAAATTGTGATTTCAGATATACACCAAGAACAGATGCAAGCGTACATGGAGGCAGAAACACTTTTAGATATCCGTGTTGTCATTACGCGACCTTCAAATGATCCTGCATTGTTTGATGCAACGATCAAGCATATTACACCTTTAAATGGTCGAATTTCGGTCGTATTTGAATGTCATATTTATACATTGCGACAAGTTTATGCAGAAAACTTGCTTGAACAACTTGTCAACGAAGGTTTGCAAGGTCAAGAACTCATTACGACGTTCAATCGCATGATGAAATCGAAACCGCGCCTTAAAGATGAGCGACAGTAAAATCTGAAGCATGCACGATGATTCTCACAGATGGGATACTATAAAATAATAATAAAACCACCTCGTCATCAGATGAGGTGGTTTTATTATTATTATTTTGTGTTATGCGTTTGGATCTTGTAATGCAAAAGTCAATTCACAACTACATGCAATTTGACCATCAACGGTAGCTTTTGCAGTACCTTTGCCAATCGGTCCTTTAATTTTTGTAATTTCAACTTCTAACACTAATGTATCACCAGGCACCACTTGTTTTTTGAATCGACATTTATCGATACCCGCAAATAATGCAAGTTTCCCTTTGTTTTCTTCACTATTTAACATCGCAACTGCACCTGTTTGTGCCAATGCTTCAGTGATTAACACACCTGGCATAACAGCATAATCAGGGAAATGACCTTGGAAAAATGGTTCGTTACCTGAAACTTGTTTAATGCCTACACAACGTTGACCTGGTTCATATTCAACCACTTTATCAATCAATAAAAAAGGTTGTCTATGCGGGATGATATTTTTAATTTCATTATAATTAAAGATTGTTTCCATTAGTGATGTCCTCCAATTGTTTCGATGATTTGTTGCCAAAATCTGAAGTTAAATGTATTCAACACATTATCATGATTAATAATAAAGCCTGTCATTAATCCGACTACAAACATCATAATTGCTATAAAAACAAATAAAGTTAATTTAAAACTGATAGAATCCATTAATGTTTGTAGCCAATATTTCCATTTAGTCATTAATTCTTTCAATATCTGCACCTAAAGATTTGAGTTTACCATGAAAATCAACATAACCACGGTCAAGGTGTTTTAATTCTGTGACAGTTGTTTCACCGTCAGCCACGAGCCCAGCTAAAATTAATGCTGCGGCTGCACGTAAATCAGTTGCTTTCACTTGCGCACCTTGTAACGCACTTTTCCCTTCAATTTTAGCACTTCGACCTTCAACTGAAATTTGTGCGTTCATACGTTTGAATTCCGCGACATGCATAAAACGGTTTTCGAAAACTGTTTCAGTCACCACTTTATGTCCTTCAGCTGTAAGGAGTAACGCCATCATTTGTGACTGCATATCTGTTGGGAATCCAGGGTGTGGCAATGTTTTAATATCGACAGGCTGTAATTTTTCCGGTGCTGTAACTCGGATGCCGTCTTCGGTATAATCCAATTCGACACCCATTTCTTCTAATTTATAAACAAGACTTGTCATATGCTCTTTAATCGCACCTTTGACAAGCACATCACCGCGTGTAATAGCTGCAGCAATCATTAACGTTCCTGCTTCAATACGATCAGGAATAATGGCATGTTGAACACCTTTTAACTTTTCGACGCCGTTAATAATCACTGTATCAGTGCCGGCACCTTTCACATCGCCACCCATTTCATTGATATAATTCGCTAAATCAACAATTTCTGGCTCTCTTGCTACGTTTTCAATGACAGTACGACCTTTTGCTAAGGCAGCTGCCATCATAATATTTTGTGTTGCACCCACACTTGGGAAATCGAAATGAATTTCATTACCGACAAGCCCTTGAGGTGCCTCTGCATAAATGTAACCCGCTTCTTGATGAATTTCTGCACCAAGTGCTTCTAATCCTTTCAAATGTTGTTCAATTGGACGTGAACCAATCGCACAGCCTCCTGGTAACGCTACTTTCGCTCGTCCTAAACGCGCCAATAACGGCCCCATAACAAGAATGCTTGCTCTCATCTTGCTCACATATTCATATGGCGCTTCTTCACTTAAATCTTTCGATGCATCGACTGTTACTGATTGTTGTTTTTCATTATATTTAATCTTTGCATTTAACACGCGCAATACATTATTAATAGTTTCCACATCACTTAAAGCCGGAACGTTAACAAGTTCACTTTTGCCATCACTTGCCAATAATGATGCTGTGAGAATCGGCAAAACTGCATTTTTCGCTCCTTCTACTCCGACTTCACCCTTAAGTGTATTTCCACCTTTAACAATAATTCTATCCATCTTATTAATCCTCCACTATGCTTACAGCTCTATTCTATTTTTGCTCTGAAAATGAATCTATCTACCCATAATGTATTGACTTATTCCATTCACTTTAAACATCTTAGCGATTAAAATAAGTATTTAATTTGAGTTGAAAATTGTAATAAATCAATGATAAAATTACTCACACTTGTGCCGATCACTATTGCCAAAAATATCATAACGACTTGTACTTGTAATGGATATCCTTTTTTAAAAAATTGATCTAAACGAACGGCATTCAGCCCCCAATAGGCGACACAAATGCATAAAACATGCATTATAATATGTGCTATCGCAAATTGTCCTAAATAATCCATGAATTGATATTGCTCCTTCACATATAATCTCTTTACTAATTCTACATGATTTAAAGTCCAAATCATACTATAAGCCACTTAAACAAACACAATTTTTCACATTATAGTGCTAAATGACAAGCAATTTACATTTTACTGTCTTTCATAGTTTTTGTATAGAATTTTTGTCAATGCTGCGCCACCTTTTCATGACCTCAAATGAAGACGTGACATCTAATGCCTCATATGGGGATGGGACACTCTATGATTATGTCCCATTCATCCTTATTTTTAGCTGTTTTATGGTCATTCATCGAGATATGTCTATAAAGAAAGGATAGGGCTGGGAAAGCTTAACGTCCCAGCTCCAAATGGCCAATTGCTATCAAGTACGCTTCAATACAATAAAAGCTCGGTCTGCCACAAGGGACATACCGAGCTTTTTGATGTACATATAATTATTTATATTTTGCAACTTCGATACGGTTTTCTGCACGCTTTAATGCACGTTCAGCACGTCTTAAATCCGTATCATTACGATCGCCTTCAAGGTAGAATGTTGCGCGTTGTTTTGCTGATTTCGCACGTTCTAAGTCAATATCATCGGCTGACTCTGCAGCTTGAGCTAGAATATTCACCTTTTCGCGACGAATTTCAGCAAACCCTTCTGTTACAGCTATATAATCCGATTTGCCATCTTTAGTCACTTTGACATGACCAATACGCAATGGTGTAACCGTCGGAATGTGACCGTACATCACACCCATCTCGCCTGCTGTCGTTTGCAAGACAACAATTTCGACATTGTCTTCTTTATAAACAGAACCATTAGGAGTGACGATATCTAAGGTTAATGTGTTCATTATCCAAGCCTCCTAATTTGTATTAAACTTCTACACCCATGTCTTTAGCTTTAGCAAGGACATTATCAATGCCACCGACTAAACGGAATGCATCTTCTGGAATGTGGTCATATTTACCATCTAAAATAGCTTTAAAGTCTTGAACTGTTTGCTTAACTGGTACGTATGAACCTTTTTGACCAGTAAATTGTTCAGCGACGTGGAAGTTTTGTGATAAGAAGAATTGAATACGACGCGCGCGTTCAACAGTTTTCTTATCGTCTTCAGATAATTCATCCATACCTAAAATTGCGATAATATCTTGCAATTCACGGTATTTTTGTAACGTCGATTGAACTTGACGCGCAACATCATAATGCTCTTGTCCAACAATGGTTGGTTCTAAAGCACGTGATGTTGAAGCCAATGGATCCACCGCTGGGTAAATACCCATTTCACTTAATTTACGCTCTAAGTTTGTTGTCGCATCTAAGTGAGCGAAAGCTGTTGCTGGTGCCGGGTCAGTATAGTCATCGGCAGGTACGAATACAGCTTGGATTGACGTAACAGAACCTTTGTTTGTTGAAGTAATACGCTCTTGTAATTGACCCATTTCTGTTGCAAGTGTTGGTTGGTAACCTACTGCTGATGGCATACGACCTAATAATGCCGACACCTCAGAACCTGCTTGTGTGAAACGGAAGATGTTGTCAATGAACAATAACACGTCTTGACCTTGTTCATCACGGAAATATTCAGCCATTGTTAAACCTGAAAGTGCAACACGCATACGCGCACCTGGTGGCTCGTTCATTTGACCGAATACCATCGCCGTTTTCGCAATAACACCACTGTCTTTCATTTCGTAGTACAAGTCGTTACCTTCACGTGTACGTTCACCTACACCGGCAAATACTGAAATACCACCGTGCTCTTGTGCGATATTATTGATTAGCTCTTGGATTAATACGGTTTTACCTACACCGGCACCACCGAATAAACCGATTTTACCACCTTTAATGTAAGGTGCTAATAAGTCAACAACTTTAATACCTGTTTCTAAAATTTCTACTTCTGTAGAGAGTTCATCAAATTGAGGTGCTTCACGATGAATTGGGTCACGACGTACTGAAGCATCAATTGGCGCTTCTAAGTCAATGTGATCACCTAATACATTAAATACGCGACCTAATGTAGCATCACCGACAGGGACACTGATTGCTGCTCCTGTATCTCTTACTTCTGCACCACGTTGAACACCGTCAGTAGAGTCCATTGCAATTGTACGTACAACATCATCGCCTAAGTGAAGGGCAACTTCTAATGTTAAGCTCTCAGTCTCACCGTCTCTTGACACATCAATAAGCAGTGCGTTGTTAATGTTTGGAATCTCGTTATGTTCAAAACGCACGTCAATTACTGGCCCCATGACCTGAGTTACACGGCCTAATCCCATGTTTCTTCCTCCTTATAATCAAAATTATTCTAACGCTGCTGAACCACCAACAATTTCAGTAATTTGTTGTGTAATGGCTGCTTGTCGCGCTCGGTTATATTGTAATGATAAATCGTCAATCATTTCTGTTGCATTATCTGAGGCATTCTTCATTGCATTCATACGTGACGCATGTTCACTTGCTTTTGCATCAAGAATCGTGCCATAAATTAAACTCTCAATATATTGAGGTAATAATATTTTAAGAATGGCATCTTTATCTGGCTCAAATTCATAAGTGGCCATTGCACCGTGACCTAAGCTAGAGTCCTCTGGAGATAATGGTAATAATTTTTTACTGCTAGGCTTATTCTCGATTACACTTACGTAATGGCTATAGTAGATGTGTAATTCATCAATTTGTTCATCTACGTATAAATCGATCGCACGTTTGCCGATTGCCTGAATGGTTTTGAATGCAGGTTGATCTGGAATGTCAGTCAACGTATTTTCAAGTTGATAGCCACGGTTTTGTAAAAATGTCGCACCGATTTGTCCAAGTACGATAATACGGTACTCTTCAGGACTGTTATGACGTTGTTCGATGTCACGAAGCATTTTCTTCAACACGTTCGCACTATATGCACCCGCCAGTCCACGATCGCTCGTAATGACCATATAACCTACACGTTTCACTGGACGTTCGTTCAACATCGGGTGTGTTGAAACTCTATTTGATCCCGCGATTGCTGTAATTGCGTCTTTCATTTTTTCCATATAAGGACGAAATGTCATCACATTCTTCTCGGCTTTACGCAATTTAGAACTTGAAACCATGTTCATCGCATTCGTAATCTGCTTCGTCTTTTTCGTCGATTTGATACGTGAATCAATTTCTTTTAATGAAGCCACTATCTCACCACCTTATCTATTTTAATCATCTGTTCAATTATTCTTCTGAAGCTTTAAACCCTTTTTTGAATTCATTGATTGCTGATTCAAATTTTTCGTCTGCAGGTAGGCCACCTGTTTCGCGAATTTCAGTAAAGATTTCGTTCGCGTTAGATTTTGTCCATTCGATAATTTCAGCTTCGAATCGTGTAATATCGACAACTGGAATATCATCTAAATAACCACGCGTTAACGCATAAATAATCAATACTTGGTGTTCAACTGGAAGTGGTTTGTTTTGGTCTTGTTTTAACACTTCAACCGTACGTTTACCACGTTCTAATTTACTTGCTGTTGCTTCATCAAGATCAGAACCGAACTGCGCAAATGATTCAAGTTCACGATAAGATGCTAAGTCAAGACGTAATGTCCCGGCAACTTTCTTCATCGCTTTGATTTGTGCAGATCCCCCTACACGTGAAACTGATAGACCCGCATTAATCGCTGGACGGATACCAGAGAAGAATAAGTCTGATTGTAAGAAGATTTGACCATCAGTAATTGAGATAACGTTTGTTGGAACGTATGCTGAGATATCCCCTGCTTGTGTTTCAACGAATGGTAAGGCTGTAATCGAACCGCCACCTAATTCATCATTTAACTTCGCCGCACGCTCTAATAAACGACTATGTAGGTAGAATACATCACCTGGATATGCTTCACGACCTGGTGGACGACGTAATAATAATGATAACTCACGGTATGCTGCCGCTTGTTTTGTTAAATCATCATAGACGATTAAAACATGTTTACCATTGAACATGAATTCTTCGCCCATAGTTACACCCGCATATGGTGCGATGTATAACATTGGTGCTGGTTGTGCTGCTGATGCAGAAACAACGATTGTGTAATCTAATGCGCCGGCTTGACGTAATTTTTCAACTGCCGCACGAACAGTAGATTCTTTTTGACCAATAGCAACATAGATACAAATCATATCTTGGTCTTTTTGGTTTAAAATCGTATCAATCGCTACTGTTGTTTTACCCGTTTGACGGTCACCGATGATTAACTCACGTTGACCACGACCAATTGGTACAAGGGCATCGATTGCTTTAATCCCTGTTTGAAGTGGTTCATCAACAGATTTACGCGCCATAACACCTGTTGCTTTTTTCTCGATAGGACGTGTTTTTGTTGTATTTAATGGGCCTTGTCCATCAATAGGTTGACCTAATGAGTTAACTACACGACCGATCAGTTCTTCACCTACAGGTACTTCCATGATACGACCTGTACGTTTCACTTCGTCGCCTTCTTTAATCTCATCATAAGGACCTAAAATAACGACACCCACGTTTGTTTCTTCTAAGTTTTGTGCCAGTCCAAGTACACCGTTATGGAATTCTAATAACTCACCAGCCATAACGTCGTTCAATCCGTGAACTAATGCAATACCGTCACCAATTTGAATAACTGTACCTACATCCGTTACAGACATTTCTGACTCATAGTTTTCAATTTGTGAGCGAAGTAATGCACTAATTTCTTCAGCTTTTATGGCCATCTATGTCACTCCTCCATTTAATCTAATTAATGTGCTCTGTTAAATTTCTTAACGAGTTGATTTAAATCATTTTGAATACTACCGTCATAGACTTTAGTGCCGATCTTCACACGTACGCCACCAATCAGTTCTTCATTTACAGTAGAATGAATGATTAAATCTTTAAGTCCTGTACGATCTAACAATGCGTTTTTCACTTGCAATACTTCATCTTCATTTAAAGTTGAAGCTGATTCAAGATAGGCATCTGCAAGACCGTGGAATTGATAATACTGTGCTTCAAATGCTTTGAAAATAGCAGGTAAAAAATGTAAATTACGGTGCCCCGCAACAATTTTCAACGTATTCATCAAATAAGGTTGTGTCCCTGCAAAAACATTATCTACAATATGGCGTCTATCCGCTATCGTAATTTTCGGTTCATAATCGATGCTTTTTAAGTAATCTATTTGACTTTGAACAGCCGTATTGATTTCTGTAAATTCATCGTATACTTCGGATAAAACATTGTTTGATAATGCGACATCATACAGTGCTTGGGCATATTTTTGAGCAACGTCAGCCATTACTTATCCCCTACCTCTTTAACGTACTTCTCAATTAAAGCTTTTTGATCTTGTTCAGAGATTTCTTTACGTAATACTTTTGATGCGATCAGTACTGAGAGTTCCGATACTTGATTGTTAATTTCTGCTAATGCACGTTCTTTTTCACTCTTAATTTCACTTTGTGCCGTTTCAAGCATACCATTAGCACGTTGATTGGCTTCATGAAGGATTTCTTCTTGTTGACGTCTTGCTTGTAACTTCGCATCTTCAAGAATTTTATGAACTTCATCTTGTGTTTCTTTAAGTTTTTGTCTATTTTCTTCTTCTAAACGTTGCGCATTCAATTTTGCACGTTCTGCATCATCAATGTCTTGATTAATTGAACGCTCACGATCGTCCATGACTTTTTTAAGTGGTCCCCAAGCGAACTTTTTAAGTAGTGCAAGTAAAATGAGGAAAGTTACTACTGTTACGATAATATCCCCGATGTTCACTCCACCACCTGCTGCTGCAAGGGTAAATAAATTAGCAGTCACTATGATGTACACTCCTTTCAACCATTTCATCTGTTCAAACAATAAAAACGAATGGCGAAAGCCTAAGCTAAACTAGACTTCGCCCCTGACAAATGTTTTTCAAATGTAAAATAAGAAATGAACAATTGTCTTAATAACGTCATGCTTCCTAACTGATTAACTTCGATTAAATGAATAATACGATGAATGTAATAACTACGCCGATGATAGGAAGTGCCTCTACTAAACCGATACCGATGAACATAATTGACATTAATTGTGTACGTGCTTCTGGTTGACGTGCTACACCTTCAACTGTTCTAGAAACGATTAAACCGTTACCAATACCTGCACCTAATGCTGATAATCCGATTGCGATTGCTGCTGCGATTAAATTCATTATATAAATCCTCCTAATTGTTTTTTAATTTTAATTTTTATTTTAATGGTTGTCTGCTACTTTATGTGACATATACACCATTGATAACATGATAAAGATATAGGCTTGGATTGAGCCTACGAAAATTGAAAAGCCTTGCCAAATGATTAATCCTGGAATACCAATAATAAAACCAAATGCAACTGTCAAAGTTACTTTTGAAAGTAATCCTAACAAAATCTCACCAGCATAGATGTTACCGTAAAGACGTAGACCTAACGTCAATGTTGATGCAAACTCTTCAAAGACATTAATAGGAAGTAATGCCAAATACGGTTTTGTATAACCTTTAAGATAAGCTTTAGGACCTCTCATTTTAACACCATAGTAATGTGTTAAGAGCACCATCATCGTTGCGAGTGTCAAAGTCACATGCGCATCTGCAGTTGGTGACTTCCACCATAGTGTATGACCATTCACGAACTGAAATGGCAACCCTAGCATATTCGCCACAAAAATAAATAAAATTAATGTGACCGCTAAGAAGTGAAATTGTCCACCTTTTGACCATGCCATATTACTTTCAATAATGCCACGGACAAAATCAAAGACCCATTCGATGAAGTTTTGTGCGCCTTTAGGTCTTTTCTGGAGGTTGCGCGTACATAAGACTGCAATTACAAATACTATCACTGCTGTTATTATCAACATCATAATAGTAGATAAGTTGAAATTAATATCTACTCCCAGAAAATTCCAAGTCACCACGGGATGTTTGTGATCCATTCTAGATTTCACCTCTTTTCAAAAAATAATTCAATTCTTATTCCTTCTTTAACAAAGGACGAAAAACCATTAACACATATGAAACCATCAATCCTATGAGCACACCGAGTATATGTATTTGCGCTTGAAAGAGCACCCAAATGACACATGCTAGTATTGCAACGAGATAGCGCCAACCATTCCCTGTTGAAACAGGTTCTGTTATGTAACGCTTTGATCGCCACAAATAATATTCAAAAATGCATGTATTCACGATAGATGCAATAATCCCTACGATGAGCCCAAGTACAATCGGTTTTTGCACGTCTAATGTAAAAAGGATTAATAGCCCTGCTAAAATCGTAGCGTAATATGTTAAAAACGGCTGAAACATTTTATAAAAACGATTCATATTGAGCCTCTTTTCTGCCTTAAGACACAATTCTGAAAGCCGTTCCATACATACAACTTTCATAATAATATAGGGTGAAAAGTGTGTCAATTGCACAATTAAAAGGGTCAATTTTTATAAAATGAATTGTCACAATTTCGACACATTCTTCCCCATGATCATGTTCCTTTATTTTTTCACTTGAAATGGTGCGGGTTTTTGCTCGATTAAACCGAAAAAGTGTTTAATATTTTCACAAATACGTAGCGACGCTTGCCCATCACCATATGGATTTTGTGCGACACTCATCGCTTCGTATAATGCTTCATCCGTTAACAAAGCTTTCGTTGCTTCGTAAACATCTGCTTCATCAGTGCCGACAAGTCGGAGCGTACCTGCTTCTACACCTTCTGGACGCTCTGTTGTGTCTCGAAGTACGAGCACAGGCTTGCCGAGTGAAGGTGCTTCTTCTTGTACACCACCTGAATCCGTCAAAATAAAGTGTGCTTGATGTGCGAAGTTGTGAAAATCAACAACTTCAAGTGGTTCAATTAATTCGATACGTTCATGGTCACTTAAATGTTCATAAGCAATTTCACGAACTTTAGGATTTTTATGCATTGGGTAGACGATGACCGCATCTTCAAATTCATCAACAATGCGTCTCGCCGCTTTAAAAATATGATGCATTGGTTCTCCAATATTTTCACGACGGTGCGCAGTAAGTAGGATAATACGCTGATCTTGATGACGTTGAATGATTTCTGAGTGGTATTGTGGATTGACTGTTGTATGCATCGCGTCAATCGCTGTATTACCCGTTACAACAACCTTTTCAGGATCTTTATTTTCTTGCAATAAGTTTGCTTGTGCCTGTTCAGTCGGTGCAAAATGTAAATCAGCCATAATACCGGTCATTTGACGATTCATTTCTTCTGGGAATGGAGAATATTTATTCCAAGTTCTTAACCCGGCTTCAACATGACCAATGCTAATCTCGTTGTAAAATGCAGCGAGACTTCCTGCAAAAGTCGTTGTTGTATCTCCATGGACCAATATCATATCTGGTTGTGCCTGTTTGATGACATCTTCTAACCCAAGTAACACGCGTGATGTCACTTCTGATAACGTCTGCCCCTGCTTCATCACATTTAAGTCATAATCAGGTTCAATCCCAAACGTTTCTAATACAGAATCTAACATTTCGCGGTGTTGTGCAGTGACAACGACAATAGGTTCTAATGCTTCATCTTTTTTCAGCTGTAAAACGAGTGGTGCCATTTTAATCGCTTCAGGCCTTGTACCAAAAATCGTCATTATCCTTTTCATGTCAATGCGCTCCTTATATGAATTATTTTGTACCGAATAATCGGTCTCCAGCATCGCCGAGACCAGGGATGATGTAAGCATTGTCATCTAACTTTTCATCCAATGCGGCAATAAAAATATCCACATCTTCATGTGCGGCTTGAAGTTTTTCAACGCCTTCTGGAGCGGCAATTAAGCACATAAAACGAATATGTTTCGCACCTCGTTTTTTCAATGAGTTAATTGCTTCGATCGCTGATGCACCCGTTGCAAGCATTGGGTCGACTACGATGATTTCGCGTTCTTCAATATCTTGTGGTAGTTTCACAAAATATTCAATCGCTTCAAGTGTTTCAGGGTCACGATATAAACCTACATGACCGATTCTTGCTGCCGGTACAAGGTTTAAGATCCCTGTTGTCATACCAAGCCCCGCACGTAAAATCGGTACAAAGGCAAGTTTTTTACCTGATAAACGTTTCGCGATAGCTTTTGTGACTGGTGTTTCAATTTCAACATCTATTAATTCTAAATCACGTGTCACTTCATAAGCCATGAGCATACCGACCTCATCGACTAACTCACGAAATGCTTTTGTACCCGTGTTGACATCACGAATATAGCTTAACTTATGTTGAATTAAAGGGTGATCAAATACATGTACTTTACCCATGTGATTGCCTCCGTTTGTTCTAAAATAATCGGTTTATTGATATAAAGGGAATTTTTCTGTCAACGCTTGAACACGTGACTTCGCGTCTGCTAAAACTTTTTCGTCTTCGTGATTTTTAAGGACATCGCTAATGATACGGCCCACTTCTTCAAATGCTTTTTCATCAAAACCACGCGTCGTAGCAGCTGGTGTACCTAAACGAATACCACTTGTAACGAAAGGCTTTTCTTGATCAAATGGAATCGTATTTTTATTACATGTAATACCGATTTCATCAAGTGCTTCTTCTGCGACTTTACCAGTAATGCCAACTGAACCTTTGACGTCTACTGATACAAGATGGTTGTCTGTACCACCAGATACAATTCTGAAGCCATTGTCTTTTAAAGTTTTTGCAAGCATTTGTGCATTCTTAATGACTTGTTGTTGATACGTTTTGAATTCTGGTTGTAATGCTTCTCCAAATGCAACAGCTTTCGCAGAGATCACATGCTCAAGTGGACCACCTTGAATGCCAGGGAAAATTGTTTTATCAATCTCTTTTTTATATTCTTCTTTACATAAAATCATACCGCCACGAGGACCACGTAATGTTTTATGTGTTGTTGTTGTAACGAAATCCGCAAATTCAACTGGGTTTTGGTGAAGACCCGCTGCAACAAGCCCTGCAATATGTGCCATATCTACCATTAACTTCGCGCCGACTTCATCAGCAATTTCTTTAAATTTCTTGAAGTCAATTGAACGTGAATATGCAGATGCACCTGCTACAATTAACTTTGGCTTGTGTTCTTTAGCTAACTTACGAACTTCTTCATAGTCAATATGCTCTTCTTCTTTAGATACACCATATTCCACAAAATTGTAGAACTTACCACTAAAGTTAACGGGTGAACCGTGCGTTAAGTGACCGCCATGACTTAAATTCATGCCGAGTACAGTGTCACCATGTTCAAGTGCAACAAGATATACTGCCATATTTGCTTGTGAACCAGAATGGGGTTGTACATTAACATGTTCAGCATTGAAAAGTGCTTTTGCTCTATCAATTGCAAGCTGTTCAGTTTGGTCTACAAATACACAACCACCATAGTAACGGCGTCCAGGATAACCTTCAGCATATTTGTTCGTCATCACTGAACCTTGTGCTTCCATCACTGCTTCAGATACAAAGTTCTCAGATGCGATAAGTTCAATGCTTGTGTTTTGACGATGAAACTCTTTTTGAATACTTTCAAATACAGACTTATCTTGTTTAGCAAGAAATGACATAGACAATTCCCTCTTTTCTGTTAAAGTTGATATTTAGCACGTTCGCCCCCGATTTTTTTCGGTCGAGATGTTGCTACAGTGACAATTGCTTGGCCAACTTGTTTCACTGTAGTCCGAACAGGTACTGCCACATGCTTGAGATGCATACCAATCAATGTTTGACCGATATCAATACCTTTGTCAGCTCGGATGTGTTCAACAACCATGGGCGCTTCCATATGACGATATGCATGCGTTGACAATGAACCCCCAGCATGCACATCTGGAACGACAGATACCTCAGTCATCACATAGGGATCAAAATCTTTACGCTCGATAGTGATGGCACGATTGATATGCTCACAACCTTGGAACGCAAATGAAACACCTGTCTCCTGTTGAATCTTAACAAGTGCTTCGAAAATTTCCTTTGCGACATCTATCGAACCAGTCGTGCCGATACGCGCCCCTTGAACTTCAGAAGTCGAACAACCTATGACACATATCTCACCTGCATTAAAAAACGATTGGGCTTTAAGTTCTTCCAATAATTGATTTAATTCCTTCATATGATTACCCCCTTGTCAAACGTATGAGTCAAAAAAACAATCATTAAAGAACGACGAAACATGCTATACGTTCTTTATTATAACTTATTTTTTCTTCAACTTATACTGATTATACAATTATTCTGTTACTAATTTAGACTTTAACTTTTCGATCATCCGTGTCAATTGATTAAAGACTTGTTCATATGATTCAAACGCCCCACCATAAGGGTCTTCCACAGCCATATCTTCATCTACATAATCATTTAATGCATACACGTTCACTTCTGCTCCATACACGGCCTGAATCATTTGTTGATGCGAACGCGTCATTGTTAAAATTAAATCCGCTTCAGCATCACGTGCGTCAAATAATTGTGCAGTATTGGGATTCGGTAATTCATGACGCTGTATCAATTCACGACTATGAGGTGAAATCGGCTGACCTTCCTGTGCCATCAACCCTCTTGAAACAATTTCAAAATCTGGCATTAATTGTTTCGCAATGCTTTCCGCTAACGGACTACGACACGTGTTGCCCGTACATACAAATACGATTTTCATAATGACTCATCCTTTACAACTTGTTGGCTGACCGCTTTAAGCATTCGGTTTCTTAATGCTTCTGTTTCAAAATTATCATCAAATCCATAAATATACGCCATGTCGACATCATCTAATTGGTCTAATTGATGTAACACGTCATACAGATTATGGTTTGCACCTTGAATATCGGTTTCGCTTTCACTCATCACAATGACTTGCGCACTTGTTGGCAAAAACTTTTTCTTCGTTTCAGGCACGATAAATGTAATTTTCGACCAGTCCTCATGTGCGCGTTCATCAATCGGTGCATTCAACTGTTCTATCATTTTCAGAGGGGTTGACGGTGCGTAATGACGATATTTCATCCCTGGTGCAATGGGCTTTTCAGTAGCTAGTGGTATGTGACTTTCAATCGATTGCGGCAAAATATCATTTAACATGTTGCGCGTAATCGTACCTGGCCGTGCAATTCGAAATGGAAATGATGTACAATCTACAACCGTACTTTCCAATCCTGCATCACTTTGCGTAGAATGCATGATGCCATCCACACGCTGATTCAAATCATTAAACGCATGTTCAAACGTTGTTGGAGAAGGACGCCCACTTAAATTTGCGCTTGGTGCTGCAATCGGCAAATCGACTGCTTTTAACAATGCTAAAGCTACAGGATGACTCGGCATACGCACTGCAACGGAATTTAATCCACCCGTGACACGATCACATAAGAATCCTTGTTTTAACGGTAAAATAAAGGTGATCGGTCCTGGCCAAAAAGCTTCCATTAATCTACGCGTCGCATCCGAAATATCTGCGACAAAGTCATCAAGCTGATCCGTATCATGAATGTGTACGATTAAAGGATTATCGGAAGGACGACCTTTTGCTTCATAGATTTTACGAATAGCTACATCGTCTTTCGCATTCCCCCCTAAACCGTAAACCGTTTCTGTAGGTAGTACGACGAGACCGCCATTTTGTAATGTTTTGATAATTTCTGGTAATTTCGGATATTCGTCTAAACGTGTTGTATAATCTCGAACATCCCAAATTTTCGTTTCTGACATTAACGTCCACCTCTCCTTCACTTCTATTTTACTATAAAAATAAAAATGGATGCATGACTTCAATCATAAGATAGGTCTTAGATTTTAATGTCGTACATCCATTTTTAATTACTGTTAAGTATGACACCGCGCCATGATTACAAGCGCGGCTAAGTCATTTTAATTGTGCGCCAACGTCGGTGATGACGGTGTACGCCATTTAAAATGAAAGATCCGTGCATGGCCGTTGATATCATTAATCACATTCGTCGTGATATGCGGATATAACTGTTGCATCATCCGCGTCAACTGTACACCTTGTTGGAAACCAATTTCAAAGACGACTGGCGCACCTTCTTGCATCACATATGGTAAATCACGTAATATTGCGGCATACACTTGATAACCTTCTTGTTCTGCAAACAGTGCGACATGCGGTTCATATTGAATGACACTGACATCCATCAAATCACGTTCATGTTCACCAATATACGGTGGATTAGAAATTAAACCATCCAGTCGAATACCTTGATCAATGAGCGGTTGTAATGCATTACCTTGTAGAAAAGTGATGTCTTGTTGCAGACGCTGTGCATTTTCTTGTGCGACCGTTAACGCTTGAGACGAAATGTCTGTTGCAAACACATGTAGTTCAGGTCTTTCAGCTTTTAATGTGACTGCGATCGCACCACTTCCTACACCAATATCAGCGACACATGTTGCATCTTTGAGTTGATTTAAAAAGTACTGCACCACTTCTTCTGTTTCAGGTCTCGGAATAAGTACATCCGAGTTCACTTTAAATGGACGACCGTAAAATTCAGCTTGACCGACAACATATTGTACTGGCATGCCCGTGAGTAGTTCGGTTAAACCTTCATCGAGCTGTGTTCGCGTTGTTTCTGGAATCATCGTCATTTCATTTAAAATCAGTGACGTTCGTGACCATTGCATTGTATCCATCAAGAACCATTGGATGGCGTTCACGTCGTACCCTTTGTCCCTCATTTGCTGCTCAGCATGTTGGCGCCACTGTTTATAATTCACCAGTATTAAGCTCTTTCAACTTCTCAGTTTGTTCATGCATCGTTAACGCATCCACAATTTCATCCAACTTGCCTTCCATAATTTGGTCTAATTTTTGCAATGTTAAACCAATACGGTGGTCAGTTACACGGCTTTGTGGGTAGTTATATGTACGAATACGTTCTGAACGGTCACCCGTACCCACCGCTGACTTACGTTGCGCTGCATATTTTTGTTGTTCTTCTTGCAACTTCATATCATATAAGCGCGCTTTCAATACTTTCATCGCTTTTTCACGGTTTTGAATTTGCGATTTTTCTGAAGACGTCGCAATGACCCCAGTTGGAATATGGGTAATACGAACGGCAGAGTCAGTCGTATTGACGTGCTGTCCACCCGCACCACTTGAACGATACGTATCAATTTTCAAGTCTTCATTACGGATTTCAATTTCTACATCCTCAACTTCCGGGAGTACTGCCACAGTAGCCGTTGATGTATGAATACGACCACCTGACTCTGTTTCAGGGACACGTTGAACACGGTGTGCACCATTTTCATATTTCAACTTACTGTATGCACCATCTCCAGAAACAGAGAAACTGATTTCTTTGTAGCCACCGTGATCACTTTCTGTCGCTTCTACAATTTCAAGTTTAAAACGATGTGACTCTGCAAACTTTGAATACATACGGAATAGATCCCCCGCAAAAATCGCCGCTTCATCGCCACCTGCAGCCCCACGAATTTCCACAATAACGTCTTTTTCGTCATTTGGATCTTTAGGGATGAGTAATAATTTTAACTGCTCTTCAAGTTCAGGCACTTGCGCTTTTAATGCAGCTGCTTCTTCTTTTAACATTTCAACTTCATCAGCGTCATCTGTTTCAGCAAGCATTAATTCAATTTCCTCAGTATCTTCTTTCACTTGTTTATATTGACGGTACACTTCTACCGTTTTCTGTAATTCGGATTGTTCTTTAGAATATTTTCTAAGAAGATTTGAATCACTGACAACTTCTGGATCGCTTAACAATTCATTCAGTTGTTCATAACGTTCTTCAACAATGTCTAATTGATCAAACATTATTCCAACGCCTCCTTATCATTTTCACTCGGTGCGACAATATGATGTGCACGACAACGTGGCTCATAGCTTTCATTTGCACCTACAAGTATAATCGGATCATCCACTTTTGCAGGTTTGCCATCAATTAATCGTTGTGTACGACTCGATGACGCCCCACAAACAGCACAGACCGCTTGCAATTTTGTAATATGTTCACTCACCGCTAACATTTCAGGAACAGGGTGAAAAGGTTCGCCTTTAAAATCCATATCAAGACCTGCAGTAATGACGCGATACCCTCTTTCGGCAAGCGTTTCTGCAATATCTACAATCTCACGATCAAAAAATTGAATTTCATCAATACCGATAATATCGACACCATTTAAGTCATGATGCCATATCTCACTTGCTTTAGAAATATTTATCGCTTCTATTTCATTTCCATTATGAGAAACGACTTTTTCTTTGTGGTAGCGGTCGTCAATGGTCGGTTTAAATACAACCACTTTTTGCTTTGCATAGACACCTCGGCGTAAGCGTCTGATGAGCTCTTCTGACTTACCACTAAACATGCTTCCAGTAATGCATTCTATCCAACCTGAATGGTACGCTTCATACATGATTCTTTCCACCTTTATCAAAACAAAATCAATTCATTATATCATAAAATATGCGTATTCGTTGATGTAATTCGTATGTATATCAAAATTCATAAAATGATCGCTTTTTTAATTTGAAATCGTGTATACACAGTTGCCAATGTGTGATGTCAGTTCATTCTCTGATTTCATACTTGTCAGTCACCACTATTACTGGTCAGCGCAACATCTTAAAATATCTCTCAGATGATGCACGCACACGCAACAAATCAAGCAATAAAAAAGTGGGTACACAATCTAATGGTTTAGATTTCGTTTACCCACTTTAACACACAACACGTCCTCTTATGATGCAGTATCAAAGAAAACGTGTTGGCGTATCGTTTATTCACATTTCATCAAGCACAAAGTTTGAGCGGATGACTATCCACCCAAGCCATTGTTGTCTTAGTTGTCTGATTTGAGACCAAATTTTTTGTTGAAACGTTCCACACGACCATCTGCCGCAGCAAATTTTTGACGTCCTGTGTAGAATGGATGTGAATCAGAAGAAATATCTAAACGAATAACTGGGTACTCGTTACCATCTTCCCATTCCATTGTTTCGTTTGAAAATTTAGTAGAACCACTTAAAAATTTGTAATCTGTTGTCGTATCTAAAAAGATAACTTTACGGTATTCTGGATGAATCCCTTGTTTCATAATTTTCAGCTCCTTTGCCCTGAACCATCCGGAACAGAGTTATTTGTGAGTTTTTACCCAATACTTAAACATTATATAGGCCGGATGATGAAATTGCAACCCTACATCTGAAATAATTAAAATTAAATAATAGGTTTTCCTGTCTTACTACTTTCAGCCGCACTTTGTTGTAAGACTTCGAAAAATTCGGCATTGGATTTTGTTTTCTTCAACTTACGAATGAAACGCTCTGTAAAGTCAGGTGAATTTGAAAACATATTGCGCAATTGCCACAAGCTATCCAATTCATTTTTCGGAACGAGGAGTTCTTCTTTACGTGTCGAACTTCTAGAAATATCAATCGCTGGGAAAATGCGACGTTCTGAAAGGCGTCGATCTAAGTGTAGCTCCATGTTGCCTGTTCCTTTAAATTCCTCATAAATCATGTCATCCATACGTGAGCCTGTATCGACTAATGCAGTGGCTAAAATCGTTAAACTTCCGCCTGCTTCGATGTTTCTGGCAGCACCAAAAAATGTTTTAGGACCATGTAATGACGCTGGATCTAAACCACCAGACAACGTACGACCACTTGGCGGTACAACAAGGTTATACGCACGTGCTAAACGTGTAATTGAATCCATTAAAATAATGACATCTTCACCAATTTCTACAAGACGTTTTGCACGTTCAAGTAATAATTCAGCTACTTTTACATGATGTTTTGGATGTTCATCAAACGTAGAGTGCACGACTTCCGCTTCATCGACTGAGCGTTCGATATCAGTCACTTCTTCTGGTCGTTCTCCGATGAGTAATATGAAAAGTTTCGCATTCGGTTTGTTCGTAACAATCGCATTAGCAATTTCTTTGAGTAAAGTGGTTTTCCCTGCTTTAGGTGGTGCAACAATTAAACCACGCTGACCTAGACCAATAGGCGTAATTAAGTCCATGACACGTGTTGAATAGTTTTGAGACTCTGTTTCTAATTTGATTCGTTCATCTGGATATAAAGGTGTAAGAGCTTGGAAGTGAGGGCGTTTTTTGACTTCTTCTGCGTTATGATCATTTACAAAGTCAACTTGTAGTAATCCATAATATTTTTCGTTTTCTTTCGGCTTTCGAACTTTTCCGGTTACTTTATCTCCTAATTTTATTTCGAATCGGCGAATTTGACTTGCAGAAATATATATATCTTTTTCACCTTTTGAGAAGTTAACCGTTCTTAAAAATCCGTAACCATCTTGTTGGATATCATCGAGGATACCTTCCATATAGTAGTTTCCATCTTGTTCCATTTGTGCTTCCATGATTGCAAGTACGAGTTCTTTTTTGTTTAATTTACTATAGTTAACAAGTTTAAGAGATTTTGCCTTTTCAGTGAGGGCCTTAGTTGTATAATTCTTGTATAATTCATGAAAAGATTCATATTGCGGAGACGTTCTTTCCCTTGACATGTTAAACACTCATTTCGTTTTAAATTCTTTATTAATCGCAAATGTTACGATTAAACCTAACTATATCAAATAATAACGGTTATGACAAAACTTCAATGGTCATGATGCCAAAAATCCGAATTTCATACATCCTATTTTTTCAATAAATACCATCAATTATGCACATTATTTTATATTGACCCCATTTTGCGCCACGGAAATGTCATGAAACGTCCATAAATTGAAAATCATCCATTTCACGTGTACCGTTCAGCCCATTTTGCCTTTATTGTTCATACGTTCAATTTTTCTAATAGTAAAAAAGAAAGGACTAGGAAAGCGTCATTGATCTCCTAATCCTCTCTCAATTTGTTTGACGAACATCATGAATAATAAAAGCGCGCTCACTTTTATTGACTTAACAACGATTACCCTTTGTAGTAGCCTGCAATGGATTTCACTTCTAAAAATTCTTCAATTCCGAAGTCTCCCCATTCGCGACCAATACCTGATTGCTTATAACCACCAAATGGTAAATCAGGCGTACGTCCGGCTTCGTTAATTTCAATCGTACCTGCTTCAATTGCGCGTGCAACACGAATCAAGTTATCTTTATTTTTACCGAAAACATAACCTGCAAGGCCATATTTGGTATCGTTGGCAATTTCAATCGCTTCGTCTAAATCTTTATACGTAATAATTGACATCACAGGTCCAAAAATTTCTTCTTGGGCGATTGTCATTTGATTGTTCACATTTGTAAAGATGGTTGGCTTAGCGAAATAACCTTTTTCGAGGCCATCCGGTTTACCTGTACCACCATAAAAGAGTTCCGCACCTTCATCGATACCTTTTTGAATATAGTCCTGCACTTGGTTGTATTGCTTTTCACTGACAATAGGCCCCATTTGTGTTTCAGCATTTTGTGGATCGCCCACTTTAACTTTCGCCATTTGCTTTTTCACTTCTTTGAGGAAATCGTCTTTAATGCTTTCTGGTACAAGCGTACGTGTGCCTGCTGTACACACTTGACCTGTATTATTAACAACTTTCTTTACTGCTGCTTGAGCTGCCTCTTCAAGGTCTGCATCATCTAAAACAATAAATGGCGATTTACCCCCTAATTCAAGTGATACTTTTTTGAAATCTTTGCTCGCTGCTTCCATAATTTTTGAGCCTGTACCACCAGAACCAGTGAACGAAACCATACGAACATCCGGATGATGACTTAACGGTGTACCGACACCTTCACCGTCACCATTCACTAAGTTAAACACACCTTTTGGAACGCCAACTTTATCGAAAATTTCAGCTAAAATGATTGCTGCATAAGGCGTCATTTCAGATGGTTTGAGTACAACTGGACTTCCTGCCGCAAATGCTGCTGCTAACTTAAGTGAAGTTTGGTTTGTTGGAAAGTTCCATGGCGTAACCAGTCCTGCAACACCAATGGCTTCTTTCACGATTAAGTTGTCTCCACGACGTTCTTCAAATTGGAAAGTATCTAACGCATCACGTGCAGCTTTAAAGTGATTTAATCCCATTTGATAGTGCACTTTTTCTGATTGCGTGATGGGTGCACCCAGTTCTAAAGTCATCGCTTCGATTAAATCATCTTTACGATTTTCATATTCTTTAACAATACGATCTAACAATGCTTGTCGTTCTTTAACAGAAGTGTTACGAAACGAAAGATACACGTCATGGGCAGCTTGAACTGCTTGATCTACATCCGCTTTATTCCCTTTTGCGATATGCCCTAATACTTCTTCCGTGGCTGGGTTGATGACTGCCATTGTTTCACCACTATTGCTTTCAACCCATTCACCATTAATATATTGCTTTGTTTGATCTCTCATGAACAAACACTCCTTCGTTTAATGTCATATCCATTGTATTGCCATGTTGAGTCATTTTCAAACCTGACAAAACAAATCGAAAATATTCTATCATTGCATCTCCCCATTGAAAAGTGAATCTACCGTTTTCTATACAAGGATTTGAGCGGAACAACGCAACGTACAAAAAAGAGTAAGCACATACGCAATATCGTCGCGTCGGCTTACTCTTTCCTATTATCTTTTTAAAAGCTTATTGCACTTTTTCTTTTAAATCAATATAATCATGTGCCCAAGTTTCGAGGGGTTCTAATGCACGTGCCAATGCCACCCCTTTTTCTGTTAAATGGTAACAAACTGATGGTGGGTTTGTAGAGATGACTTCTTTCGTTAATAAACCTGCATCAGCCAATTCAGCTACTTTCATTGACAATGCTCTATTGGTAATAGGACGTAAATCTCTTCTCATCTCTGAAAAATGCGCTTTATATTCATCGCGGGTAGAAAGGTAATGTAAAATTAAACCGTTCCAACTGCGCCCTAATATTTTAAATGTTTCTTCTAAATATGGACATACTTCCATGGTTATCACCTCGCATTTTTAAATTTGTGATAACAACACATAACAGATTAAGCCTCAACTTGCTCCGTCCAAATATCTGCACCTAACGCTTTAAGTGTTTTCACAATATCTGTATAACCTCGGTAAATATGTTTAACATTGTAAATCGTTGTCACACCTTCTGCTAACAATCCCGCTACGATAAGGCATGCACCTGCGCGTAAGTCACTAGCATACACTTCAGCGCCGGTTAATTGTGAAGGTTTCACTGTCGCAGTACCTCGGTCTGCCGTTATCAATCCATTCATCTTTTGTAATTCTTGCACATGTCTAAAGCGCTCTGGATAAATCGTTTCAGTGACAAAACTAGGTCCATTTGCTAGGAAGAGTAAAGGTGTAATAGGTTGTTGTAAATCTGTTGCAAATCCGGGGTATACGAGCGTTTTAATATCCACGCTTTTGTATGGTGCAGCAGCTTGGACAATCATGTAGTCATCGCCTGTCTCTATTGTAACACCTAACTCTTTCAATTTCACAGTGAGCGGCTCCATATGTTTCGGAATGATGTTGTCGATATGTATCGACTCACCACAAGCAGCCGCAATGCACATGTACGTTCCCGCTTCGATACGATCCGGAATAATAGCGTGACGACTCCCGTGTAAATGCGACACACCTACAATTTTAATCGAACTTGTGCCCGCACCTGTGATCTTTGCACCCATACTATTTAAAAAGTTGGCAACATCAACGACTTCTGGCTCTTTTGCTGCATTCTCGATAATGGTTTGCCCTTCCGCACGTGTCGCAGCCAGCATAATATTAATTGTTGCACCTACACTGACAATGTCTAAGTAAATGTTCGCGCCGATCAAACGGTCAGCTTCAATTTTCATTGATGTCATGCTCGATTCATCCACCGTTGCACCTAAAGCCTTAAAACCTTTAATATGTTGGTCTATCGGTCTCGGCCCAAGTGGACATCCGCCAGGTAGACCAATGACGCACTTTTTAAAACGGCCGAGCATCGCCCCCATCATATAATAAGAAGCACGCAAAGATTCAACTTTATTGTTCGGCAAAGGGGCATTTTCAATCTGTGTTGGGTCTACTGATAAAGTTGTACCGTTGAGTTCGGTCTTAATGTTTAAATCTCCCAATAAACTGACTAAAGTTTCAACGTCAGAAATTTGCGGTAAGCCATCTAAAGTGACCGGTGCTTCTGCCATTAATGTCGCAGGTATAATGGCAACTGAACTGTTTTTTGCACCATTAATTTCAACACTTCCTTTTAAAGTTTGACCACCTCGTATTTTAATCACTTCTTGTGCCATGTCATTGAACTCCTTTTCCCTTGCTCATATTAACCTTGCAATACTATATTAAAAGCATTATAAAGTAAATTTTTTCAAATTGCAAAATGAAAAAACGACGATTGGCTATGTTTCGCTATACGATGTGTTCAATTTTTGAAAATGTGAATGAACAACAACAACTTCACGCATCTTTAAAACGCATCGCATTCGACACATTTTGAACTTTCCCCTCATCATTGTACGATCAAAGTTATGATGAAAATACGAAAAAGAGAGTAACCGACTCACAACTTGTGATCATGTTACTCTCTTTTAAATTAAATCATGTACACACTGCACAAAATTGTGAAAGGTGTGTGACATCTTTTAAAAACAATTAACCTTTAATGTTATCCGCTTTACCAGAAGTACCGAACTCTCTAATTTTACCGATAACTGTTTCTTTAATCGCTTCACGTGCAGGTCCTAAGTATTTACGTGGATCGTAAACTTCTTTGTCTTGATCCAATACTTCACGAACACGTTTTGCTGAAGCAATTTGGTTTTCAGTGTTAACATTAATTTTAGCTGTACCGAATGAAATCGCTTTTTTAATGTCGTGTGTAGGGATGCCCGTACCACCGTGTAATACTAATGGTAAACCAGTTGACGCACCGATTTCTTCCATTTCTTTAAAGCCTAAGTTTGGTTCACCTTTGTATGGACCATGAACTGAACCTAATGCAGGTGCTAATGTATCAATACCTGTAGCTTTAACTAAGTTTTGACACTCGATAGGGTCTGCATAAATCACACCGTCAGCAACAACGTCATCTTCTTGACCGCCAACAGTTCCTAATTCAGCCTCAACAGATACACCACGTTCGTGCGCGTATTCTACAACTTTTTTCGTGATTTTCACGTTGTCTTCGTATGGCTCATGTGAAGCATCGATCATTACAGATGTGAAACCTGCATCAATCGCTTCTTTACATTTTTCAAAGCTTGAACCATGGTCTAAATGAATTGCAACAGGAATTGTAATTTCGTAGTCATGTAATAGTCCCTCTACCATTTTAACTACAGTATAGAAGCCACCCATGTAACGTGCTGCCCCTTCAGATACACCAAGAATTACAGGTGCATTCTCTTCTTGAGACGCTTGTAAAATCGCTTGTGTAAACTCCAAGTTGTTTAGGTTATATTGACCTACAGCATAACCATTTTCTTTTGCGTCGATTAACATTTCTTTCATTGAAACTAAAGGCATGAAAGTTCCTCCTTGCGTGCATGTCGCACGAATATTTATAAATACAGTATAGCAAAGTCATAGTTAATATGCACCGCAAAACCACACTAAATTTGTGAAAAATATCGTAATTTCACATGTAAGCGCAACCATTGCTGTAGATTGATTCTGACACTATTATTCTATAAAATGAATGTTGAAATTCGAAGCGTTCATCGCTGTTACAAAACCAAAAATTCAATTTTATATATATACAAAAGTGATTACAAATGGAGGGAAAATGAATGTCAAAAATGCTTACGACACAATTAACAGGTGTATTTAATCGACTCGATCAACAAGAATTGGATATTCAAATGGCTGCACAAAGTTTGATTCAAGCAATGGGTGGCGAAGGACATGTTTATGTTAAAGGTTATGGGGATTTAAAATGTTTTGAGCCGTATGTCTTAACGAGTTTTGAGAAATTGCATTCAAGCTTGGCGTTGGACGATTGTCCTTCGTTTGATGTGTTAGATACGACAGATAGAGTGCTATTGTTTGGTGCGGAATATAATGATGAAATGGCAAAAGATTTGGAGCAGTTGATCGCGGATGACCGTGATGTTGTGGTGATTACGAATAAACCTAAAGACGTTGCGTTGCCAGATCATTTGATGCACTTTATCAATTTATCGACACCACGACCGATTGTTTACACAGAAGATTATGATAAAGTCGTCCAACCTCATCTTATCGCGTTGAATTATGTTTATTATGAAATTTATACGCAAATGGTCGAAATGATGCGCGATTTAGATTTGGAATAGCATTTATTTGCAATGCTTACTTTGAATTATGTGCTATTTGAAAATATGCAACACGATACACAGTTCACTTTTATACACTAAAAATGTCCTTGTTTATTGACGACATTTTTAGTGTATAACACTTCTTAATCAAATGATGCCTCTATGTTACTCCTCCTCTTTCTTTTTGAACACATACTCAATGACAGAATAAACGACTAAAGTCATGATGCTAATGATGCAAGTCTCAATGATCATTTCGTTCCAAATAAAGTGAGTGACTAAAATAGATGCAATGATAAACCAAATGAATTTAAGCCAGAATTGCATTACGATACACCTCCACTTGTTGCACATTTTATCATTCATCTCAAATGTATAAAAATGTCATTTAATAATGGTATATAAAAAGACAAGCACCTCTTAAAAATGAAAAGATACTTGCCTTTTTAGATTTAATGTACGACTTCTTGTCCACGCTTATTCCACGTGAAGATAAAGCTAATCATCGCTAATACACTCACAATTGTTAATAAAATGAAGCCTGCACTCCATCCCATATGATCCACAATCGCACCCATCACAATGTTAGCCATTACAGCACCACCAAGGTAACCGAATAAACCTGTTAAACCGGCTGCAGTCCCCGCTGCTTTTTTCGGCACATAGTCCAATGCCTGTAAACCAATCAGCATTACTGGACCGTAAATTAAAAAGCCGATCGTAATTAATGCAAGATTATCAATAAGTGGATTGCCTGGCGGGTTAAGCCAATAAACAACAACCGCAATCGTTACACCAATCATGAAAATAAAGCCTGCTGGACCACGACGGCCTTTGAACACTTTATCGGATAACCAACCACAAATGAGTGTCCCTGGAATACCCGCCCACTCGTATAAGAAGTAAGCCCACCCTGATTCTTTCATATCAAAGCTTTTCACTTCGCTTAAATAGAGCGGTGCCCAGTCTAACACGCCGTAACGTACAAAGTAGACGAAAATATTGGCAATCGCGATAATCCATACCCATTTATTGTTAAGCACGTATTTGAACAAAATTTCTTTCGTCGTCAATTCTGTTTCAAATGTCTCTTTCTTTTGTGTTGGATAATCATTACGATATGCTTCAATTGACGGTAGACCTTCTGATTGCGGCGTATCACGCACTAAAACGTATGACGCAATAGCAATCACAATCGCAACGAGCGCTGGATAAATAAACGCCCCTTCAAAGCCTTGTAAATAACCAAAGCTCAGTGAACCTGTTAAATAAATCCCGAACAATGCGATTGGCGCCATTAATCCGCCACCCACATTATGCGCCACGTTCCAAATGGCTGTCTTACTTCCACGTTCACTCACACTAAACCAATGCACGAGCACACGACCTGAAGGCGGCCATCCCATACCTTGGAACCAACCATTGAGGAATAGCATGATGAACATGATCGTGACACTTGATGTTAACGCCGGGATGAAACCCATAAGCAAGTTGACGATAGCTGTTAATACAAGACCTAGCGTTAAAAAGATACGCGCATTACTTCTATCACTGACCGTCCCCATCACGAATTTACTAAAACCATAAGCAATCGAAATCGCGGATAACGCAAAACCAAGTTCCGCTTTTGAGAAGCCCATGTCAGCTAAGTACGGCATGGCGATAGAAAAGTTTTTACGTAACAAGTAATAACCTGCATAGCCTAAAAAGATACCGATAAACACTTGTAGCCTTAATTTTTTATACGCTTCATCTTGTTGACTTTCTGGCACAGGTGCTGCAGCTGCAGGCGGTTTTAAAAACTTAAACATATGTATCCTCCCCTTTATTATTAAAAAAATATTAATTTCATGTAAAGTTTATGCATTGTCACAAAGTTTGTCAATCGCATTTTTACAACTTTGTAAGGGGTTTCAACTCAATATAACGATTTTCTTTATTAACATAAGAAAAAGACTGGGAAAACATAATATCCCAGTCCTCTTCACGTGCGCTATCACTCTATTTCGTTTTATTTTGTTGTAATACAGCCGCTTCGATAAATGATTTGAAAATCGGTTGCGGACGGTTTGGTCTTGATAAAAACTCTGGGTGGAATTGACATGCGATAAAGAATGGATGTTCTTTTAACTCAACCATCTCTACTAAACGACCGTCTGGGCTTGTACCTGAGAAGATCATGCCTGCCGCTTCAAGTTGTTCTCTGTATTCGTTGTTGAACTCATAACGGTGACGATGACGTTCTTCCACTTCTGTTTTTCCGTAAATTTTTTCAGCTAATGACCCTTCTTGAATCGTACATGGGTATAAACCTAAACGTAACGTACCCCCTAAGTCCTCGATATCTTTTTGTTCTGGTAATAAATCGATCACTGGATATGGTGTGTTCGGATCTAACTCAGCTGAGTGCGCGCCTTCTAGACCTACAACGTGACGTGCATATTCCACTGTCGCAAGTTGCATGCCTAAACAAATACCAAAGAACGGAATCTGTTGCTCACGTGCGTATTTAATCGCTGAAATTTTACCTTCACTTGCACGGAAACCAAAACCACCTGGCACGAGGATACCGTCTACATCTGATAAGTATTCTGCAGCGTTCTCATCATTCACTTCACTTGAATCAATCCAACGAATGTCGATATCTTTCATGAATTGGTAACCCGCATGTTTGAGTGATTCTGCAACAGAAAGATACGCATCTTGTAATGATACATATTTACCTACAAGACCAATTGTCACTTTACCTTCTAAGTTATTCACAACACGTAATAAATGATTCCATTCATCAAGTTGTGTATCGCGGTCAACATGGAGTCCTAAACGCTCAATGACGATATCATCCATGTTTTGATGACTTAATTGTAACGGAATTTCGTAAAGTGATTCTGCATCGCGACATTCGATGACACTTTCTTTATCAATGTCACAGAATAAGGCAATTTTATCTTTTAAGTCTTGTGTCATTTCATATTCTGTACGTACAACGATTAAGTCAGGTTGAATCCCTAAACCACGTAATTCTTTCACACTATGTTGTGTTGGTTTGGTTTTCATTTCGCCTGCAGCCTTAATGTATGGCAGTAATGTACAGTGCACATACATCACGTTGTCACGACCTAAATCACTCTTAATTTGGCGAATCGCTTCGATAAATGGTAAAGATTCAATGTCCCCTGTTGTTCCACCGATTTCAGTAATGACAACATCTGCATTTGTACTTTCCCCAGCGAGTAACAAACGTGATTTAATTTCGTTAGTAATGTGTGGAATGACTTGGACTGTCCCACCTAAGTAGTCACCACGACGCTCTTTTTGTAACACGTGTGAATAGACTTTCCCAGCCGTTACATTTGAGTATTGATTTAAGTTGATGTCGATAAAACGCTCATAATGACCTAAGTCTAAATCCGTTTCTGCACCGTCATCTGTTACGAAAACTTCCCCGTGTTGATATGGACTCATTGTACCTGGATCCACATTTAAATAAGGGTCGAATTTTTGGATTGTCACCTTTAATCCTCTATCTTTTAATAAGCGTCCTAGTGAAGCGGCCGTAATCCCTTTACCTAATGATGAAACCACGCCACCAGTTACGAAAATAAATTTAGTCATAATTCCATTTCCTCCTCGTTTGTTGTCAGAAGTACCTTTCAAAATGTAGGGGTGAATTTGTCTACCAATCATTGTGATGTGCTGGACAGCATTCTCATTTTTAAAGTTGAGAATTTTTTAATGTCTACAAGCTTTAATAAAATTAAAAAAGTTCCCACTCACAATATCATGATTGTAAGGGGAACCTTAACGATAGATGAGACTCACTATTTCAGAGCCATCACTACTTTCTATCGTCTACATTTATTTATCCGTCCTAATTAAAGGAGCCCGAATAAAATTTTATCATGTTGTCGTAAAAAGTCAACAAACTTTATTTAGAAATTAGAAATTAAAACGTTTCTTCCTCTTCATCTTCTTCAAGTTCATCGTCTTCATCGTATGTTTCATCAATGTCTTCTTCGTCTTCTTCAACGACGAGGTCTGACTCTTCAATTTCATCTTCAACACGTTCATCTTCAGGATCATCTAAATCCTCTTGATCATCCGTACGATTTGGAATGTTGTCATCGCCTTCCAAATCATCTTCACCTAATAACGTTAAGTTTTTATCTTCTTCGTCTTCTTCATCAAGAATATCGAATTTTTGAATTGTTGGTGCGATTTTTTCTTCGATATCGTCTACTGAATACCAATCGCGAAGCCCCCATACGTTATCACCTACACTTAAAAAACGGCCATCCGTATTTAAATCTGTGTAGAATTGAACGACACGGTCTTCAATTTGTGCATCTTCGTAATGACCAATACGTTTAAACTCATCAATAATATCATAAAGGTTCATTGTTGTGTTTTGTTCACTTAAAAGCGTATAAGCCATATCAATAAATGATTTTTCATCAACCATTTCTTGAGTGTAATCTTGTAATTTCATCAGCACATCTTCCTTTCAAAGGTTAACATTTCTCTTCATTCGAATACTTCAATTTGTAAAAAATAGGCGCGTATGACCGTCACCTCGTGATTATGTTGCGCTACATGCAGACACATCTAGAGCTTGATAGATGCGTTTTAAACTTCGACTTTAACAAAATTAAATTATAAATGACTGCTGATGATTTCGCAATGTTTTCAGTGAGATTTTTCGAAGTCACCTGAAATAGATGGCATGCGGACATATGTTTGAATAGCGATGTAAGCTACTAATAATTAATGTATTTTTCAAAAGTGACATAATCATCCGTCGTCACTGTCTCAACAAAATTACTTTTCAGAAACAATGGTGTGAGCTGATGATTAGGTCCAAATAATGTGACTTCAATCACTTTCGTATCGTGATTTTCTTTTCTTACATATGTCGCCAATTGACGGAGTGCATTTTGCGCGATTCCTGTATCTCTATGTGCATCATCGACATAAAGTGCACGAATAATCAGACGTTCATTAAACGCTTCAATCGCTAAAAACCCTACTTTTTGAGCATCTTTCATTAAGTTTACAATTTCAATCGATCCTACATTTGACACATCACTCTTTTTTAACTTTAAAGACGAGACATACTTATGATCCAAATCAAGATAATACAGTCGCTCCTTACCAATTGGCCCCTCTTCTTTCGTTGCCGTATGCATAAAGCCAGCACGTTCATATACATTCCAAGCCGCTTCATTTTCTGCATCCACGACTAAGTACAAATGATTAAAATCCGGAAAAATCATTTGTACATACTCCGGCAATATCATCATAATCTTCGTACCGTAGCCATTCCCTTGATATGCTTCATTGATTGACAACGAGCGAATGTAGACGACTTCATAAGGTGTATCGTAGCCTTCGTGTTGATAATGTTGATGCAATACAAAAAAACCAATCACTTCATCTTGATCATTCAACACAATGTTTGCAACTCTGTTTTTATCATTTAATGCATCATCTAATACTTCTTTGGGTAATGAAGAATAGATGCGTTGTCGTTCACTTAATTCAAATTGATACAAAGCGTCACGGTATTGCTTATCATATAATTGTATAGTAATATCATCAAAACGTTTACTTTTAATTGTCATTATTTTGACCATCCCTTTATTTTTTTGTTCATCATATATATTGTTGACATAATTAAAGGGATTTAAACAAATATTTATAGTGAACGTTTAGAACTTTTATCTTTGGCTGTTTCATTGCTATTTTCACGAAACATCATCCCTTAATTTCGTAGTATGAAGAAAGGAGTTCACATGAAGAAGCACAACAATTTAAAGAAAAAGAATCGCAATTTTGTTTATGCCGTTTCATTCGGAATTATTTTAATACTTACGCTATTAGCGGCCATTTTTCCTAAAACATTTGGCGCATATGCACAACATACATACGATGCGCTTGCTTTAAACTTTGGCTGGCTCTTTCTAATTATTGTTTTTGTACTTGATATTTTCTTAATTTTCTTAGCAGTTTCCAGATATGGCCGTTTCAAATTAGGTCGCGATGATGAAGAACCCGAATTTTCGTTTATATCGTGGATTGGGATGCTGTTTTCAGCTGGCTTAGGTGTCGGGATTGTCTTTTGGGGTGTTGCAGAACCATTAACACATTACTTACATTCGCCATTTCCAAATTCAGTCGACGGTCAATCGGTCGAATCTGCACGCCTCGCGATGGGATACACTTTTTTCCATTGGGGGATTTCGCAGTGGTCTATTTTCGCAATGAGCGGTTTAATTGTCGCCTATTTCCAATTTCGTAAAAATCGTGATGGTCTCATTTCAACTGCGATGGAACCTGTTTTTGGGGAAACGTATAAACGCCCTTATCGTAATATCATTGATATTTTGGCGATTATCGCGACAGTGATGGGGATTGCCACGTCGATTGGTCTCGGTATTTTGCAAATTGCAGGTGGCTTGAACCATGTCTTTAAAGTTCCGAACACATCGCTCACTTTAATTTTAATTACGGTGCTCATGACGCTCATTTTCCTCGGTTCTGCTTTATCAGGCATTAATCGCGGCGTCAAATGGTTGAGTAATTTAAACATCATGATTGGTGCGTTGCTCTTGCTATTTATTTATATTTTTGGTGATTTGCGCTTTATCGTTGAGACATTCACCGTGTCTATTGGCGACTATTTGACACATTTTATACAGTATAGTTTACGAATGGATCCTTATACAGGTGATAATTCATGGATTCAACAATGGACAGTGTTCTACTGGGCTTGGGTGATTTCTTGGTCGCCATTTATTGGAGGTTTTGTTGCGCGTGTCTCAAGAGGACGAACAATCCGTGAATTTGTCGTCGGTGTCTTAATTATCCCACCGTTTATTTCGTTTTTATGGATATCTGGTTTTGGTGGTACTGCAATCAATTGGGCATTGCATCACCAAGATGGAATCGAAAAAATTGTCGACCAAGATTATACGGTTGCACTTTTTGAATTATTAAGTAAGTTTCCGTTATATGAAGTCACAAGTGCATTAGCGATTATTTTAATTTTCACTTTTATCGTTACCAGTGCAGATTCGACAACACATATCGTATCAGGTATGGCAACTGGCGGTGTTGAAAATCCAAAACGTAAGCATAAAATGGTTTGGGGGATTTTAATTGGTGCGATTTCCGTTTCATTAACTGTTGCGGGAGGACTTACAAGTTTACAAACCGCATCTGTTGTGACAGGTTTACCATTCTCAATTATTTTATTTCTGATGATTTTCTCATTGATGAATGCATTGAGACGTGAGCATACGAAGCATTTTAAAATGACACATATTGATGACGAAAAAGACTTTTCTCGTACAATAGAAGAACGTGAACGAGATAATGAGATGTAAGTTCGTCAATTGATTTGGGGGGTGGGACATAAAAAATTTTGATGATATTGATGCAATATATTGTTTAACTTGCCCTTCCGCTTTAAATTGTATTTTTGATTGCCTTCATGGCTTCCCTTTCTTAGGGGCTGGCCCTTCAACTAACTAACGCTTAATTAAACTATTACATTTGTTGAAGCGTTAGTGGATTTTCCGGACCAGCTGATCCCTCAAGAGTCTCAGCCTTCTGGCAATCATACTCCAAATACAGGAGCAGAGGGCAAGTTTCTGATATGAAGACAATCCATATCATCCAATTATTGCGTCCAATTCATCCTCGTTTTCGTCGGTATTATCATCAATTGTAGATATAGCTCCACGATAAATAGGACTGGGAAAACTTAATGTCTCGGTCCCTCTTCATGTTATCAATTCAATCGCAAGAATGGCTAAGACTTAAAGATTTCCATTTCTCAGCCGTTCTTGCTTATTTTTATTCAAAATAGTTCATGAGCCAATTGATGCCGTATCGATCTGTGACTTGACCGTGAATCGCACCAAAGAAAGTCTTTTGCAGCGGCATATGCGGATTTCCTTCTTCACTTAATGCCTCATAAACACGCTGTTGTGCCTCTTGTTGGTCAAAAGTTAGAATCAAATTGTATCCTGTACGTTCAATCGGTTTCCCGTAATTTGAAGATAAATGTAATGTGATACCCTCTGAAATTTCTAACTCTACATGAAGCCATTGCCCCTCGTGTTCATTTAAAACTTTGCGTACACCTCCAAACGTATTTTCGTAAAACTGTGCTGCTTCTTTTACATCACTCACAATGATATATGGACTTAATTGCACTATTATTCCCTCACTTCTTATCAAATTTAGTCTTGTAATTTCGTCATTATCATATAGTATATATTGGTGATAAACAATTATTTTGAGGTGACAAATATGCGTATAGGTATCGATGCGGGCGGCACGTTAATTAAAGTAGTCATTGAACAAGATGGTGCACGTACTTTTAAAACATACCCCACTACAGAACTACAAACCGTGGCGGATTGGTTGAATCAAGAAGGTTGTGAAGACATTCATATGACAGGCGGCAATGCGAAAGCTTTAAGTGAATTACTTCATTGCCAACCTCAACAATCTATCGAATTCGATGCAGCTGCTAAAGGGGTACAAATCTTATTAGAGGAACAAAACATTCAAATTGAACAATATATTTTCACCAATGTCGGCACAGGCACATCACTTCATCTGTCTGATAGCAAAGGACAAAAACGTGTCGGAGGTATTGGTACAGGTGGCGGTATGATTCAAGGGCTCGGCTATTTATTAACAGGTATTACGGATTACCAACAATTAACAGAAATGGCACAACAAGGCGATCGTGACATCATTGATTTAAAAGTTAAACATATTTATAAAAATGATACGCCCCCTATTTCTGGTGAGTTGACAGCCGCAAACTTCGGACATGTGTTACTTAATATGGACAAAACATTTACAAATGCAGACAAAATTGCTTCTGTCATCGGGGTTGTCGGTGAGAGTGTGACCACGGTTGCTATTCATGTCGCTCGAGAACATCAAGTTGAAGACGTCGTGTATATTGGTTCTTCATTCCAAGATAATCCATTACTACAAAAAGTCGTGACGGATTATACGATTTTAAGAGGATTTAAGCCGCATTACTTACAAAATGGTGCTTTCTCAGGTGCATTAGGATCGTTATATTTATAAAACATAGCTAGAACACAAAAAATAGGATAGTCTTAAATGACTTATTTGATATCATTGCCCCATTGATAACCTTTTTAATTTTCACAATTGCCTCCATAGACTCGCGTTCTTCCAGGGACTCGTCCATTTTAGCAATTTGAATTTAAATGTTGTGTATCAATGAGGGCAAATTTTATTAATGTAGAAAATCAATTTTTTATCTAATGTACCTTAATGGGTTGTACAATTTCATACTCTGATTTTCACCCATCATAGAAGAGGAGCTCGGAAACTCAATTGTGTCCCGGCCCCTCTAATTTTTATGAACTTATATCGATTAATGGTGATAAAACAGTGGAAAAACGTGAGTGACTTGATGTAAAAACTGGATGCTTTTGATTGTCTTCATATCAGAAACTTGCCCTCTGTTCCAGTATTTGGAGTATGATTGCCAGAAGGCTGAGACTCTTGAGGGATGAAGTTAAAAACAAAATAACGTCAATTAACTTTGATAGTGGCTACTGTTTAACGCAGTAGCTGTCTGACTTCTCAATCACTTAGGTTTTGAGAAGTCTAGTCAGCCTTGCGGGGGCAGTACGACGAAATCTTTGTTACACATGAGATTTCTGTACTGCTCCCAAAATCCACTAACGATTCAACAAATGTAATAGTTTAATTAAGCGTTAGTGAGTTGAAGGGCCAGCCCCTAAGAAAGGGAAGCCTTGAGGGCAATCAAAAACCACCAATCACATAGGGAGGGCAAGTTAATCAAATATACTGCTTCAATCGCATCAAAAATTTTTATTCCAACACCTATCCTATTTCATCACTTCTAAAATGTGAGTTCATTGGCGAGTTTTTGGGCTGACACAATCGTACCTACAACACCTGGCTTAATATCAATGGCCACATAACGATTGTCATCACGCAATTCATCTAACCAATCCGCAAATACTTCGCCCTCTACATCGATTAATTCAAACGTTTCGAAATCTTCTTCCGCAACTTTTTCAGCACGTTTACGCAAGCTCCAAACGGGCATAAAATGCGACTGGTCAAAGTTATCGTTTTCATCATATACAATCATAAATTGACGATCACCTTTTTGACTTAACCCATAAACTGTATCTGTTTTTGCCACATCTTGCACAAATTCACGAATACGAATGTTGTCTAAATCTGTCATCAAATCATTTGTCGCTTCTACAATTTTAATTTCATGACCTTCTGCATTATCAGTTACATTAACCAATGCCTCATCTTCTTCATCAAACATCTCGTCCAATTCGTAAGTCGCAAAACGGTCAATATCCATTGTTTTAATTTTGTCATATTCTATATTCAAATTATCTAAATAGGCTTTGGCTAAAGATTCACGTGTCCAAAAGCAAAATAGTAATTTGTCATTATGACGGTGCTTAATCATTTTTTTATCTTTAACAGCAGTAAAAAATTGTTCGTTTGTCAGTATATCTTTATAAAAACGCTCATTCTTGTATGACATGACTCTGCTCCTTTTTCAATCAAAATCAATGACAAATATAAACGAGACATCGCTATTCGTCAAATTTCGATGGTTTGGTCTTCTCTTTCCACTATAACATACTCGAATGCATCATGTTTTAAATGCCTGCACGTACTTTAAATTGACTTTCATATGCTTCAATTTGTTCTGGACTGTCGGCATGCCAAATGCAGCCAAACCTTGAATTGACATGTTTGTTTTCATACCAATCCCCATCATAATATGAAAGTGGATACAGGACACCTCGTTCGACGAAATGATGCACTGCTTCAAAAAAGCGCGCGTTATCTCCATTCGCAAAATAACTGTAAAACTTATGATGTGGTCCTGTGAGTTTGTCCTTGAGTAACAACATGCTTGTCGACCCATTTTGTCTAAAATTCAAATCAATGGCAAAGACATCTCCTTCTTTATCGACGAGTAAATCAAATCCCGCAATGCCGATAAAACCTTTCTTTACTGCGATGTCCATAATTTCATATCCTGCTTGGATGACCTTTTCAGGCACAGTGATGGCATTGACATTGCCGTTATAAAAACCATAATCATTGGTCAGTTGTTGTGCAGCACCTAAATAGACGATGCCGTCTTTAGGGTGTCGTGCAAATTGGACGCAATAGTTATCGACCGCTTCGACACATTGTTCGATGATTAACGTGTCTGTCGCCGCTTCAGCTTGTTCGACACGTGCGATAGCTTTTTCTAAATCTTCCTCGTTATAACAAATCATGACGCCGTAACCCCCTGCTGTCGGTAGGTCGTCACCCGGTTTAATGACGAGTGGTAATTCCCATTGTTTGACTGCCGCTTTAAAGTCTTTAAATGCGACAATTTCACGCTCAGGGACATATTGGCCATCCGTCCATTTAGGGATTAACGATTTATTATTCAAGTCTTTAAACAGTTGCTTATCCATTGCGTAATGTTTCGCATCAACAATATCGTCACCATGGACATATTGAAAATAAATCGCGCGCGCTTCGTCTTTTGTCAGTCGTTTTAATGTTTGTTCATAGCTCTCTTGATCATGAAACGGAATGACATCTTGTGGAATTGTTTCACCAATCAACTGAAATAATTGTTGTAATTTGTCCGTAATACTCGCTTCATGTACGATGACTGGTAATTGAGCAATGAGTAATTCACGCCCTGTTAAAAAATTAGATTGATGTTCATCTGGTGCTAACCAAGGATTCGAAACATATGAGGGTCTAGACGTATATACGATGTTGGTGTCATAAATTTCTCCCATTGTTAATTGACTACGATATTGAATATGATGTGTCATGGATTATTTCTCCCTTTTATGTTGGTGCTCCTTTTGTATCTCTGTTAATAACGTTGTATCTTGTATTAATTTTGCCCCCATTAATGCGATGATTTTTGCACCTTTAATCAAGGCATCATCCCCCATCGGACTCACCGCTGCTTCACGAAAACGATGGGTATGACCGACTAAACTTCTCGGCCCAATTTTGACATGCGGATGAATGGTAGGTACGACATGGCTGACATTCCCCGTATCCGTCGAGCCGTAACCAAAATCATCATGACTGACTTCTTCGCCCAGTTCCGTTGCATAGTGTTCAAACAATTGATCGAGCAACGGAGCTTTAATGAATTCGTTGACGCCATTTTGAATCGGTTCAAATTCAAAATCACAACCCGTCTGTATCGCTGCCCCTCGCGCAATATCATGTACTCTTGAAGTAAGTATATCCAAGTCTTTTCTCGTCGTCGCACGTGTATAAAAACGCGCATGTGTAAAGTCCGGTATGATGTTTGCTGCTTGACCGCCATCTAAAATGACACCGTGTACACGCTCTGTCTTTTTAATATGTTGACGCAATTGTGCAACACCATTAAAATAGCTCAGCATTGCATCTAAGGCATTGCGTGCTTCCTCCGCATTTTCCGAAGCATGCGCGCTTTGTCCATAAAATTTGATGTCTAAGACATCGACGGCAAGGGTCGGAATCGTCGGATACGTTTCATTACCCGGATGGATCATTAATGCAACATCAACTTCATCAAATAGCCCTTCTTTGACATAAGATGCCTTTGCACTTCCATTTTCGCCGCCTTCTTCTGCTGGACAGCCAAACAAAATAACTTTTCCTCCGATGTCATCCACCACTTGTTTTAACGCAATCGCCGCGAACATACTCGATGTCCCAATAATATTATGACCACATGCATGGCCTAAACCTGGTAATGCATCATATTCAGCCAGATAACTGATCGTTGGCCCCTCAACTTCTGAATCATATGTCGCAATGAATCCTGTCGAATGCCCTGCAATATCGCGTTCTACTTCGAAATCATGTGCTGTTAAATGTTCAATCAGTAGGCGCGATGCAAAAATTTCTTCATTTCCCAGTTCGGGACGTCCATGTATTTGATGACTCATATCTATATAGTCCCATTTATGTTGATCGATATAATCTAAAATACGTTGTTCTATCGTTATTGACATGTTGGTTCCTCCTTAAACAAAAAATGTTATCCCAAACTACATCCAACACTAACATTGATAAGTGTGACTGATGTATATTTGCGATAACATCTCTGCCTTCATTTATCTTTCAGCATTTACACTGTTGGAATTCGCACCTTTATCGTCATCCGATGAGGTTGCTGGGTTTCATAGGGCCAATTCCCTCCACCACTCTTGATAAATATTGATTCAATTTTGTAATTATTTTAACGAATTTTTCGCACTTTGTCATGTTATTTTTAAAACTCTTCGAAATTTTCTTACGATATTTTATTCTTTAAGGTTCACGTTACTCATGTCCTATACCATTGTCGCGTATCAAATTTTTTGCTACATCAATCCTTACTAAACGACTCGTAATAATAGGTTTAAAGCTCTTTTCCCTATTATACCGCGATTTAAACTCATTGCTTGTCCCTTTCATCTTCATTTGAATATGTTAAAATAGATTTAAACATGAAGGAGGTCATACCAATGCCAAAAATGAACGTTGAAAGTTTTAACTTAGACCATACGAAAGTTGTTGCACCATACATTCGTCTTGCAGGCAAAATGCAAGGTTTAAATGGAGATGACATTTATAAATACGACATTCGCTTCAAACAACCGAACAAAGAACATATGGAGATGCCAGGGCTTCACTCTTTAGAACATTTAATGGCTGAAAATATTCGTAATCACTCAGACAAAGTAGTCGATTTGAGTCCAATGGGTTGCCAAACTGGTTTTTACGTTTCGTTCATTAACCATACCGATTATGATGACGTGTTAAACATTGTCGAAAAAACACTACAAGATGTTTTAGCAGCAGATGAAGTGCCAGCTTGTAATGAAGTACAGTGTGGTTGGGCTGCTTCACACTCATTAGAAGGCGCAAAAGAAATTGCACAAGCTTTCTTAGACAAACGTGACCAATGGCATGACGTTTTCGGAACAGGCAAATAAGCATTAAAAAACCGAGGAACAACACAACATTAACTGTGTCATTCCTCGGTTTTATTGTTCAACTATAGTTTCTTAATGATATACATGAGTACAAATTGTAAAGGAAGACGTCCGTATCTCGCTGTATCAGATAACGGTTTGTCCCCTAATGGCAATTTTTTACGCGCCATATAAATATTTGCTGGAAAAACGGAAAGTAAAAATGCATTGATCCAGTTTTTCAATGTGTTTGATGGGCGTCGTAATACTAATAACACGCCAATCACGATTTCGCATACACCTGTCACGAGTACGGCTGTTTTACGTAACGGTAAATAGGCTGGTACGATATTTCTAAACTGGCGCTCTCTTGTAAAGTGGAGTACGCCAATCGCCATAAATGCAAAACCTAATACGATTCGACCGAGTTGTTTCATCTTATCATCCCTTATTCAGTAATGATTGTATGGATAAGCTGAGGTTGTTCTGCGTGGTCTGAAATCGTAATGTTATCATACAATTTTTGTTTCACTTGTTCGACATCTTCACTATTCGCATAAATCGTTAATAATGATTCGCCTTCTTCTACACGGTCTCCAACTTTTTTGTTCAGTACAAGACCTACTGCTAAGTCAATGACATCTTCTTTCGTTTGACGACCCGCACCTAACATCATTGAAGCAATACCGATTTCATTGGCAATCATTTCTGATACAACACCGCTACGTTTTGCCGGTAATTCAAATTGATATTGTGCAGTTGGTAATTTTGAAGGATCGTCTACAACAGATGCATCCCCACCTTGATTGCTTAAGAACGTTTTGAATTTTTCAAGTGCTTTTCCGTTATCAATCACTTCTTGTAACATACCACGTGCTTCATCTAAATCTTTCGCTTTTTGAGCCAACACAACCATTTGAGAGCCTAAAGTTAAGACAAGTTCTGTTAAATCTTCAGGACCTTCACCTTTTAATGTATCAATCGCTTCTTGCAACTCAAGCGCATTACCAATCGCACGACCGAGTGGCTGGCTCATATCAGAAATAATCGCCATCGTTTGACGACCCACTTGGTTACCAATTTTAACCATTGCATGTGCCAATTGTTCTGCATCTTCTACTGTTTTCATAAATGCGCCGTTACCAGTTTTAACGTCCAATACGATGGCGTCTGCACCGGCAGCGATTTTTTTACTCATAATTGATGATGCGATTAATGGAATAGAGTTCACTGTCGCTGTCACATCACGAAGCGCATAAATCTTTTTATCTGCAGGTGTTAAATTACCTGTTTGACCAATGACAGCCACTTTATCTTCATTCACTAACTTCACGAATTCTTCTTCAGAAATTTCAACATGGAAGCCTTCTACTGATTCTAATTTATCGATTGTACCACCTGTATGGCCTAATCCACGACCACTCATTTTCGCAACAGGTACATCTAACGCGGCAACTAATGGTGCAAGAACAAGTGTCGTCGTATCACCTACACCACCTGTTGAATGCTTGTCGACTTTAATACCCTCAATATTAGAAAGGTCAATTTGATCGCCTGATTCAACCATCGCCATCGTCAAATAAGCACGTTCTTCATCAGTCATATCTTGGAAAAAAATGGCCATTGCTAAACTAGACATTTGATAATCAGGAATGTCATCATTGGTATAACCATTCACGACAAATTCAATTTCTTCTTTCGTTAATGCATGTCCATCCCTTTTTTTTGCAATAATATCTACCATTCTCATGGCTATTCCCTCTTTTCTATTTCATTTTAAAGTACCTTAATTATTGTATACGCTTTTATTATATACGAATGACTAGGATTGGTGAAATGAAAGAATTGCCGATTATTTGTCAATTCATCAACTTTTATTCATATGCTGCCCACAAAACTTCGTCGACATTTAGCGACACATCTGTTATCTTTAAAGTGATAATAACGAATTAAGGAGATGTTTTAAGATGACTCAAGCCACACCACACATTCAACCTAATGGTAAAAAAATCGCAAAAACTGTTTTAATGCCAGGTGATCCATTACGCGCTAAGTTTATTGCTGAAAACTTTTTAGAAAACGTTGAGCAATTTAACGACGTTCGTAACATGTTTGGCTATACAGGTACATATAAAGGTAAAGAAATTTCTGTAATGGGATCTGGTATGGGGATTCCAAGTATCGGTATTTACTCATATGAACTTTACAACTTCTTTGATGTAGATACGATTATCCGTATCGGTTCTTGTGGTGCAATGCAAGAAGATATTCAACTTTACGACATTATTATTGGCCAAGGTGCATCAACAAACTCTGATTACGTTGACCAATTCCAAATTCCGGGTCACTTCTCACCACTTGCTGACTTCGATTTAGTTGTGAAAGCAAAAGAAAAAGCAGATGAAATTGGTGCACGTGCTCACGTAGGTAACATTTTATCTTCAGACACATTCTACAATGCAAACCCTGACTTCAACCAAAAATGGATTGAAATGGGCATTTTAGGTGTTGAAATGGAATCTGCAGGTTTATATTTAAATGCAACTAAAGCAGGTAAAAAAGCATTAGGTATTTTCACAGTGAGTGACCATTTACTCCGTGATGAAGCGACAACAGCAGAAGAACGTCAAAATTCTTTCACACAAATGATGGAAGTTGCGTTAGAAATCGCTGAATAATCATTGAAAAAGCCACCTCACATGACAAATGTAGGTGGTTTTTTATGATTCAAATATGGAAATAGAACTCAAACCAAAATAAACCCGATAACTACGAAAACAGTTATCGGGTTTTTATTAGATAGCTTATTCTTTTGTAGGAACTTGGATTTGTTCGAAAAACGATTGTTCATAAGCATTGGCTTTAGCCCAAGTTGTTTTCCACATTTTATCTCGGTTATCCGCAAACAATTGATAACCAAAATTTCTCAATGGTTTTGGAACGAGCCACAGTAATGCGGCGAGCCACTTATAACCATCTAACGTAAAAATCAATTTTGCAATCGCTGTAGATTGAAATGTAAGCCGGTCCCCTTCCTGGAGTACCACGCTATTATATTCAAGTACTTCAGGGTGTGCCTTTTTCAATGCTTCCCCTGCTGTACTTTTTAACGGCACAAATTGATAACTTCTAGAAAGTCCATGACGTATCAACCAAATGGCATAATTATAACAATAAATACAACGATCATCGTAATAAACAATTGGCATATCATCACCTCTTCCTAGTTATACCCAATTTTCATATCATTTATCATATGTCATGTTTGTTTAATTTGTCGCTTCTTGTTGTTGATAATATGATTTTTCAGCTGGCGACATTTTCACAATTTTAAATCCTGTGAAGCCATAAATAATTGAAATAATCGGTACAATAAAGTTTAATATCGCAAATGGGCCATATTGACTGACAGAAACGCCTAATGTTGTAAAGATAAACACACCACACGTGTTCCAAGGCACGAATACTGACGTCAACGTACCACCATCTTCTAATGCGCGCGATAAATTTTTAGGATGAAGCCCTTTATCGATAAATGTTGAGACGTACATACGTGATGGCACGATAATCGAGATATATTGTTCAGAACAAGATAAATTCGTACCTACACATGAAATGATTACAGATGCGATTAATGAACCAGTATTTTTCGCAAACTTTAATACAACGGAAATCAGTGCTTTTAACATGCCTGAATATTCAAGTAAGCCACCAAACGTCATCGCAACCAATGTGAGTGAAATCGTATAGAACATTGATTCGAGACCACCACGATTAAAAAGTTCATCAATCGTTTTATTGCCGGAATCAATTGTAAAACCAGTTTGCAATACTTTGACTGCGTTAACGAGAGTATCCCCTTGCACAAAAATTTGTGTAAAGAATCCAAGCACTATCCCTAACACAATCGCTGGGATGGCTGGCACTTTAAAAGCTACTGCAATAATGACAATCAGGGGTATCAACAGTAACCACGGTGAAATAACAAATGCATCTTGAATGCCGTTCATAATCGTATCAATTTTTTGTTGTTCTAAATGATCACTGCCATACATTTGTCCCATCACAAAGAAAATGATGAGCGAAATAATCAAACCTGGAATTGTCGTATAAAACATGTGACGAATATGGTCGAATAAATCCACATTTGTTAACCCTGAGGCAAGGTTCGTCGTATCTGATAATGGGCTCATTTTATCACCAAAATATGAACCTGAGATAACAGCACCTGCAACCATACCTGGTGATAAGCCCATGCTCATCCCGATTCCCATTGATGCCACACCGACTGTCGCCATGGTAGACCAACTACTCCCTATTGCTAACGATACGATACCGCAAATAATCACAACTACAGCTAAAAAATATGTAGGGGAAATCAATTTTAAACCGTAGTAAATCATTGCCGCAACAACCCCGCTGCCAATCCATGCCCCGATAATCAATCCGACAAGCATAATGATTACGACAGCCGGTAAAGCATGACGAATCCCTTTATACATCATTTCTTCAACTTCTTCCCAACGATAACCATGCGCCAATGTAATAATAATCGCGACCGTTGTACCGATGAGCAGTGGAAGGTGTGGTGGCTGTTGAAGCTTAACAACAGTATAAAGCATGGCACCAATCATAATTGTAAGTGTCAACAAAGCGTACCACACATTAATTTCTTTTTTAACTTTAACTTTCTTTTCCATTTGAATTCCTCTCCCCTCGAATTTATATTTATTCATTTATATGTATAAATATAATACGACAAGTACTAGGATGCTTCAATACTAAATTTCACTTTTCCTTAAAAATCATTATACACATTTTTTCGTTTTATTAGAAAGCGTTTTCATTAAATAGATTGAAAATGTTAAATAAACAGTAAGGACTATCCAAAATTTTATTCCGCTATGATTGCTTTTTTATGATTTGGATCATTGAGTTACTTTTGATACGATTAATTTATCAAACGATGAAGTAGGTGTTTTATGGCACGCATCCGCAATGCAGATTGGAAGTTATATTTCAAGCTCTTCCTTATGTTTGCGCCTTTGACAGTGATGACAGTCATTTACTTACCAGGAGACTATAAAAGTTTAGCAATGGTTTGGGTGTTCATTTTTTGGATTTGTTATCATGTGTTGCGTTTAAAAAAGACGAGAAACCAAAACACCCAAAAGAAACATCAACCATGAAATCATTCAATGATCTAAGCACCCACAAACGACGCCTTTGATATATGTTTAACAAATGAAAAAACGCGTGCATAGCGTGATTTTAACCCTTGCTTTGCATTTTTCAACCTCCAATGAGTATATTTTACGAAGATGAGTGTGCACTGTACACACGATTCCCCTTACTATTCTACCAAATAGTGAGGGGAATTTTTGTGTTGGCAAAAATTGCATATGCTTCCAACATCTTGAAACGTGCAGCGCGGTTAAAGTAACCTTTATATGTCACTCACGATATAAAATTAAAAAAAAGACATTCAGCCTCTCAACTGAATGTCTTTTTTTCATTAATGTTTCACTTGTACAATACGTGCATATTTCAAAAACTGAGCCGGATACTTCGCCTTCACTTCTTGTGGCGTCAAATAAGTCACACCAACAATATGCCAATTTGGATTAAATCGATAAAAAGAGTCTTTCTCCATACTCCATTTCACCATCGTGCCATTTTTGTTATAGCGTGGTAACGTCATTTCATGCCCCTCTAAAACGTTAATGAAAGTTTGAAAAATATCTGCATCGATACGTTCAAATTGATCAATCACGAGAAATTGACGATCCGTCTTAGGCATCAACTCAGTAATGAAACCTTCTCTATAATACAATGCGCCTGCTTCATTAGGTAAATATCTTCCGTACAGCATCTCTTCAGAAAAATCAGGATGTCCCACTGTAATGACTGATGTGGCATTCGCTTTTTCAACAAGTGTTTTCGCAGATTTCAGACCTTCTTCTTTATCGTGCGCTAACAATAAAATGAAAGGTTTAATCTCATCACCTTGTTGGCCTACCTCTGCAGTTGTAACGGCCTCGAATTGCCCTTTTAAGCCATCATTTTCGCTCATTTCCATAATCGCATCAAATTGCGTCGGTGTCAGGCTGGCAATGGCTTGTTTGGCGTTTTCTTGTAAGAAGTACAGATTTTTAAGTTTCGGATGCTTGTTCAATGTCATCAAACTAACAGGTGGGATATCTTCTACGTAACGAATTTCGATAGCTGTACTGTTCGTTCTTCCCGCTTCTGGTGGTCTTGTATGAATATGATGCGCGACTTCTGCACGACCAATAACAGACTGATTAGAATAACGGTTATAGATGACAATCTGGTCACCGACTTCCAATTGTGTGTAATGATGATAACCATTTCTTTTAATCCCATTAATCGTATGTGTATAAATCGTATACGTTTCATCGGGCTCAAAGTTTTCAGTTTCCGCCATAAAGAAATATCGTGGAATAGAAATGTCACCACTACCTAGCCCTTTGATCAATTCGAATTCGTCATAAGAAATCTTATTGAACAATGTTTCTTTCATATTGTTGATACGAAACTCTAGCGGTTCACTTCTTTTCAAATAATCTGTCGTTAATGCTTTAAACGTTTCAACAAATTTGAACTCAACATGTATTTTATTTTGTGCGCCTGTTTGAACATTGGTAATCTCACCCCAACCGAGTAAACCGGCATCTGTTTGCACTTGGTAGAAGATGACCCTATCACCGACTTTGGCTTGTTTAAAAGCACGAAACCCTTGTGTTGGATTAAACTGTGCTCCTGATTCAAATACTGTTTTTTGTCCAACGAGTGGTTCATTGTGATTCCATCGATTATAACCACAATTCAGCCAAAAATAATTCGTTTCTGCTGTCATGGTAACATTGTATCTCCTTTTTAATTATTTTATCTCATTTATTATAAAAGTATTGTCATCAAACAACAATGCTTTTTTTATCCGTGAATGAGTTGTAATAAGCCCGCGACGACTGGAAATAAATTAATCATGATGCCACCGAGCTTTAACATTGGGCTAATGTCACTTCGAGGTAAAGTCCATAATGTCGCAATGATGCCTATCATCCCAATAATAACCGGAAAGACAAGAGACGGAAATAGCGGCGCTTGAAAGAAAATCGTTGCACCTGCTATGACGCCACATATTAATGCGATATACAGTCCAATTTTCATAACAATCTCCTATTCTTTATACGTAACTCACCATCAATGTAAAATCGCCTTCAAATACATTGTCCAAATCTTCTGCTGTTAAAATTAAATGATTTCCTTTTTGAATATCATAAATTTCGCCATCAGAAATGAGTTGACCTTGGCCTTCAAGCACAGAGACTAATACAAACTCTCGTGGCTTCATATAATTCAACGTGCCACTAATCTCCCATTTTGCTACGGTAAAAAAGTGATTTTGTACAAAAATCGTACATTTATGATTTTCAATGACTTCCGTTTGAGGAATCACATTCGGACTTTCATCACCAATTTGAATGACGTCCTTACATTTTTCAAGATGAAGTTCGCGCTTCTTTCCCTCTTTATCTACACGATCATAATCATAAATACGGTAAGTGGTGTCTGATGACTGTTGTGTTTCTAAAATCATAATCCCGTCACCAATTCCGTGCACCGTTCCAGCTAGTACAAAGAAAAAATCACCTTTTTGTACAGGAACACGCTTAAATAGCCGCTCAAATTCACGTTGATCTAACATCTCGTTTAAAGCTTCACGTGATTCAGCATGCGTCCCATAAATAATTTCAGCACCTTGTTTGGCATCAAGGATATACCAACATTCCGTTTTGCCATATTCACCATTTTCGTGTTCATAGGCATACGTATCATCTGGATGAACTTGGACAGATAACTTCTCTGTTGCATCTAATATTTTTGTTAATAAAGGAAATTTCTTAGTCGGAAATTCACCGAACAATTTCGGTTGATTTTCCCACACCTCATCTAATGTTTGTCCTTTGAATGGGCCATTTAAAATGCGATTCGCACCATGTGGATGAGCAGAAATTCCCCATACTTCACCGGTATGGTCACTCGGTAAATCATAACCAAATTGTGCGAGATTTGTTCCACCCCAAATTCTTTCCTGAAATACAGGTTCAAGTAATAATGGCATTGGGGATCACCTCTCATTCTTTCATAGTTTGCTAATATTCATTATGTATGTTAAATATGATTTTTGGACATGCCTTCGAAATCTTGGATAGATAAAGGTTTCAAAATGCCCTCCCAATTTGGATAACTTAAACTGAAATCAACGCCAATGTCAGCACGTTTTCAATTCAGCTATCACTGCCTTCTGTCAAACCTAAAAGGGTAGTGTTGAGTCGACGACACTTGATGTAATGACTCAACAAAATAGCACATTAATCTATTGTCATTGTATCATATCTAAAATAAAAGCGCTTCATCGTCCATGAACGCATATTAATGTTCGTTAACGATATAGTTTTCAACCAGTGTTTGACGAATTTCTGCTAAGTGCGCCGTCATCAAATTTGCAGATGATGCACTGTCTTTATTTTTAATCGCTTCTAAAATAACACGATGTTCTTCCATTAATTTTTCCATCGTCTTTTGTCGACTATAAATATAGATGTGTCGCGTCCCTTTCATCGTCTGTTGTATCAAGTCAGCAATATTATTCAATAACTCATACAACAAATGGTTATCGGACGCTTTGGCGATAGCGAGATGAAATTTCAAATCCCCTTCTTCTCCAGACTGATGGTGCGCAATAGCCCGATTCATTTCATCTAAAGCTTCTTCCATCACTTGAAGTTCTTCTTCTGTACGCCTTAAAGCTGCTAATCTCGCTGTGGCAACTTCCACCACTTCTCGTAATTCTAAAATTTCACGCACTCTTTTTTGTGTCAGTGCTTGTGAAGTAAAGTCAAAAAGTTGTGGTTGCTTTTGTTTAACGAAAGTGCCATAGCCATGTTTAATATCAATTAATCCTATAATTCGTAATGCATTCAGTGCTTCACGTATTGACGCATTACTCACCCCATATTCTTCAGCCAACTTTTGTATCGAAGGTAAGCGGTCACCCTCTTTCAACACACCATCTTCAATTTGTTGGATCAAAATATCTGCAATTTGCTCATATATTTTTTGATTTGAAATCTTCATTTATGCCTCCACAACCCTTCGACATTATTTTATCAAAAAAATAGCGCTTTCACTTCAATATTGTCACCTTGATAGACAATATTTTTACATTTTAAGCATAAATTGAATCCATTCATGACCATTTTTATTTTCAAACGATACCGATTTTTGATAATGTTGTGTATATGCGAAAGGAGTGCTCACAGTTGTTTACATTTACGAAACTATTTTGGCACAATACGCAAAATCAAAAACCTAAATTATTCGGAATTGCTTTCATTGGTTTTGCAATATTATTATTACTGACAATATTAGCCATGTCACCATACAATCTTTTATTACAAGTATGGCAAATGTCTATGTTGACAGGGCAACAAAATTTAACTACCTTGATTTTAATGATGGTTGGCGCAATTATTTTAACGATTTGTTTATTCGCAATGCTTATTTTCCCATTTTTTGTCGGTGTGATTAGCGCCATACATCATAGTATTTTAGATACGACAAAAGCACGTTGGAAAGATTTATTCCGTGCATTTAGAAAAGGTGTTTGGGGCAAAACTGTTATACTTGGTATTTTAACATTGCTCTTCATCGTGGTTACGGCCATTATCTATGCTTTAGTGAACGCAGGGATGACTTTCCTCATTCAACACATCTTCAACTGGGTCAGCGGTACAGGTATTGGACAAGGCGTGTTACAAGTCATTGTCAGCATTCTAATTGTTTTGGTTTCATTCGTATTAAGTATCATCTTATGGCTTGCGGGTCTATTCATTACAAACATCGCAGTATCAGTGAATGAAGATAGCGCAAGAACGATTAAATCACACTTTAAAGAAGCTTGGTCTGGCATTAAGAATGGCAATAAAACATTTTTCCGCTTCTTTATCGGCATTTTATTACTGAACTTAATTTTTATCATTTTGAATGAACCAATCAATTTCTTAATTCAACAAAGTTTAGCACATATGTCGCAAAACTTGGCTTATTATTTAATGATGGCTTTAAACGTAGTCTTCTTACTACTTCGTTATGTGGTTTATTTATTAATCATTGGCACAGCTGTACAATATTTTGTGCGCCGCGGACGTAAAGAAGAACACGTATAATATGTAGCATTTGAAATATTAATAAAACTGCCCTCATTGGTAACCATTTTGACTTTCATCATTGCTATCATAGGCTTGCTTTCCTAGGGGCTGGATCTCAGGACTCTCGCCTATTTTAGCAATGAGATAACAAAGTTTGGAAATCCATGAGGGCTTCCTTTTACGATTGAAAAGTTTAATGCATCACAATTTTTGAATCTTGTACTTTCACATCATTACACACATTAAATATCGAAAGGGTCTGAGATATTTTTCCTCAGGCTCTTTTTTACGTAAAAAAGGAGGTGAGATATGGAAAATTTTGATGCTGTGGATGCAGTATTTTGTTTAACTTGACCTCCTTATGATTAGTGGCTTCTGATTGCCCTTATGGCTTCGCGTTCCCAGGGGACTTGCCTCAACTAAATTTGGCTTGATCGAAGTGTACACTGGATGGAAGCCAAATTGGATTTTCGGCTGCGTCTAATCCCTCGGGAGTCTCAGCCTTCTGGCAATCATACTCCAAATACTGGAACAGAGGGCAACTACTGATATGAAGGTAATCCATATCATCCATTTTTTATGTCCAATTCTTTCTCATTTTCGTCGTTATTATCATCAACTGTAGATATAGCTCCACGATAAATAAGGCTGAGCGTTTCATAATGAAATGCCCAGCCTGTTTTATTTTTGAGTTGTATGATTTCGAGATGTTATTTCAACAAATGCTTTTTAAGAAATTGTGCTGCCCCATCCGCATTGTTATCAAGATCCGTTTCATAATCAGTCATTGCTTTAATATGTGGTGCCGCATTGGCCATCGCAACAGTCACAGCGCCTTTTTCAAACATCGTACGATCATTATCACTATCCCCAATGACTAATGTATCCGATATCGCAATATTATAATGTGCACACATTTCTTCAATACCTGTACCTTTATTGATTTGGTATGCCATTGTTTCAACATTATTCGGTGTAGAATTCGACACTTCAATCTGCCACGCTTCAGATTGAGTCATCATTTTTTCTCGAAATTGTTGAATATGTGCTAAATCAGGATGGAATAAATAAATTTTTGAATATCCCATATCAGATGGCATTTCAGTGCGCCATGTTAATTTACCTTCAATGGCTTCATGTCGCGAAAGCCATTCACTGAGATGTACTGCTTCTGGTTTGTCACCTTCAATCATCTTTAACATCCATGCTTTGTCTTCTTCTAAAGCAAATCGTGATTCAATAAATGGGAAAACTTCGTAATAGACCCCATCTTGCTGTGCGGCTGTGACAATGCTGTTCACCGCTTCCACACTTAAATCATGTTCGAACAGCACCGTTTCTCCAATATGTCCAAGTGTGCCATTTGAAGAAATGATGCCGTCAAACGTTAAATCATCTGGGATAAGCAAGTGGATTTCTTCGTATGCACGGCCTGTCGCCAAAAACACTTTATAGCCTTGGTTGCGTAATTGATTCAAAATCTGTGCCGTCTCTTCAGAAGCTCTGTTGTTACTATGGAGAATCGTACCATCCATATCTAAAAAGATTGCTTTCACATTTTGCATAGTTACTTTCCTTTCATCCATAAATTATATGTACATTGTGGCATCAAAAACTTCATGACGCAACATACAACTTGCTAAACTTTCACAATTTGATAGCGCCCATGATGTTGATACAACGCAACAGGCATATCAAAGAGTTTTGATAATGCTTCAGCCATCATTACCGTTTCAATAGCCCCTTGTGACTGAATCGTGCCTTTTTTAAGCAATAAAGCATGTGTAAAATCTTCAGTTACTTCTTCAATAAAGTGTGATACGTATATCACTGCCGTTTGTGGAAAATGTTGACGAATCCTTGATAAAGTTGCCATTAATTGTTCTCGTCCGACAAAATCTAAACCATTCGCGGGCTCGTCTAATATCAATAACGGCGGTTGATTCATCAGTGCACGCGCTAATAACACCCGCTGCTGCTCTCCAGTAGATAACAACCCGAAATATTGGTCTTCGAATGCCTGCATATTCAACAATGTCAACATTTCTCTAGCTAATTCGACCTGTGCATCAGTCGGTTGTTCATATAAACCGATCGATTTAAAAATACCACTCAACACGACATCTCGTACGATTTCACCTTCTGAAAAGCGATCTCTTAATGAACCTGACACATAACCGATATGTTCACGCACGTGATGTGCCGAATAACCACGTTGACCCGGAATCATGCCAAATAATTGAATTTCTCCTGATGTTAAAAAGTCATATGCGTTAATGATATTCAGTAATGTCGTTTTACCTGCACCGTTTAAGCCGTATATGAACCAACATTCTCCCTCGTTGACTTGCCAGTTAATATCGGATAATAGTTTTCGTCCACTTTTACGTTTCGCACCTTGTTGTATTGAAAATAACATGTGCCCACCCCCATGTTGCATATTAGCTTTATCATAGCAAAGTTTGGAGATTGTACCAATAGCGTGGAGAAAAGTAATTGAAAAAGACCAGGAAACACTTCCCAGCCTTAATTAAAAGATAAAAAATATGAACACTGAAAAAACAATGATATTCATCGGCACGAATGTCCATGACATCTTTTTCGCTTTCGCCTTCAAATCATGTGTTTTGTTTAATGTCATTTCAGTCACCACTGTACTCAGTAAAATTACAAAAGTCATGATACCGTAAAGCAATACATTTTCCGTATACCAGTGGGTGAGAGGCAACGAAAAAAACACAAGCATCGTTGCGAAAACGAGCGAAAAATAATAGTTGTTAATGAAATTTGTCATCAAATACACCTCTATCATGAAGTTTGTTTACGTAGATAACACTATACTACTTACTCATCCCATACCCTCATATGGAATTTTTATGTATGTACTTCAAATAATAAACCACTCAAAGTTACTATAATTTTCTGTTGAGTCGCATATATTGAAAAAGAGGCCAGGAATGATGTCCTAGCCCCTTGTTTATCCATTGATGAATATATTTCGTATATGGTTTTGTACTCACATTGGTTCTATTCCACTGTAACTGATTTTGCTAAGTTACGTGGTTTGTCCACATCTAAGCCACGGTGTAATGCAGCATAGTATGAAATCAATTGTAATGTCACAACAGATACAAGTGGTGTTAATAACTCGTGTACGTGAGGAATCACATACGTGTCACCTGGTTTTTCAAGACCTTCCATTGAGATGATACATGGATGTGCACCACGCGCAACGACTTCTTTGACGTTACCACGAATTGAAAGGTTCACGCCTTCTTGTGTCGCTAATGCTACGATTGGTGTGCCTTCCTCAATTAATGCAATCGTACCGTGTTTTAATTCTCCACCCGCGAAACCTTCAGCTTGGATGTATGAAATCTCTTTTAACTTCAATGCACCTTCTAAGCTCACATTGTAGTCGATTGTACGTCCGATAAAGAAGGCATTGCGTGTTGTTTCTAAAAAGTCTGTCGCAATTTGTTCCATTTTCGGTGCATCGTCCACAATGGTTTCAATCGCAGTTGTTACTTTCGCTAATTCGCGTAATAAGTCGATATCCGCTTTACGGCCACGCTCTGTTGCAACGACTTGTGAAAGGATTGATAATACCGCGATTTGTGCAGTATAGGCTTTCGTTGATGCAACCGCAATCTCCGGACCTGCATGTAACAATAACGTATGATCCGCTTCACGTGATAATGTTGAACCTGCAACGTTTGTAATTGTAAGTGACTTATGACCCAATTTCGTTGTTTCTACTAACACGGCTCGGCTGTCCGCTGTTTCTCCTGATTGAGAAATGTAGATGAACAATGGCTTTTCAGATAATAACGGCATGTTGTATACAAATTCTGATGCCACGTGGACTTCTGTCGGAATGCCTGCCCATTTTTCAATGAACTCTTTACCCACTAATCCTGCATGGTAGCTTGTACCCGCTGCAATGATGTAAATGCGGTCAGCTTCTTTCACATCTTTAACAATTTCAGGGTCGATTTTCAACTCACCTTGGTCGTCTTGATATTCTTGGATAATACGACGCATTACAGCGGGTTGTTCGTGAATTTCTTTTAACATGTAGTGCTCGTAAATACCTTTTTCTGCATCTGAAGCGTCGATTTCAGCAATGTAGCTGTCACGTTCAACAACTTCACCATCTAAGTTTTTAATGACCACATCGTCACGACTAACAAGGACGATTTCTTGGTCTTTTAGTTCTTTGTACTCGCTTGTCACTTGTATCATCGCTAAAGCATCTGAAGCGATAACGTTGAATTTTTCACCAATACCAACTAATAATGGTGATTTGTTTTTAGCCACATAGATTGTTTCACTGTCTTCACGGTCTAATAAACCTAATGCATATGAACCATGTAATAAAGACACAACTTTTGTGAAAGCTTCTTCAGTTGATAAGCCTGTTTCTGAAAAATGCTCAACTAATTGTACGATAACCTCAGTATCTGTATCTGAAACGAGTGTTACATTTGGAATATATGTTTCTTTTAATTCTTCATAGTTTTCAATCACACCATTGTGTACTAATGTAAAACGTTCGCTTGTTGATTGATGTGGGTGTGAGTTTTCATAGTTAGGAATACCGTGTGTTGCCCAACGTGTATGACCGATCCCTGTTTGACCGTCGATTGCGTTATCAGCTTCACGACGTAGTTCCGCGATACGACCTTTTGCTTTTGTCACAGTCACTTCATTGTCATTGCGTGTTGCAATCCCTGCTGAGTCGTAACCACGATACTCTAATTTTTCTAAACCTTTTAATAAAATCTCTTTTGAGTTTTGGTAACCAATATAACCAACAATTCCGCACATAAATAAATTCCTCCACATTGAAATAACGGTACCTTTGTACATTTTTTCACATATTGGTACATGCTGTTTTCATGTCTCAATAATGAAAATTGCATTAGCATCGTTCTCTTATTATTATTTTGCAATTGGCGATCTTACTAACTTTGTCCAACAAGTTACCCCGTTGATTTGATTAGTAAGCTAACGAATGAGCCACATCCGGGATAGCATCCGCCGATCATATTCGATCACTATCCTCCTCGTCCACAACTACATCCTATACATCTGCTACATACTCTGCTTTAGCCTGTAGGTCATCAATCTATATTTGTAATTGCGCTGGCGCTTTGTACTGCCGATTCCTCTACCCTCCTTCATCAGAATATAACCTATTGTACAATGACTGAAACTTTCTTTGCAAATAAAAGTACAATATTTCCGAAAATTAATGTGATGTCTCTCAACTTAAAATTGTGCGCTTTTGAATTAATTTAATATTTTTGATATTCTATGATGCCCAACAAAAATGATTCATCATTATTTCCGCACAATGGTCGATGTGATCATGTCATAGCCCCTTAGAATTGCCCAATTTTTAAGATATGCAAATCATTGTCCTCATTTAAGCTGTTTGTTAATTTTTCATCGCAAATTGCAATCTAATCTGTTCCTGTCGAGACAACATTTGTCTTTTCTGAATCATCGTTACCGCGCATCTTGAATGTTGTCTCGCCGCTTCTTACATCCCGTTTATTATTCTAGCATAATATTTTTATTAACAACTATTAATAGCCCCCTCTTGCACAATCCCTTTCCTTCTATCTATATATCACTAAATGTATTTTGTCATTTTCAACGTGACAACTTGAGATTTTGTAATGATTGTAAACGGTTTAATCAGCCTTTAAGATGTATACACAAACTATTTTTTATTTAAGGGGTGTCAAATAGATGGCAAATCAAGAAAAAACAGAACAAAAGCCGATGAAAGAACAGATTCAACGTCGCGTTCAAGCATTCGGTTCATTTTTAAGTAGTATGATCATGCCGAATATCGGCGCGTTCATTGCTTGGGGTTTGATTACTGCATTATTCATTCCTGATGGTTGGCTTCCGAATGAGGAACTTGCTAAAATGGTCGACCCAATGATCAAATTTTTAATTCCATTACTGATTGCTTTTAGTGGTGGTCGCCTTGTCCATGATTTACGTGGTGGGATTGTCGGTGCAACGGCAACAATGGGTATCATTGCTGCGTTCCCAGATACACCAATGTTAATCGGTGCGATGATTATGGGTCCATTAGTCGGTTGGCTTATGAAAAAAGTGGATCAGTTTTTACAACCACGCACACCAAACGGCTTGGAAATGTTATTTAATAACTTCTCTGCAGGTTTCCTTGCATTCTTCATGACAATTTTCGGTTTTAAAATTTTAGGCCCTATTGTTGAAGGTTTAATGAAAATCCTTGGTGCGGGTGTTGATTTCCTTGTCTCACATCACTTGTTACCACTTGTAAGCATCATCATTGAACCAGCAAAAGTTGTCTTTTTAAACAATGCCATTAACCATGGGGTACTGACACCGTTAGCTTCTGAACAAGTCAGTCATGCGGGTCGTTCAATTCTTTACACACTTGAATCTAACCCTGGACCTGGTTTAGGTATTTTACTTGCTTATATGGTCTTTGGTAAAGGTACTGAAAAAGCAACATCATACGGTGCAGCTTTCATCCACTTTATCGGTGGTATTCACGAAATTTACTTCCCTTACGTTCTTGCACGTCCATTGTTGATTTTGGCTGCAATGGCTGGGGGTATGACAGGGGTTGCAACATTTAGCTTATTTAACTTTGGTTTAACAGGACCAGCATCACCTGGCTCCATTCTGGCATACTTTGCAGTCACACCAAAAGGCAGTTATCTCGTTATGCTTTTAAGTATTTTCTTATCAACATTAGTCACATTTATCGTCGCATCTGTCATTTTGAAATTCTCAAGCGGTTCAAAAACAAGCCTTGCTGATGCTACAGCGAAAATGGAAGCGACAAAAGGTAAAAAATCTCGTGTTCGCGACACATTCATTCAAGAAGATGAAAAAGCGACTACTGAAAATACAACTACAACAACTGAATCTTCTACTGCAACTGAACAAAATGACGCACTCGCGGAAGAAGATCCAGAAGCATTGTTAGACAAATACGATACTGAAAATGTTGAAGCACATGATTATAGCAATATCGATCACATTATTTTCGCTTGTGATGCAGGTATGGGTTCAAGTGCGATGGGTGCAAGTATGTTACGTAAAAAATTCCAAAAAGCTGGTATTGAAAACGTAGAAGTGACAAACACAGCTATCAATCAACTTCCAAATGAATCACAACTTGTTATTACTCAAAAAACATTGACTGATCGTGCGATTAAACAAGTACCTAACGCGATTCACCTATCCGTAGATAATTTCTTAAACTCACCGCGCTATGAAGAGTTAATTAAAAACATTAAAGAAAAAGAGCATAAAGAATAAGAAATCACGTAATGGGGATGTGATCTGCTTCATGTATATCAGACGTCGAGAGCGTGACATTTTAGAAATACTCTTAAAAAATCAAGGGTTGCCTATTTCTAGATATGATATCGCTCAACAACTAGGGGTATCCTCGCGAACGGTGCATCGAGAACTGAACAATCTCGATGCGACCCTCGCACCTTTTGAAATCACCATTCAACGTCCTAAAAATCAAGGGCTCCTTTTGGTCGGTGCACAGGATGACCTTGCCCGATTACAACAAGAACTCGGTCAAGATACCGTCATTGATTTAAGCACAGAAGAACAAAAAGTCATTATTTTATATGCATTAATACAATCTAATGAACCTGTGAAACAAGTCGGTTTAGCTTCTGAAATTGGTGCATCACTCCAACAGCTCAGTAAAGTGTTGGATGCACTCGAACATGATTTGAATCAGTTCAAAATTGAGCTCATTCGTAAGCGTGGTGTAGGTGTTTCCATTCGTGGCAGCGAAATGCATAAACGTGAACTACTCAGTCAATTGATGATGGAACGTTTAGATAGTACGAGTGTGTATTCAGTCATTGAAAACCACTTTGTCTTTCAATCATTAAATCATCATCGCTTGCCCATGGTTGATATGAAAGAAATTTTCCAAGTTGAACGCTTGTTGATGGATGATTTAGATCAATTGCCGTATGCACTGACTGAATCGAGTTATTTAGCACTGATTGTTCACATTGTCTTAAGTATTGAACGTATGCGTCATGAACAATATGTCTCTATTAACGATGAGACAATGACAGAAGCTCAAGCGACGGACGAATATCACATTGCTTGTAAAATTTCAGATCGCCTTGGACAACATTATGGCATCACATTCACTCAAGCAGAAGTCGCCTTTATTACGATTCATTTACGTGGTTCAAAACGAAAAAACGATAGAGAAGATCAACAATTATCGCAAAACATACCACAAGTTGCTGCGTTAATTGACAGAGTCGCAACAGAAACGGGTCTGAAGTTTAACAACATGCATGAACTCAAAGAAGGCTTGTTGTTACATCTCACACCTGCATTAAACCGGATACACGCCAAAATCGAAACCTACAATCCGATGACGACACGCATTCAAAGCGCCTATCCGCTATTGTTTCAAGCAGTGCAACATGCTGTAACGCAATTATGGCCGAATCTTCATTTTCCAGACCATGAAATTGCCTTTTTAGTTTTACATTTTGGTGGTGCTGTACAAAAACGTCAACACGCATCATCCGTACTTGTTGTTTGTAGCAGCGGTGTGGGGACAAGCCGCATTTTAGCTAATCGCTTAGAAGAAACGTTCCCAATGATTGACCGTACAACCCAAATGTCCGTGAGTGATTTAAAATCGCATGATCTCACGCAATATGACGCTATTATTTCGACAGTGGAGTTGGATTTAGATTTACCCTATTTAACGGTGAATCCCCTACTCCCTGAACATGAAATTGCAAAAACTTCTGCATTTTTACATCAACAACTTCCACAAATTGCAGAAACGCATACGTCATTCATTAACAACGCCACTGCAATGGCTGAAAATGATGTGACTGATGTAACAAAAGTCAACCAAAAAATTGATGCGATGCGCGAGAGCTTACAACTGTTAGATGCTTTTGAAGTGTTACAAACTGATCTGACGGATTGGTCGTATGATATCGCGCAACATCTTTATCAAAAAGAGATTACGCATGATTTAATTGCTGTACAACAACTTTTGAAAGAACGTCATGATAAGCAATCATTTGTATTATCACCATTTCGTGTTGCGATTCCACACTTGATGAGTGCACACATCGAAACGCCTTACATTGGCGCATGGCACTTAGCAACCCCTTACGACTTTGGTGAAGGGCGCACTGTCGATACGTTATTCTGTGTCTTTTTACCGGAAACGACGCAACTTCAACGACTTGTCAGTGGAATCTTCGGTCAGTTGTCACTCGCTTTAGACGCGCATGATGATGCATTATCCGATGCCCAGAACATTGAACAATGGATTAAGCACAGTATTATCAAACTGAATCAACTATAACAAGGAGCGATTGATTATGGAAAACTTATTAAGAGACGAAAACATTTTATTAAACCAATCTATTTCATCACAAGAAGAAGCAATTGAAAAAGCGGGCCAATTACTTGTCGATAGCGGTGTCGTTAAAGCAGGCTACGTTCAAGCAATGAAAGACCGCGAACAAATCGTATCGACATTCATGGGTAACGCTTTAGCAATTCCACACGGCACAGATGAAGCGAAAAATGAAGTCATGGCATCAGGTTTATCATTATTACAAATTCCTGAAGGCTTAAACTGGAACGGTGAAGAAGTGAAAGTGGTCATTGGTATTGCAGGTAAAGACGGTGAACATTTAGACTTGTTATCACAAATTGCGATTACATTCAGTGAGGAAGAAAATGTAGACAAAATCGTCAATGCTGCTTCTCCACAAGCCATTCGTCAAGTGTTCGAGGAGGCGGATGCATAATGAAAGCACTTCATTTTGGAGCAGGTAATATCGGCCGTGGCTTTATCGGTTTTATTCTTGCAGACAACCAGTTTGATGTGACATTTGCGGATGTCAATACAGAAATCGTCAACGCCCTTAAAGCTGAGCAAGCATATGAAGTCACACTTGCTGATGAGGCACAAACTAAGACGACCATTCAAAACGTTAACGCGATTCATTCTGCTGATGAACCAGAAGCGTTGAAAAATGCGATTTTAGAAGCAGATTTAATCACAACCGCGGTTGGTGTGAATATTTTACCGATTATCGCAAAATCATTAGCACCTATTTTAAAAACGCGTACAACACCTGTAAACATCGTCGCTTGTGAAAATGCGATTAACGCGACAGATGCATTAAAAGCAGCCATTTTAGATGAAGTGGATACACTAGACGACAACATTCATTTCTCTAACGCTGCCGTTGATCGTATCGTCCCTATTCAACACAATGACAATATTTTAGATGTAACCGTTGAACCATTTTATGAATGGGTCATTGAACAATCGACTTGGTACGGTGAACAATTAGACGGTGTGAAATATGTAGAGGCGTTAACACCGTATATAGAACGCAAACTGTTAACAGTGAATACAGGTCATGCTTACCTTGCTTACGCTGGACAATATTTCGGTCATCAAACGATTTTAGAAGCGGTTAAAGATGAAAATATTGAGAAGGCATTAGCACGTACATTAACAGAAGCAAGCCGTTATATTACAAACACATTTGACTTTTCTGCTGAAGAACAAGCGGCATATCGTCAAAAAATCATCGACAGATATCACAACAAATATTTATCTGATGACATTCAACGCGTCGGCCGTGGTGTCTTAAGAAAATTAGGACCACAAGACCGTATCATGAAGCCATTGAAAGCATTGTATGAAGCCAATGAACCGCATGATGCGTTAACACAACTTGCAGCTTATGCACTCCTGTACAAAGATGCACAAGATCCAGAAGCCGTTCAAAAAGATGAACGTATTCAAACAGTTGGTGTTGAAGCATTTTTACAAGAGCATGCGCAATTAGACGAAAAATTAGCACATGCCATTGCGAACACATATCAAAAATTATCATAGTATTTAAAAAAGCTGGGAATGACGCATCCCAGCTTTTTCTTATACACTTTTGATTTGGATTGCCATCACAATTTAGCTTCATATCCGTGTAAAAAATGGCAGTCGAATTGGCTGTTTGATGTTCCCCTCCTGAAGATAGTTATTTTAAATTAATGAGATTGTCTTGCAATACAATTGAGTTTCCTTTTGAATATTGCTCCCAACAAATCAACGACCTCATCAAACAAAAAATGCCCTTTGAACAAGGTGCAATCACACTTGTACAAAGGGCGTTCATCATGTTTAGGCGTCTAAGCCCATTTTTTCTTCTACAACTTTCGCAATACGTTCCGCAAAGTTTTGTGCATCTTCGTCTGTTTTCGCTTCTACCATGACACGTACGAGCGGTTCTGTACCTGATGGACGCACTAAAATACGACCTTCACCATTCATTTCCGCTTCAACTTCGTCCATGACTGCTTTGACGTCTTGGTTGTCTTCTACGCCGTATTTATCTGTTACACGGACGTTCACAAGTGATTGTGGGTATTTCTTCATTTGACCCGCAAGTTCGCTCAATTTTTTACCTGAACGTTTCACAACAGCAGCCAAGTGTACACCAGTTAATAAACCGTCACCTGTTGTGTTGTAATCCATCATAACGATGTGACCAGATTGTTCGCCACCTAAATTGTAGTTACCACGGCGCATTTCTTCCACAACGTAACGATCACCGACTTTAGTTTTATCCGATTGAATACCTTCTGCTTCTAATGCTTTGTAGAAACCTAAGTTACTCATTACTGTGGATACAATCATGTTATCGTTCAATTCTTGGTTTTTCGCCATCTCTTGTCCAATCACAAACATAATTTGGTCACCATCAACAATTTGACCTTTTTCATCAACTGCGATTAAACGGTCACCATCACCATCAAAGGCTAAGCCAAAGTCACATTCATTGTCGACAACTTTTTGTGCTAACGTTTGTGGATGTGTTGACCCTACTTGATCATTAATATTGTAACCATCAGGATTGCAACCCATTGTAACAGTATCTGCTTCTAAGTCACCGAATAAAAATGGTGCTAACGCTGCTGTTGAACCGTGTGCACCGTCCAACGCAATTTTTAAACCTTCTAAATTCACTTCGATTGTTGATTTTAAATAACTTAAATATTTTTGCGCACCTTCGAAATAGTCAGATGTGTGCACAATATCTTTACCTGTTGGACGTGGTAAATCAGGATTTTCTTGATCAAGTAATACCTCGATTTCATTTTCTTGTTCATCTGACAATTTGAAACCGTCTGAGCCAAAGAATTTGATTCCATTATCCGCAACAGGGTTATGTGAAGCAGAAATCATCACACCTAATTCTGCACCCATTTCTCTTGTTAAATAAGCGACACCTGGCGTAGAAATCACACCTAAGCGCATGACTTCAGCACCAATTGAAACTAAACCAGCAATTAACGCATGTTCTAACATTTCACCAGAAACACGTGTATCTTTACCTACAAGTACACGTGGATGTTTTTTATCTTCGTTATGCGCTAACACATAGCCTCCATAACGACCTAACTTAAACGCGAGCTCTGGTGTGAGTTCTTGGTTGGCAACACCTCTTACACCGTCTGTCCCAAAATATTTACCCATAAATCATATCTCCTTTTATTTCATTGATCATTCTACATTGATTGTTGCTTTTAATTTTGATGGTGCTGTTTTCGATACATTTTTCGGTAAGTCTAACTTAACTTCCCTTTCTGTATCAGATGAAACACCCTTCACATCAATTTCACCACTTATTTCAGAAATCTTCTCTAAATCTTGACGGTTTCCAAAAATTTCTATTGTATCTGAGTCCAGATCAATGCTTGAAATATTGACACCATTTGAAGGGGTGCCCTTTGTCGCAACGTCTAGTTTCACTTTTTTGGAATAAGGCTCAACTTCAGTCGTTAAATCCACTGTCGGATGATCGACTTGAACATCCAATTTGTTCATATTCTTATCAAATACTGAAATATTCGCTTCTCCCGTCGTCTTTTCTGAAATATTATTTTCATTGCGAAAACTTGCTTTTACAAATGCAATGCGATCTAATTGTGCCTTACCCCCTGTGATTTTTACCGTATCTGGTGACACCGATGTATCTGTGATTTTGAAATTCGGATCAATCGCATATGGGCTCACATTCGGCTCAATATGATAGGTTCTTGTTTCCTTTTTCTCAACTGATACGGTGACTTCTTTCGGATAAACACGATAGTTAATATCTTTATCTAAACCACGTACTTGAAAGTCTAATGAATACTCCCCAGGTTGAATGTTGGTCGCATCTAATACAACCTTAAAATCCTCTGTTTTTTGTGCACGTAATACTTTAGATTGCGGTCCTTTCAACTCTACATCGACGGTATCAGGTGCTCCAGAAATATAAAGACTTTTATCATTGTTGATGACTTCAACGGGGGCATTTTTTATCGTTTTATTTCCATCATCGGAAACACTGTCTGTACTGAACGAATCACCGAGTACATGATTGACTGATAAAAATAAGAGCGATGCTAAAATAAAAGCAGTAAAACGTAAGCCCCATTTTGATTCTAACATCTAATTCACACCTTTCTTTCCAAAGTGTGAGCCAAACCAATGCTCAGTTAACAGTTCTTCAAACACTTCAGGTGATATATCTTTTCTCAGCTTACCATCAAATGTGACAGAAACGGATCCTGTCTCCTCAGACACAACCACTGTAAACGCATCTGAAACTTCAGAAATCCCAACTGCTGCACGATGACGTGTTCCTAAACTTTTCGCGATTTTTGGACTATCTGACAAAGGTAAGTAACTGGCCGCAGTGGCAATTTTGTCACCTTGAATAATCATAGCCCCATCATGTAATGGCGTATTAGGAATAAAGACGTTCGTTAATAACTCTTGTGAGATGTCTGAATGCATCGGAATCCCAGTTTCTATATAGTCTTGTAAACCGGTTTCCTTTTCAAACACAATTAACGCACCTATCCGTCGTTTGGCCATATACTGCACGGCTTTAGAGACTGAGTCTACAAGCTTAGGTACTTCTACTGTAGATGTCGTAGTATAGCGTTTGAACAAACTCCCTCTCCCAAGTTGTTCTAACGCACGTCTAATTTCTGGTTGAAAGATTACAATTATGGCTAAAAATCCCCATTGTAATACCAAATCAAAAAGTCTCGAAGTCGTTGTCAGCTGTAAGTATTCACTGATTGCTTTCCCTACAAGTATAAATAATATCCCTTTTAATAATTGAATTGCTTTCGTCCCTTTAAAGACTGTAATCAGTAAATAAATGACATACCATACAATTAATAAATCTAGAATACCTGTGATGACCTCAAGCGTACTTAAATTTTCAAAGAGGTGTGAAATTTGCATAGTATCTCCTCCGGTAATCTATTCCCATGTCCCTTATTATACCAATGTTCATCAGCGTTTGTCATATCAGAGTATCAATAATATAGATTTAAATATTTCGTTGATATATTCAATTATTTCATGTCATATAGAAAAAATTGAATTGAAAGATAAATTAAAAACGAGGTGACGATGCGCGATGTACGCTTGACCTCGTTTCATAATTAATAGTTTTTATTTTGAATGACGTCTATAACAATGTTTCGCCAAAGAACGAACCTAAAAGTGCGACGGCTTGTTGAGCAGTATGGTTTTCTACATCTACTAACGGATTCACTTCAACAATATCCATCGATGTAATGATACCGGATTGATTGAGTAATTCTAATGCATAATGACTTTCGCGATACGTTAAACCACCTAAAACTTTAGTACCTGTCCCTGGTGTTTCATTAGGATCTAAAGCATCAACATCTAAAGATAAATGCACCCCATCCGTTTTTTCCTTTAAATAGGCAATGCTTTCTTCAATGACCGAACGAATCCCCCGCTCATCAATATCAGCAATCGTATATGTACGGATTTGATGTTTTTTAATATATTCACGTTCACCAAAATCTAAATCACGCATTCCGATAAGAACAATATTTTCTGGTTTAACTTTCGGCGCAAAACCACCAAGTTGCACGAGCTTTTCATCACCTTCACCAGCTAGAATACGTAAAGGCATCCCATGCATATTACCTGATGGAGATTCTTCAGGTACATTCAGGTCACCGTGCGCATCATACCAAATGACACCGAGGTCATCGTAATGCTCAGCAACACCTGAAATCGAACCAATGGCTAATGAATGGTCCCCACCTAAAATCACTGGAAAATGGTCTTGTTGAATACTCTTTGACACTTTGTCCTTTAAAGATTTGGAGAAAGTAAGGATTTCTTCATAATTTTGTAAGCCCTCTTGTTGAGACATAAACTTCTCAATATCTAACGGAGGGACTTCAACGTTTCCTGAATCAATCACCGCATGACCAATACGCTTTAAGCGAGGTAACACGCCGGCATAGCGAATCGCATCTGGACCTAAATCAACACCGAGTTTCTTCTGTCCAAATGTAGTAGGTGCACCGATGAGTTCTATAATTTTATTCATTTGTTGTCTCCCCTTTTTTTAAGCTTCATTTAACAATATGTAACATTCAATTGCCCCTTTAAATCAATTGAATAGGTATACAATTTCAGAATAATTGTTTAGCTCATTGAATTCAAGTCATGATTTCAAACACGGGAATCATCATATTGAACTATATGTGATTTAATGAATTTTTATAATTGTTCAATGTGGCCGTATGGATTTTAGGTGAATGAAACAACAGATTTTATTCATTTTAATTTTTGTAAGAAAATAGGCTTTAATGTGAAGGCGTAGTGCGTGTGAATTAATAGAGTGATGCATAGAAACTTTTGTCAAGCGTTAAAAGCAAAAATAAAAACCCTATCCCATTTGGGATAAGGTTTGAAAGTGAGCCATAGAGGATTCGAACCTCTGACCCTCTGATTAAAAGTCAGATGCTCTACCAGCTGAGCTAATGGCTCTTATGGCTGGGCTAGCTGGATTCGAACCAGCGAGTGACGGAGTCAAAGTCCGTTGCCTTACCGCTTGGCTATAGCCCATCGATGGTGGAGGGGGGCAGATTCGAACTGCCGAACCCGAAGGAGCGGATTTACAGTCCGCCGCGTTTAGCCACTTCGCTACCCCTCCGATATGTATAAAACTAAAAATGGTGGAGAATGACGGGTTCGAACCGCCGACCCTCTGCTTGTAAGGCAGATGCTCTCCCAGCTGAGCTAATTCTCCATATCTTAATGACCCCTACGGGACTCGAACCCGTGTTACCGCCGTGAAAGGGCGGTGTCTTAACCGCTTGACCAAGGGGCCATGGCTCCACAGGTAGGACTCGAACCTACGACCGATCGGTTAACAGCCGATAGCTCTACCACTGAGCTACTGTGGATTAATCTTAACCTGGCACCGTCCTACTCTCGCGGAACGTAAGTCCGACTACCATCGGCGCTAAAGAGCTTAACTTCTGTGTTCGGCATGGGAACAGGTGTGA
>NZ_PPQH01000019.1 GCF_002902385.1 Staphylococcus intermedius NCTC 11048 | reverse complement strand
AGTTAATATTCAGTTAATATCATTTGCCCCTTTAATGTATTAAATTTAATTAGTATTCAATATATTCTAGGTGAGGTTAATAATGTTAAAAGAAAATTATAAATTAAGAAAATTAAAAGTGGGTTTGGTATCAACAGCAGCGGCGATGATTTTTGTGATTTCAAATGGGACAGCAGAAGCATCTGAAAATACAGAGGCAGAAGTAGAAACAGTAGCGCAAAGTGATGTGTCAGAAGAAAATGAAGCGGCATCAGCATCTGTTGCACCTCAACAAGCGTCAGCAATTCAACTGGATGAAGTACGCCCAGGAGATACGCATGTTTCTGGCTATACAGCACCTAACAAAGCCATTTCTATCAAAATCGATAATAAAGATATCGTATCATTGGATGAAGATTATGAAGAAGTCGTGTCAGATGAAGAAGGTAAATTTACATATGATTTAAAAGGTCGTAAAATCGTCTACAATCAAAAAGTAGATGTTGAAGCAACGGCGCCATTAAACTTAGATGAATTTGACGAAGAAGCATTAGAAAGTGACGAAACAGAAAATCTTGAGCTCGATGCATTAGAAGGGTTAGAAGATGAAGAAAGCATTACGACTTCTGTGACAACACCACGTTATGAAAATGCTTATGAGATTCCAGAAAAGCGTTTGGAACCTATGGAAAACCAGCATCAAGTATGGATTGAACCTATTTTGGAAGGTTCAGGTGTGATTAAAGGCCACACTTCAGTAAAAGGTAAGGTTGCATTAGCGATTAACAACGAACATGTGCACTTAGGAGATAAACCAGAAACGCTAGAAACGTTAAATGATGCACAATGGCAAGAGCGCTATGATGGGATTTGGCGTCACATTAATGATCAGGGCTTTTTTGAATTTGATTTGAATCGTCATTTTGATAAATCTTATCCATTACAATTAGGCGATCTCGTGACATTATCGTTTAAATCAGATGATGCCAATGACGCAGTTGGTCCTGTTGTTTTTAACGTGCAAACAGAGCCATTTGAACGTGTGGCGGATGCTAAAACAATCTATCAATTAGGTGAGAGTCCTGCCATTGAAGTGTTAGACGATGTTGCGCATGAAATTGAAGTACAACCGATATTAGGGGATGTCTTACACACTGAAGCACGTGGTGAGCATGAAGTACTTGTAGAAGGTACGAAAAAGATTGAAGGTCGTACGCAATATGGCAACGCACTCATTCAAATTGATTCAAATCTCGGAGAACACCGTAGTTTCCCAACGTCACAAGCAGATGAAGCGGGTTACTTTACGTTTGATTTGAAAAAGACAGAAATGCAATTGTTGAACGGAGAAGCATTGACGTTTAAAGTTGTCGATCCACATACGCGCAAAGTGATAGCAGAAACGACAATGGGTATCAATCCAGCTGATAAAAAAGATCAAGCGCCAGAAAAAGAATATTTGTATGGGCCACTGACAGAGGAACAAAAAGCAAAATTGAAAGCAGAAATTCTACGTCCAATGATTTTTGATGCAACGGACAATCTAGAGCCAGAAATGGACTGGACTGATGAAGCAAATGCAGATGTAGAACCTAATGAAGAAATGGATGAAGTAAAGACAGAGACAACACCGGTTGCTAATGAAGACACAAAATCGACTGTAGATACTGAAGCAACAAAAGAAGTTCAGAAAAAGCCTGAAATGAACACGGAAGACAAGCCATCTGTGACTGACGCTGCTATGCCAGTTGAAGATGTGACATTACCTGGCTCAATGGCGCAATCAGATGAAAGTGATGTCATGGGTACGTCTATGCCTTCAGCTGAGTTTGTAACTATAGGTAAAAATGTAGAAATGGTGCATTACAAACAACGCTTGCCACTAATACAAATGATGCAAAGTCAAGACGCAAAAGACATGCCTGCATTGATGTTGCAATGGAATGGTGCAACAGAGCGTATGACAGATGTCAATCAAGTTATGGCAGCAGAAAAAGTCGTTCAACCCACAGCAGTCAAAGTAGCTAAAGAGACGAATACAGCAAAATCAGCGCAATTACCAAGTACAGGTTCTATGACGCATGTCACGTTATGGTCTGTATGGATGCTTGCTGCTGGCATGGTATTGTTATGGTTTAGACGCCGTCGCCAATCCTAATCATAATTAATTTCATATCAATAAGTCAGAGGAAATGGGACATTAAGTTTTCCCATTTCCTTCTCTTTTTATGGACATATATCGATGAATGATGATCAAACAGCCAAAAATGAGGATGAAAGGGACGTCATCAACGGATATTATGGGGGTGTCTTCATTTTGTAAACTTTCCCAAGGTGACTGTATTTGATGTCAGATTGCCAGAAGGCTGAGACTCCTGAGGGATCAGCTGGTCCGGAGAATCCACTAACGCCTCAACAAATGTAACAGTTTAATCAAGCGTTAGTTAGTCGAAGGGCCAGCCCCTTGGAAAGCGAAGCCATGATGGCAATCAAAGATACAATTCATTGCGAAAGGGTAAGTTAAACTCAATACTACATCCATAGCATCAAAAATTATTTCCCATCTTTTTCTCTTTTTAATGATATTATTATAAAAAAATATGTGGTTCATACTTCAGTCCTATTGTATATCTAAATTTATTTGATATATTTATAAGTAGATATTAATAAACACACAAGTGAGGTGTTGACCATGAAAAGATTAGCTTTTATACTTTTTGCCTTATTGCTTTTGTTAGCTGGATGCGGAGACAAAGACGCTCAAAAAGAAGAAAAAGCATCGACTCAAAACAACAAGACAGAAAAAACACAGGATCAAAAAGACAAAAAATCAGAAAAAGACCAGAAAGAAAAAGCAACGACAGAGAAAGAGAATCAGTCGGAGCAAGCAGCAGATACAAATCACAACAAAGATGAAATGAACAGTCAGCAGGCCCAACAGCAAAACAATCAAGCGCAAAATAGTGGAAATCAAGCTACTGTCAACACGCAACCCTCTCAGCCACATCAAGACAATGTCGATAAGTCTAAAATTGCATTGGCATTTTTCGGCAATGACATCGACCATTATAGCATCACACAGTCTGAAATTATGAAAGGTGTGTATGAATACCAAGGTCCGGGTATGACTTCGACAAGACAGGTCAACCAATTAACATTAAAACGTATGCCAGATATACCGAATGCACCACAAGGAATGAAGTTTTATAATGTGATGCCGGCAAAAGGCAACTTTGCAACAATTATCGGTGTAAATGACAACAAAGTGTTCGTCGGTGGCACACAAGGGGCGTTGGTTGATTATCAAAAGCTGTTAACAACGGGTAAAGAAATGAACGCACAAAGTTTGTATCAAGCACATCAAAATGATCCAGCGTTAACAACGATTACAAATAAAATTCAAATTACAAACTAATAGTATACAAGGGCGTGTCTATGTAAAGATGCGCCTTTTTTATGCGTGAGTGATGTGTATCGAGGGAATAGGTGACTGTGCATATGCATAGAAATGAACAAAATGATGATCTTTAAAAGAGGAGCGAAACCAATGAAAATTATTGCGACAAGTTTATTTGTAGATGACCAAGAAAAAGCGAAACAGTTTTATACGTCACAACTCGGATTTGAATTGAAACATGATATTGATTTAGGTGCAGCACGATGGTTAACAGTCGTTGAACATGATTCAGACAATCCTGTTGAAATTGTACTCGAACCGAATCAAAATCCGATTGCACAAGATTATCAAACGCGTCTATTTGATAGTGGTATTCCAGCGACCATGTTTGGGGTGGATGATATTGAAGCAACCTATCAAGCATTAACTGCGAAAGGCATCCAGTTCACACAAGCGCCGACCACTATGGATGAGGTGAAATTGGCGATATTTGATGATACATGTGGCAATTTGATTCAAATTATCGAACAGAAATAATAAGGAAAGTTTAAAGGCAGATGCTGTAAATGTGACAGTGTCTGTTTTTTTATGCACTTAACATGTATTTAGACGAGTGGCTACCTCATGTCATTTAAAAAAAGAAAATAATAAAACTAAATAAAATAAGATGATGACAGTTAAAAAAGAAAGAATCATAAAATTGATAATGATTATCATTGTTGACAATTCAAAAATTAGGGAGTAGGATATTTTTAAATCGTTATGATTACGATTTACAACTTTTAATATTTATTTTTAAAGAAGATGGAATAACATTGGAAATTGTGCATTTTTCAAAATTTAATCCATCTGGGAACATGACCGTATTAGTGGACTCACAACATGATCCTGCAGATTATGCACGGATTGCACAACAATTGATGCAAACATCGCATGTAGGATGTGAACAAGTGGGTTTTATTGTTGATGATGAAGGCGATATTCCACATCAGCTTGTCATGAGCGGACAAGAATTTTGTGGCAATGGTACGCTGTCATTTATCCGCTATTTAAAGGACAGAAAATTACTTTCTGGATCCTCTTTTCATTTGCAAGTGTCGGGATTGGATGAGCCGGTTGCGTGTGCAGTAGATGAAGCACGCAATCAGTACGAAACGACTTTACCTAAACCGCACCATATTGAAGAGAAGCATTATACGATTGATGATGTGCTGTTTGAAGGTTTAGAAATTCAATATGATACATACCAACATTTTGTTTGTCCGATTACTGTATGGTCAGACAAACTCGCAACATCTGTTGAAGCGTTTGTGAGGGCACAACCATGGCCTGAACATCTGACGGCAGTGGGCATGATGCTCTATGATACGCTACACCAACGTTTATATCCATTGATCTATGTGCCGCAAGTCGACAGCATGATTTGGGAACAAAGTTGTGGCTCAGGAACAGGCTCGGTAGGCATTTATGAAGTATATCGACATCAGCTAGACCATGTAGAAAAAGAGATTGCACAACCTGGAGGCGCATTGTCTGTGATTGCCGATCGAACAGAAACAGGCTATTCGATTGCGATTAAAGGACAAGTTTCAACAGTAGCTACAGGTATGGCATACATAGAATAGGAGCTCGAGATGATTAAAATGCAACAGAATACGAATGAATTTGAAACACGTTTGAAGCATTATCAGCAACAGTTTGAGCATTTATACAATACTGTTCAGCAAGGTGAGCGTGCACTGGATGACTTAGAACAGTTAATTGATGAATACAGTGACTATATTCTTGACGACCAGCCGACACAGCAATATGAGCATTGGCGTACTTCTACCGCTAAACAGCAACCACTGATTAAGCCATTAGCCGATATTACCGCGCGTTGTGTGAAATTGATGGAATCGACACGTGCACGTCGATTGATTCATGGTGAGCTCGGTTCAACGGGATATTTTGACAACATCGAGCATTGTATTTCAGAAGAGTTTGGCCAGTTCGAGATTACACCAGAAGATACGGTGCTTCTCGTTGGTTCAGGTGCGTATCCGATGACCCTCGTTCAAATTGCTCAAGAAACAGGTGCGCGCGTCATTGGCATTGATATTGATGAAGAAGCAGTACGTTATGGCCAACAAGTGATTCACATTTTATCGCCAGATGCACCGATCGAAATACATCAAAAAACTGTCTCAGAACTTGAAGATATCGGTGAAGTGACGCATGTGATTTTTAGTTCAACAGTTGAAATGAAATATGACATTTTAGAGGAACTGTATGATTTAACGGGCCATGATATCGTCGTGTCAATGCGTTATGGAGATGGTTTGAAGTCAATCTTCAATTATCCGAAACAAGAGACACATCCACAACAATGGACATGTGTGGATGATATTACGCGTCCTGATCAAATTTTTGATATTGCACTTTACCAAAAAAGATCAGAAGGGCGTGCATAATATGTCAAAATCTGTATTGATTGCTGGGACAGGTCCTGTAGCGGTACAACTCGCGGTATTATTCAAACGCTATACGTCACACACTGTTGATATGGTGGGGCGAGGGCGTACGACAGAGAAAGCACGGCAGTTTTGGACGGCATATCAAACGGCACAACAATTGGAAGTGCGTGTTCAAAACGACTTGCATGCGTCTTTAGCAGGTACCGCATCGCTTGGACAGATGTACGACAGTTATGAAGCAGTCGCACCACAGTATGATGTGTTAGTCCTTGCGTGTACAGCGGATGCATACAGCCAAGTCATTCAGCAATTGGCACCCGACGTACGTCAACGTCTCGAACATGTCGTTCTAATTTCTCCGACGTTCGGCTCACATATGATTGTGCAACAACAATTCAGTGTGGATCAACCGCATATTGAGGTGGTGTCATTTTCAACATATTTAGGTGATACGAGCGTGCCCGATCCGGAAACACCGCACCGTGTACTGACTAAAGGTGTAAAGAAACATCTATATTTAGGCACGACACATGAACAGTCAGACTTTTCCCGGGAAATGATGACACTCATGTCTCAAGTTCAAATACCAGTGACAGCCGTTGCACATCCGTTAATGGCAGAGTCACGTAACAGTTCGTTGTATGTGCATCCTGCTTTATTCATGAATGGACATGCATTGAAAGCCGTATTTGAAGGGATGACCGTCCCATTTTACGTCTATAAATTGTTCCCAGAAGGCCCGATTACGATGTGTTTAATTGCGGAAATGCGTCAAATGTGGCAAGAAGTCATGGCAATATTAAAACGTTTGAATATCGATACGTTGAATTTATTGAAATTTATGGTGAAAGAAAATTATCCCCTTCGTCCTGAAACGATGGATGAGGAACGTATTGAAGCGTTTGAAACGTTGTTGCCTATTGAACAAGAATATTTATTATACGTGCGTTACACTGGGATTTTGATTGATCCATTTTCAGAACCTGATGAAAACGGGAAATACTTCGACTTTTCAGCAGTGCCCTTTAAGCAAGTGTTTCAAAATGAACAAGGGGTTTGGCAGATTCCAAGGATGCCAAGTGAAGATTATTACCGAACACAAATGATGCGCGGTATGGCACAGGCGCTTGGTATTGCGACGCCGATGATGGATACATTGATTGAGCGTTATGAAGCGCAACTCACTGCTTTTCAAAAGGCACATGCTGAAGACGCGCTATCATCGCAATTTGAAATCCAGTCGTTTGAGGAAGACGTCGCAAGCATCGCCGCATTGTTGAAAACTGGTGCATAAATGACAATGGACATTATGAGAAAAATCAAATGTATTGCAAACATAGCGCATCATCATTTTAGCTGATGTGCAATATGAAGACATTTCAGTTGCTGATTTTCTGTGATGTTAGACTTTGATAAGATTTGGGTGCAAATTTGAGATTGCAAAAACTACCCGAGACTCCCGAGGGATGAAGTTGAAAACAAGATAACGTCACTTGACTTTGATAGTGGCTACTGTTTATCGAAGTAGCTGTCTGACTTCTCAATGCTTGTGCTTTTGAGAAGTCTAGTCAGCCTTGCGGGGGCAGTACTACGAAATCTTTGTTGCACATGAGATTTCTGTACTGCTCCCAAAATCCGCCAATGCCACCTTACTGTAAAAGTAAAATCAAGCATTGGCTAGTTGAGGCGAGCCCCTGGGAAAGCGAGGGTAAGTTCAGCAATCACAAAGACTGTACGCGAATCAAGTTCCGCAAATCTTCACCCTAAAAGCTTTAATGTATATTCAAATGTCAGCACCAAGAATTGAGATAAAGAGAGGATATGAATCATGATGAAAAATTTAAAGTGGATTGCCATGTGTGTTGTTTTTTTACTCGTACTCGCAGCTTGTGGCAACTCAAAAGCATTAGAACAGAAAAAGGAAGACAAAAATCTTACATATGCCACATCTAAAGATATTGGGGATATGAATCCACATGTATATGGGGGTTCGATGTCAGCACAAGGGATGGTCTATGAATCACTCGTTGACCATACACAAAAAGGGATTGAACCTTTATTAGCTGAATCTTGGGATGTATCTGAAGATGGTAAAACATACACGTTCCATTTGAGAAAAGGTGTGAAATTCCAAGATGGGACGCCTTTTAATGCGGAAGCTGTGAAAAAGAACTTTGATGCGATTCAAGCGAACAAAAAGTTACATTCTTGGATTAAGTTATCAACATTAATCGACCGTACAGAAGCAAAAGATGAGCATACATTTGTGATGACTTTGAAAGAGCCTTATAACGCAACATTAGAAGAACTTTCAATGACACGTCCTTATGTTTTTGTCTCACCTAAATCATTTAAAGATGGCGGAACGAAAGATGGCTTGAAATCTTATGTCGGTACAGGGCCATACACATTGAAATCTCATGACAAAGATGAGCAAGCGACATTTGAACGCAACACAGACTACTGGGGTGGCGAGCCTAAATTGAAAACAATCGTTGCCAAAGTATTGCCTGCTGGTGAAACATCATTTTTAGCATTACAAAAAGGCGAAGTGAACTTTGCATTTACGGATGACCGCGGTACAGACAATATCGACAATGAAGCGATGAAAAAATTGACGGACAATGGCGATTTCCAATTGAAGCGCAGTCAACCGATGAATACGAAAATGATCGTCGCAAACTCTGGTAAAAAAGACAGTCCTGCACAAGATAAAGCAGTGCGTGAAGCCTTATGGTATAGCGTAGATCAAAAACGTATCGCGGACAAAATTTTAGATGGTACTGAAAAGCCCGCGTCACAATTATTTTCGAAAAACGTGCCTCATGCGAATATTGATTTACCGAAACGTGATTTTGATTTGAAAAAAGCAGCAGCGTTACTCGATGAAGCGGGATGGAAACAAGCTGACAAAGGTGAAGTTCGCGAAAAAGACGGTCAAAAGCTTGAAATGACCCTTTATTATGACAACCATTCAAGCTCACAAAAACAAGAGGCCGAGTTTATCCAAGCGAAAGCAAAAGAAATTGGCATGGCATTGAAAATTGTAGGCGAAACATCTGATAAAGTAGCAGAGCGTCGTACATCAGGTGACTATGACTTACTGTTCAACCAAACATGGGGTCTTCAATACGATCCACAAAGTACGATTTCTGGATTTAAAGCAGATACAGGTTATAAAGCCGCTGTTTCAGGCATCAAAGAAAAAGACCAATTATTTGATGACATCGATACAGCTCTACAAACACAAGATTCAAAAGTACAAGAACAAAAATATAAAGACATTTTAACAACGGTGCATGATGAAGCGATCTTTATCCCGATTTCTCATGGGGGTATGACTGTAGTGGCACCGAAAGATTTAGAACATATTTCGTTTAAACAATCACAATACGAATTGCCATTTGAACAAATGGATTACAAATAGGGTGGTTCATCGATGGCATATCGTGTGATGAAACATTTGTTACTGATGATACCGTTGTTGATCGTCATTAGCTTTTTGACTTTTGCATTAACGCATTTATCCAGTGAAGATCCAGCTGTCGTCATTTTACATGCACAAGAAGTACCAGACATTACGCAAAGTTTAATCGAACAAACGCGTGCCAAGTACCATTTAGATGCGCCGTTCCTCGTACAATACTGGGAATGGCTGCAATCTGCGGTACAACTTCAATTTGGTCATAGTTTCGTGACTGGCGAAGATGTCGGTTTGAGACTTTGGCATGCATTTTTTAATACGTTGAAGTTAACGTTAATTTCAAGTGTGGCGATTATTGTATTGTCATTGTTGTTCGGTATTTTGACAGCTTTGTTGCGTGGCACATGGTTTGATCGTGTGACACGGACGACGGCTTTCGTATTAACAGCGATTCCATCTTATTGGCTCGCTGCGATATTAATTATTTTCTATCGGTCAAATTGAATGCATTACCAACGTCAGGTTTAACAGGTCCTGAAAGTTATGTCTTGCCAGTTGCTGTGATTACGCTCGGTTATACTGGAATTTACTTTAGAAATGTCAGAAGTGCCGTTATTCAGCAGCTTGATCAAGATTATGTGTTATATATGCGTGCCATGGGTGTTCCGATGTCACAACTTCTCATCTATGTGGCGCGTAATGCAATGCAAGTCGTCGTTTCAATATTTTGTATGTCGATTCCTATTATTTTAGGAGGTTCTGTCGTCATCGAAAATGTATTTGCGTGGCCGGGTATGGGTCAACTGAGTGTAAAAGCCGTGTTGGAACAAGATTTTCCAATGATTCAGGCATACGTCCTTATCGTTTCGGTACTGTTTATCTTGTTTAATACATTGGCAGACGTGATTAATATGTGGCTGAACCCGAAATTAAGGGAGGAGCGTTAACATGATCGTTTTCCAAAGATTATTAAAAGATAACGGCGCGAAATGGGCGTTAGCGATAATTGCGATTTATATGGTGCTTGGGATATGTGCGCCGATTGTGACGCCATACGACCCGAATACGGTGAACATCGATGACAAGTTTGCCGGTATGTCATTGGCACATTGGCTCGGGACAGATCATTTAGGCCGAGATATTTTAACACGGTTGATTTTTGCGATACGTCCGAGCTTTTTACTCATTTTGTTTGCATTAGCATGTTCCGTATTGATAGGGACACTGCTCGGCTTTATTTCAGGCTATTTTGGACGTTGGGTCGATGCACTCGTGATGCGTATTTGCGATGTGATGTTATCATTTCCCACTTATGTCATGACACTCGCTTTAATCGGTGTGCTCGGAATTGGTTTGAAAAGTATTATCGTCGCATTGATTATTACGCGTTGGGCATGGTTTTGTCGTATTATCCGGACGAGTGTGATGCAATATCGCAATTCAGATGATGTGAAATTTGCACGTACGATTGGTCTGTCACATTCGCGTATTATTATGACGCATATTTTGCCGCGAACTTTAGCGGATATCGCTATTATTTCGACGAGTTCTATGGTGTCGATGATCTTACAAATTTCAGGGTTTTCATTTTTAGGATTAGGCGTTAAAGCACCGACAGCAGAATGGGGCATGATGATGAATGAAGCGCGTAAAGTGATGTTTAGTCACCCTGAGTTGATGTTTGCGCCGGGTATTGCGATTATCGTCATTGTGCTTGCGGTCAACTTTTTATCCGATGCACTTCAAATCGCGATTGATCCGAAATTGTCACAACAACAAATGAAACAACGTATTAAGAAAGGGTGGATATAATGGCAGAACAAGTCATGCGTGTGGAAGATTTAACGCTCATTGACGGTCATACGAATCATGTCCTCGTCCATCACTTTAATTTGACGTTACATCGTGGTGAAGTGGTTGCGATTATTGGTGAAAGTGGGAGCGGTAAATCTATGACGTGTAAAGCACTCCTTGGACTCAACGACCGCAATATTCGTATGAGCGGTGAAATTTGGTTCCAAGGAGAAGCGTTGCATGATGCCTCTGAAGCAGACTTTCGAAAAATTAGAGGACGTCGTATTGCGATGATCATGCAGCAAGGTGCGACGGCATTTAACCCTTCATTTACTGTCGGCGCCCAGTTGAAAATGATGTTGAAGCAGCACCGCCCCATGGCACCACAACAACAGAAAGAGACATTGCAACACTATTTTGACATGCTCGGTTTACGAGATTTTGAGCGTATTTTAAAGTCATATCCGCATCAATTGTCAGGTGGGATGTTGCAACGGTTGATGATTATATTGGCACTCGCCCTCCAACCTGATGTGATTATTGCAGATGAGCCAACAACAGCGCTCGATGCGATTACACAATATGAAGTGATTGAAGAATTGCGTGAAGTGAAGGAAAAAATCGGTTGTGCCATGCTGTTTGTCTCTCATGATTTAGCAGTGGTGAAATCGATTGCGGATCAAGTCATCGTGATGCGTCATGGTGATGTCGTTGAGGCAGGTCCAGCGCATCAATTGTTCACACAACCTCAGCATACGTACACGCAGTTTTTGATTGCATCACGAGATCGTGTGACGCGTTATTACAAATCATTGCGAGGTGATGCGTCATGTTAGAAGTCCAAAATGTCACGAAATCTTATCGAAGTGGTGCTAGAAGGCAAAAACGACAAATTGTGAAACAGGTCAGTTTTCAATGCCAAAAAGGACAAAGTATTGCGATAATAGGAGAAAGCGGTAGTGGTAAGTCCACATTGGCGCGCATGATATTAGGTATCGAAAAGCCAGATTCAGGGACAGTACTGTTGGATAGTCAACCGGTCTGTCGTCGTCACGCCCGTCTCGGCAAAATGAGCGTCTTATTTCAAGATTACAAGTCTTCACTTCATCCGTATTTTAATGTGCGACAAATTTTAAATGAAGCGCTCAGTCAATGCGATACGCCTGTTGACGATAAAGAGGCACACATGACGGCGTTGCTCGAACGTGTCGGTTTAAGTGCAGCCTTTTTAAACAAATACCCTCAAATGATGTCTGGAGGAGAAGCGCAACGTGTCGCCATTGCGAGAGCAGTTATCACGAATCCAGACTATATTGTATTAGATGAAGCGATTAGTGCGCTCGACATGTCGATTCAATCGCAAATTCTTGATTTATTAATTACGTTGAGAGACAAATATCAGCTCAGTTTGATTTTCATTACACATGATATTCAAGCAGCAGTCTATTTATGTGAAGATTTGATTATTTTTAATGACGGTCAAATTCAAGAACGCTTAAATAGACATCAGTTAAAAGACCTTCAAAATGACTATACACGTGAACTTTTTGAAAAACAATTTATGAACTAGGAGGTTATGATATGAAAGGTGCACTCGCTTGGCCCTTTTTGAGATTGTACATCCTCGCACTTTTTTTCTTTAGTGCTAACGCTATTTTGAACGTCATGATTCCGTTACGCGGACATGATTTAGGTGCAACCAATGCGACAATCGGTATCGTCATGGGGGCATATATGTTAACGGCCATGCTTTTTCGTCCATGGGCAGGGCAAGTGATCGCCAAAGTCGGCCCAATCAAAATATTAAGATGGATTTTAATCATTAACGGCTTTGCGCTCATTTTATATGGTTTTACAGGTTTAGAAGGTTATTTTGTAGCACGTGTGATGCAAGGGGTATGTACAGCCTTTTTCTCCATGTCGTTACAAATTGGGATTATAGACGCGTTACCCGAAGAAGATCGTTCACAAGGGATTTCCTTATATTCACTCTTTTCATACATACCGGGTATTATCGGTCCCATGATTGCAGTGGGCATATGGCAATTGGATCATTTGAGCTACTTCGCGTTGACGATGATCATTATTGCAATCACAACGGGTATCGTCGGTTTTAGTGCGACACTTCATGGTCAAGATGATGCTGATACAGCGCCAGCTCAACCAGAAAAGATGCCATATGGTCCAATGACAGTGTTTTTACAATTGTTTAAAAATCCGTTTTTATTGAAAGCAGGAACGATCATGCTTGTGGCTTCAATCGGATTTGGAGCAGTGGCGACGTTTATCGTGCTGTACGTGAATACCTATCAAGTCGGTCACGCGAGTCTATTTTTAGCCGTACAAGCCGTTACAGTGGTATTTGCACGTTTCTTTTTACGTCAATACATGCCTTCAGATGGACGATGGCACGTTCGATTTATGTTAGGTGTTCTCGGATTATTAACTGTCGCACTTTTCTTCATTGCGGTAGGTCCTTATGTCGGTGCGTGGATCCTTTATATCAGCGCAGTCATGATTGGCCTCACACAAGCGATGGTTTATCCGACATTAACGTCATTTTTAAGCTTTAAATTACCAAAAGTGGGACGGAATATGTTACTCGGTCTCTTTATCGCAACGGCTGACTTAGGTGTCTCACTTGGGGCTGCATTAATGGGGCCTATAGCAGATATGGTAGGCTATGCGAATATGTATCTCATTTGCGCGATTTTGATGGCATTGATTACAATTATGAGCATTGAGAGAAGACCGCAGTTTATAGAAAAATAGTACAAAAAATGAACAGGCTAGGGACCTCACTCATGTGTTCCCAAGCCTGTTTTTCACTGACAGCAACTTGTGCAATCAGTTCTCGAACATGTCGTGACCTTACTACAAACGTTACTTTGTATCAAATTTAATATTATATGATAAATCGGAATTCACGATATCGTTATCCATGACGCCATGACATTGATTGTGATAATTCAATGGCTGCTTAGAATCCTGCCATACTTCAAAACTTTTACGGTCATCCCATAATGAAATGACGACATAATGATTTTGTGGGTCTAAAGGTCTTAAAATACGTAGTGATATGAAGCCATGTACATCATTCAACGCAGCTGTGCGACTGAGAATACGTTCCTCAAAAGTTTCACTGTGATTCATATCTACTTTAATGTAATTTAAAACACAAAAATGGTGCGGTGCCAGTTCGCCTGTTGCTTCTATAGCAGTATATGTTTTGGCGTCATTATTTTTATATATGGTCACTGCCGTCCCATCTTCTTCAATTTGATAAAGAAGATCTTTGTGAGAGAGTAACATGCTTTATACCTCCTTATACTTAATTTATTCTTACCCTTTATCTCACAGGTTAATTGCGAAAATTAAATTATTGACAAATTATATATGACAATTTCTAAATTCAATTTAAAAATAAAAAGTGATTGATAAATTAAAAACCGCTACATGTAGGTATGTAGCGGTGAATTTATAGCATATTCAAAAGTATAAGGTGAAACGAGTGGATTAAAAATTTTGAATGTCACAGTTTATGAGTTCCATTTTAATGTGTATGTGCACTTGCTTGTTCTTTTCGTTCGACCGCAATACTCCATAATAGAAAGCCAAGTCCGATTAATGTGAGCAATGGTGCAATTAAACTTAAGCTAGCGATAGGGAGTGTACTCACAACGAGACCACCAATCAAAGCACCTAACGCATTGCCAATGTTAAAAGCAGATTGATTGAGCGTACTTGAAAGTGTCGGTGCGTCTTGGGAAATAAGCGTACTTTTGTATTGTAGCGATGGACTCATACTAAAGCCGATAAAACCGAAAAGAAAGACACCGATAATCATTAAAATCGGATGGAATTGAATGAAATATAGCAGTCCGAAATATACTGAGAATGTGATGAAAATGCACATTAAAGCTTTGTTTAAATTCCAATCTGCAAGCTTGCCACCCACAATATTGCCAATGGTGACACCGATCCCGAATACAATTAAGATAGATGAAATGTAACGTTCAGGAATATGCGTGACATCAATGAGAATGGATGAAATATAAGTAAAGTAGGCGAACACACTACTAAAACCGAACAGTGTCACCCCGAGTGTTAGCCAAAGCTTCTTTTCTTTTAAAATGCGCAATTCATCTTTAATGGAAGTGGTACGTGTTTCTTTTTGCATCGGTACAAAAATCATAATGCCGATGAGCGCAATGACGCCAATCACAGCAATCATTAAAAATGTCATGTGCCATCCGAGTTTTTGTCCAATCAATGTACCAAAGGGCACCCCGAGAATATTGCTCAGGCTGAGACCCATAAACATTAATGCCATCGCACTTGCACGATACTGCCTTGCGACCATACTTGCAGCTAGAATAGAGCCAATGCCGAAAAACGATCCGTGCGCGAGTGATGTGACGATACGACTAAGCATGAGTGTCGTGTAATTCGGACTGAGACCACCGAGAATGTTACCTAAAATAAAGATGCTCATCAGTAGCATTAATAGTGCTTTACGGTTAAGACGGAAAGTCAACATCACAACAATAGGTCCTCCAATTGCGACACCTAAAGCGTAACCGGTAATCAATTGTCCTGCTTGGCTCACAGATACATTTAAATCATGAGCCACATCAGGAAGTAAGCCCATGATGACGAATTCAGTCATACCAATCGCAAATGCACCAATCGTTAACATCCAAATGGCAATCGGATACTTCTTCATAATGGATCCCTCCTGTTTTCATTTATTTTCATAACGGTGATTATACACACGCCACTTTTTCAATACAACCCTTTTGCAAGAAGTCTTAATATTAATATAAATGTAGAAAAGGAACATAATAAGGAAGTGCATTTGAGAAAGACATTATTGAAAAGCAGGATATAAGAGTTGGATGTTTGACGTGCACGTTTAATCTGGATATAGAAGTGGAAAAAAGACAAGGTTAAAACGATGATATAGAAAGGGGTGTCGAGATGATTAATATCATTTCTGCAATAGGTTCGATAGGGACGTTTGTGATGGCATTATTCTATTTTATTTCCGTCACTGTGCAACTGTATCAAATGAAAATGAGTTTTTTGCCTGCACTTGGATTTAACCAAATTTTGATGACACGTGATGGAGAAAAGTTAAAACTTAGAAATACCTCATCATATGAAAAAGAAAATAATCAATGGGGCGATGATTATTTGAAATTATTTAACCTCGGTGCGGGTGCTGCGAAACAAATCAAGATAGAAGTGTACTTGAATGAAGCAGATGTGTTACAGCACAAGTATGTCAGTATTTTACCGAGCAAAGAAAGTTATCTGCTCCCGATTAATCAAGACGTCTTTAACGAATTAGACCGCACCATTGGGAATAATGGCTACGAGTCAAACCTCCAAATTAAAATTCAATATCGACATAATGTAAGTCGTAAAGTACAAACTATTTACTTACAAGGCCATATTGATAGCTTCAATCGTTATGATGAAAGTTCCGTCTATGAATTACAATTTATCCAACCAGAAAACGCAAATACAAAAGAATAGTGTGAAATGTGCAAGGGGAGTGCGTCGTTTAAGAGGTATACCCTTGTATTTTTATGCATTCAAAAAGCACAAACACTGTTGAAATCACAAATGATAACATCGGTTTGTGCTGAGTCGTATGCTACAACAGCTTAAATTAATGATGCTGTTTTAATTTCCAAGTACTATATTTTCTCAAAATGACATCAAAAGCAAGATGAAAAGTGACGAAACTAGAATTGTCCACTTGGTTAAATAAGCGAAAAGGTGTGCTATGGACATAAATATTAAATGTGGCATGTTGTGCTAATGCGTTGTCTTGAAGTGTCGTCACGCTAATAAATGAAAGCTCTCGAGTTTTGATGGATTTGATGACTTCTTCAAATCGTTTAGTATCACCGGATAGTGAAATAATAATGAGTAATTCACGAGGCGACATCATATCAATGGCGTGTAAAAGTTCTAGTTCGTTTTTCAGGACAACAGATTTTTTGTGCAATGCGAGAATTTGACGTTGTACATCCTGTGCAACGGATTGCTGCGCTGTACCCGTACCATAAATGTAAATAAATGGTGCTTCATCAATACGCTGGTTCAGGTTCGAAAAGTCGATGTGATTGAGATGCTTCATCGTTTGTTGAATATCGTGTTCAAGTAGCGCGAGGGTATCTTGCGGTAATGCTTCCTTTTGATAATTGAGTTTAATATATGTTTTTAACTCGCTATAACCATCAAATCCTAATTTACGACAGAGACGGTGAATAGATGAAATGGATGTGTGTGAAGCTAATGCTAATTCTTGTATTTTCATTTTTTTCATGTCATCTATATGGTCGTGAATGGTTTTGATAATATGTAAATCATTGTCGTTCAACTGGTCGTAATACGTGTTTACAAATTGATCTAATAACACCCCAAACGCCTCCTGAAAATATTTTCATCTCTTGTAAATATAACCCAATCGTACTATGCGGTTTCAAAAAGTGTCAAACGCATTCCAAAATGTAAGCGCTTCAATTATATTGAGGCTAGATGAAATGCATCGTTTGTCGACACAGTTCATCAAATGAAACAAATGAAAAGATTAGAAAGATTAAAAGTAATTTAGAGAGGTCATACGTGTTGATATATAACAACGCGATATCAATTCACACATCTTCTAATCTGATGGAGGGATATTTGCTCATGAATGCAATCAAACGTTTTGGGAGTGCGATGATTGTTCCGGTAATTCTATTTGCGTTTTTCGGTATTGTTGTTGGGTTAGCGACACTATTTAAAAACGAAAATATTATGGGAAGCATTGCGGCAAAAGGGACAACGTGGTTTAACATTTGGAGTGTGATTGAGAGTGGTGGGTGGACAATTTTTACTCACATGGAATTAGCTTTTGTGATTGGTTTGCCTATCTCATTAGCGAAAAAAGCACAAGGGCGTGCAACTTTAGCCGCATTGATGATTTATCTCGTATTTAATAATTTCATCAATGCCTTACTGACGATTTGGCCAGATGTGTTTGGTGTTGATTTAAGCAAAGGGGTCGAAAATGTTACGGGCGTTAAAACGATTGCAGGTATTCCGACACTAGATACAAGCATTATCGGTGCCATTTTGATCTCAGCGATTGCGATTTGGATACATAACCGTTTTTACGATCAAAAGTTGCTTGAAATGTTAGGGATTTTCCAAGGGCTCACATTTGTTGTCATGATCGGCTTCTTTTTGATGATTCCAGTTGCAGTGGCGACAGCATTTATATGGCCATACGTTCAAGTAGGGATTAAATCATTACAAGGCGTGATGTTACATTCAGGCCTCATCGGTGTATGGTTATTCCACTTTTTAGAGCGTATTTTAATACCAACTGGATTGCATCATTTCATTTATACACCATTTGAGTTTGGACCAACTGCTGTAGATGGTGGTTTGAGACCTTATTGGATTCATCATCTTAATGAATTTTCTAACTCAACGAAATCATTAAAAGAACTTTATCCATATGGTTTCTTATTACAAGGGAACATCAAAATGTTTGGATTGCTTGGTGTCGCATTAGCAATGGTGTTCTCAACGCCAAAAGCGAATAGAAAGAAAGTCATCGCATTGGTGGTACCAGCTTCGTTAACTGCGATATTTGCTGGAATTACAGAGCCATTAGAGTTCACATTCTTATTCATCGCACCATATTTATTCGCGATTCATGCAGTATTAGGTGCAACAATGGTGACATTAATGAATGCGTTCGGTGTTGTTGGACTGATGGGTGGCGGCTTGATTGAGATTGCTGCGACGAACTGGATTCCATTATTTGGTAATCATGCAAGTGTTTATATCGCGCAGTTTATTATCGGCTTTATTTTTACAGCTATTTATTTCGTGACATTTAAAGATTTGATTGAAAAGTTTGATATTCCAATTCCAGGGCGTAAAGGCGATGAAGGGGCTAAGTTGTTTACGAAAAAGGATTATCAACAAAAGCAACAAAATCAAAGTGTGTCCAAACAGGTGTCAGGTGAAAATGAATATGACCAAAAAGCGACTTACTATTTAGAAGGTCTCGGTGGCAAAGACAACATTGTAGATGTAACGAACTGTGCGACACGTTTGCGCTTAACCGTGAAAGACCCCGATTTAGTAAGAGAAAGTGACTACTTTACGCATGAACAAATGGCTCATGGATTGGTCAAGAGTGGGCGTAGTGTTCAAGTGATTGTTGGAATGAGTGTGCCACAAGTAAGGGATTACTTTGAAGAAAAGTTAGAAAAAGAGGAGGAAGTATAAAATGAAGAAGTTTAATATTACAATTGCAGGTGGAGGAAGTACGTTTACGCCAGGGATTATTATGATGTTATTGGATTATTTGGACGAGTTTCCAATTGATACAATCAAACTTTATGATAATGACGAAGCACGTCAAAAAACAATTGCAGACGCATGTGAAATCATTTTAAAAGAGCGTGCGCCTGAAATGAAACTGATTGCCAGTGTGGATCCAGAAGAGGCGTTCACAAATGTAGATTTTGTCATGGCACATATTCGAGTTGGGAAATATGCGATGCGTGAATTAGATGAAAAGATTCCATTGCGTCATGGTGTCGTGGGTCAAGAAACGTGTGGACCTGGTGGTATTGCATATGGTATGCGCTCTATCCCAGGTGTACTTGAACTCGTGGACTATATGGAAAAATATTCACCAGATGCATGGATGCTCAACTATTCGAACCCTGCTGCCATTGTAGCTGAGGCAACGCGCAAATTACGTCCAAATTCTAAAATATTGAATATTTGTGATATGCCGATTGGAATTGAAGAACTTATTGCGAAAAATTTAGGTCTTGAATCACGCAAAGAATTTGAAGTGAATTATTACGGGTTAAACCACTTCGGATGGTGGACAGATATTCGTGATAAAAAAGGAAATTCATTAATGCCTGAAGTGATTCGTCATGTCAGTGAGCATGGTTATGCGACAGATGGAAGTTCTGAATTAGAAAAGCAAGAAAGTTGGAACAATACACTTAAAAAAGCGCGTGATGTCCAAGCTTTAGATCCACATACAGTGCCGAATACGTATTTGAAATATTACTTCTTCCCAACACAAGAAGTAGAACATTCAAATCCAGAATATACACGTGCGAATGAAGTGATGGACGGCCGTGAAAAGTTTATTTTTACGCAATGTCAAAATATCATCGACAAAGGTACAGCGAAAGATACGGAATTAACGGTGGATGAGCACGCGTCATACATTGTAGACCTTGCAAAAGCAATCGCATACAACACGAAAGAGCGTATGTTGATGATTGTGGAAAACCAAGGATCAATTATTAACTTTGATCCTACAGCAATGGTAGAAATCCCTTGTATTGTAGGTAGCAATGGCCCAGAAAAGTTAGTCGTTGGCGAAATTCCACGATTCCAAAAAGCGTTAATGGAACAACAAGTCGGTGTTGAAAAACTTGTCGTAGAAGCATATGAAGAGGCGTCATATCAAAAACTATGGCAAGCGATCACATTATCGAAAACAGTACCGAATGCGGCAGTTGCTAAAGCGATTTTAGATGATTTAATTGAAGCAAACAAAGCGTACTGGCCAGAATTAAAATAAGCATAAAAAAGGAAGTCTGAGACAGTTAAATTTGTCAGACTTCCTTATTCAAATTTTCCACTATAAGTATTCTAAGTATTGGGATAACCTACTTTTCTCTACAGCCTACTTTGGTTTTGATAGGCGAGCAAGGTGTATATGGTCTCCAAATGTGGTGTGTCCAATTGATGGGCTTTGGCGCGTTGATAGATGTAACCTTGTATCGCATCTACTTCTAAAGGTTGTTGATTCATTGTATCGTAATACATACTGGTTCCCATTTCATCCGGATAGCCTGCATAAATATTCATGATTGATGTGACGAAATCTGCATCAAAATGTATCCCTTCCGCACGTGCCACTTGTTTTCCTTCTACTAACAACTGTCGGCAAAGTTTTGCCATTCGTTCATCTTTCAGTACACGGGCAGTATCACGTCCGAGTGCAGTGACAGTATTAATACCGAGATTGACAATTAATTTATACCAAATCGCTTGTTGAATATGAGGTTCTAACACAAGTTCTAACTTTGTTGATGAGAATATTTGAGCCAGCTGTTCTGTGACGATATCAGATTGGATGTGCAGTTTGTAGTCTCTGAAATGTGTGACATGACTGCCTTTTTTCTGACCACTCACATAAACGACGGCTTGATAGGCGCGATAATCTTTCAATTGTTCGAGCATACCGTAGCCATTTTGTGCGAGAATAATGGTCGTATGATTGTCGGTAAGTTGAGGAAGTGCAGACATCACAGTGGCCAATTGATGTGTCTTCACAGCGATGAAAATGACATCAAAGGTTTGTGTGACTTCTTGGAGTGCACTCACGGTGAATGTGCGTGTTGTCTGATCTGCATAATCTTCAAATGTTAACGTTTGATTTTGGCGACCAAGCAGCGTGACGTCATGTCGATTGGACAAGGCATACGCGATAGAAGTTCCCACTGCACCTGGGCCGATAACAGCAATTCGAGTCATAGAATATCACCTTTCTTCCATTACAGGATAGGGTTGGATAACGTTAATGAATATGCTTTAATTTATTATGTTTTAGAAAAGTTGTAAAGTATAGATTACGGATAACTGAGAATTATACAAGTTTATATAGAAACAATTGTTCAAATACTTTTCATAATTAAAGGCAGCATTCCACAAAAATAAAAAAATCAATGGAAAATTCAGGTGACTTGATTTACTATTGATATAATAAAAATTAAAGGGTGAAAGAATTGAAAACTTTAAATCATATTCAACAAATGAAGCGTGACGGTGAAAAAATTTCAATGGTGACCGCTTATGATTTCCCAAGTGCGAAACAAGTTGAAGAGGCCAATATCGACATGATCTTAGTGGGAGATTCACTAGGGATGACGGTATTAGGATATGAAAGCACAGTCGATGTGACACTTGAAGATATGTTACATCATAGCCGTGCAGTTCGTCGTGGTGCGCCCAATACATTTGTTGTTGTCGATATGCCATTTGGTTCGGTAGGTATCGATGCCAAAACAGATATTGAAAATGCGATTCGTCTTTATAGAGAAAGTCGTGGAAATGCGTTAAAAGTAGAAGGTGCACATTTGACTGACTTTATGACACAAGCCACACAAATGGGGATTCCGATTGTTGCACACCTTGGTTTGACACCTCAAAGTGTCGGCGTGTTAGGCTATAAAATGCAAGGTACAACGAAAGAAGCGGCACAACAACTGATTGAAGATGCTCAAGCAGTGGAACGTGCGGGTGCGATTGCATTAGTGCTTGAAGCCATTCCGAGTGATCTCGCGCAAGTGATTTCAGAAAAATTAACTATTCCGGTCATTGGTATCGGTGCAGGTAAAGGGACGGATGGCCAAGTATTGGTGTATCACGATATGTTAAATTATGGTGTGGATCGTCATGCCAAATTCGTGAAACAATATTGCGATTTATCAATTGGTATCGCCGCGTTAGAAAAATATAATGAAGAAGTGAAAACAGGTGCTTTTCCATCTGAAGCATACACATACAAAAAACAAATTATGGATGAGGTAGACGCATGACACAACGTATAACATCCATTCAAGAGATGCAACAACTCGCAAAACAATTTCATCGTGAAGGCAAGTCCATTGGTTTTGTACCGACGATGGGTGCATTACATGACGGGCATTTAACGATGATGCGTCAATCGATTCAAGAAAATGATGTGACAGTCATCAGTGTATTTGTGAACCCACTGCAATTTGGTCCTCATGAAGATTTTGATGCTTATCCACGTCAAATTGATGAAGATGAAGCGATGGTACAACAAATCGGTGTGGATTACGTCTTTTATCCCTCAGTAGAAGAAATGTATCCAGGCGAACTTGGCATTGATGTGACGGTCGGCCGATTGGCAAAAGTACTAGAAGGCGCGTTACGTCCAGGTCATTTCGATGGTGTGGTGACAGTCGTGAATAAGTTGTTTAACATTGTTCAACCTGATGTCGCATACTTTGGCAAAAAAGACGCACAACAACTCGCAATCGTCGAACAAATGGTCCGTGATTTTAATCACCCCGTTAAAATTGTCGGTGTCGATATTGTGCGCGAAGCAGATGGACTGGCAAAAAGCTCAAGAAATGTTTATCTGACAGCTGAAGAGAGACAAGAAGCGGTCCATTTACGTCAAAGTTTAGCACTCGCGGAGTCGTTATATGATGCGGGTGAGCGTGAAAGTAGCGTCATTATTGATAAGGTGACACAATACTTAGAGACCCACACCAGTGGACAAGTTCAAGAAGTTGCAGTATACAGTTACCCCGAATTAAGAGCGCAAGCACATATAGAAGGACGTATTTTTATATCATTAGCCGTGAAGTTTACCCAAGCCCGGTTAATCGATAACATTATTATTGGAGATGAAATAGAAAAATGATAAGAACTATGATGAACGCAAAAATTCATCGTGCACGTGTCACAGAAGCGAACTTGAACTATGTCGGTAGTATTACGATTGATCAAGATATTTTAGATGCAGTTGATATTTTGCCGAACGAAAAAGTCGCAATTGTAAACAATAACAACGGTGCACGTTTAGAAACATATGTCATTGCTGGTGAACGTGGCAGCGGTAAAATTTGTTTAAACGGTGCAGCAGCGCGTCTCGTACAAGTTGGCGATGTCGTGATTATTATGACATATGCACAGTTGGATGAGACGGAATTAAAATCACATTCCCCTAAAGTGGCAGTGATGAATGAGCACAATGAAATTATCGAAATGATTCAAGAAAAAGAAAATACAGTGATTCTTTAAATTTTTAATGCATGCTATACACTTTCGCATGCGTATATATCATTATTGAATTTGTCGCGTTGGTTCGCACTGTTAAAGTACAGTTGACACTTTGGGAGAGTGTGACCCACTGGCAAATGATAAATCAAAAGCGTCTCCATATAAAAAGGAGGCGTTTTTTTGTAAAGGTAGCCAAAATCAGTAGGTCGGTAGTGGCCGGTGTGTGTTGTTAAAAATGTAATGCTTTGATACATAGTTAGAAATATCAATAAAAATAAGAGGTGTGAGGATGTTCGTACATTTTAATAGCATTTTACTTGGAATCAGTTGTTTGATTGCGGTGTTGTTAAGTTCATTCATCATTAAAAGGTTGCACGTTCACATCGCAATCAAAGTGGTCATTGTTTCAGTTATGACTTTAATTTTGTTCATCGCAATTTACGGTATTTTCTATTTATTGCTATTGAGATAACATCGTCTCATGAGAAGAACGCTTAACGCAACTTGTCAACACAGGATTATTGATAGGTTGCGTTTAGGCGTCAATAGCTTATATGATGAGTTAGCGATTTTTTGAAGAGAATCCCCACATGACGAAATAACATAGAGCAACCACAATAAAACTGATGATGCCTAACAATATGGAGTAAAAATCTGCTGTAAAAGGTTTGAAATAGCTAGCGGAATGATATGTGTTAATGAAAAGATGGACGCATAAAAATGAAATAAGCATACCGATAACCCTACTGATGACTAGCGTATAACTATTTTTCAAACCATTTTTAAAAATAGGGTAGCTGATCAGTACAGAAATAATGATGTAGGGGGTGTAACCGAGCAATGAATGTAAGTGATAGTCTATGTACATGGCTATAAATTCTACAGGAGCGAGTGGAATCAATACATACGAGATTTTAGATTTCATGAAGTATGCACCTCTAATGTGTTTATATGATTTAATTGATATCTTATTTTGACACAAAACAGAGGCAATCGCATGTGATTACCTCTGTTATCTATATCAAATAGTGTTTTTATAAATCTATTGTAATTTTTTGGATTTTATTGACGTCTACCGTGTCGCTCATACGGTGTGGTTGTAACTTTTTATCTAATTCTAAAGTCATGATGTCTTTATCTTCGTCGCCTATTTTGATGACAATTTTGTCGTTACTTGAGCCGTTTTTGTATAAGTCATATTTATTGATAAGCATTTGACGAAGTTTAAAGTCTAATTCTTTTAAAGACACTTCTTCTTTGTTAATAGAAAGTTCGTTTGTTGTAGCTGTTGTAGGTATCCCATAACTTTCTCTATTAATTACAATATCAGGATTTTTCACATTATCGTGATATGTTACTTTATTCGTTTTAGTAATGCCGCCAATTGATTGCGTCTCGGCGCTTCTATCTGTTCCCTCTCTTACTACAAAAAGATCTAAATTAGGATATTCTTTATCTTTAACGTTATATTTAGATAAGTCACTTCCATCTAATGAAATTGACACTAAAGTTTGATCAGGTGTTACTACACTAAGTTTTTTATCTCCTTCTCCATAGCCTGTAACGTTATGGTATTTAAAAGGGGTTTGAGAGTAATAATCCTTTAGCGCTTTCGTTTGAGAATTAATGACTTGAATATCTTCTTGTTCAGCCAATGCTGCGGCATGACTTTGAAGACCCACGCCTGTTGCTAAAATACCTACCGCCAAGCTAACTTTTAGAATTGTTGATTGCTTCATGATGATTCTTCTCCTTAATATGTTGTCATCTAAAGTGTGTCATTAAAGACTTTTTTATTATATAGAGATACTAGGAATTTTAATATTAACTATTTTTTAAATGATTATTAACTTATATGTTAAAAATTTAATAAGTAACCCTTATTTTAGTTTTGACACTTAAAATAAGGGTTTTTTGAGTGCGCCCGGCATGGGTAACATCTTGACGGTGAAAGTCCGTTACAGGCTTGGTAGTAGGAACTGTTAGCGAAAGACAAGGGTGTCCATTGCGAAGTGGAATCTGAAGGAAGTCGGACGCAAACACTCGCACTGACGAACAGAAATATCATACTAAGGCTATGTAGAATGGATGAATCTGCTCAACAAGATGAAGTCCGATACTATCCGAGTTCTATATAGTAAATGATGCGGTGACATGAGTAGAAAGAGGTTACACCTTACCCGGGGAGGTCTCATCAGCGGTATCTCAACCGTAGTAACAACGAATGATGAGAAGTCAGCAGAAGTCATAGTAGGGAAAATGTACCGAAGGACTGAACAATATTCAATACAAAGTAAAGATTGGAGGTTATAGATTTACGACGTGCAGAATACGGTCTTAACCGGCAACTTATGGAAGGATAAGTAGTGGAACGAAAAAAGAATACATAAGTGTGTACAGTAAATCTTAGGTGAAATGAAAGAAATGTATCGTAAGTCTCCATCACTGATGGAGCTTGTTGTAAGACCAAACAACATAGAAAAAGCTATCAAGAAAGTTAAGAAAAACAAAGGTGCTCCTGGAATTGACGGCATGAAAGTCAGTGAACTCCACGCTCACTTTGTGCAGTACTTTTCGCAGATAACGAAAAAACTGCTTGATGGTTCATATAAACCTCAAGCAGTTCGAAAAGTTCAAATCCCCAAACCAAATGGGAAAATGCGTGTGCTTGGTATTCCTGTCGCTAGAGACAGAGTGATACAACAAGCCATTAGACAAGTGATTGAACCAGGCATTGACCGAACATTTTCGAATCACAGCCATGGTTTCAGACCTAATCGTAGCACAGGAACAGCACTTAAGCAATGTGCGTCCTACTACGAAGAAGGCTATAAAATAGCTGTGGACTGTGATTTGAAACAGTGCTTTGACATGTTGAATCATGATAAGCTCATGTATTTGTTCGAACGCCATGTTCAAGATAAGTCAATTTCAACATTTATCCGTAGAAGTCTACAAGTAGGTGCCATTGACCTATCTGGCGAAGTCGCAGAAAGAAAGATAGGTGCACCACAAGGGGGCGTTATCTCTCCCTTACTATGTAATATCTATCTACATGAACTGGATAAAGAACTCGAAAAGCGTGGACATCGTTTTGTACGCTATGCAGATGACTTTGTCATCTTTGTACGCACAAAACGTGCAGGCGAACGCGTAATGTCGAGTGTAACGAAATTCATTGAGAAGCAACTGAAGTTGGTTGTCAATGAAGATAAAAGTAGAATAGGAGCAGTTACACGTTTAAAGTTTTTGAGTTGTCTAATAACCAAGGTAAATGGGGTTTGTCGTTTCAGACCGACTACGGAAGCAAAAAGAAATTTAATACGCGCCTTAAGGAAAATAACGAAACGAAATAGACCCGGTACCTTTAAAGATATTATCACTGAAATTAACCAAGTGACACGAGGTTGGATAAATTACTTTGGTAGAGGTTTTATCAGAGGATTTATTGAAACCACGCAATCTTGGTTAAACCGCCGTCTTAGACAACTCATACTTAAACGGTGGAAAAGAGTAAGAACCAAATATAAGATGTTGCGCCAATATGGTCTTGACCATAGAAGTGCGATGAAAATCGCACAGTCTCGCAAAAAGTACTGGCGATTATCAAACACGCACGAGGTTCATCGTGCACTTACAACAAAACAACTCTACAAGTGGGGGCTGATACCATTAGCCCAGCTTGCAGAGCTGGCTTACGCAAGATATTGAACCGCCGAGTACGGAACCGTACGCTCGGTGGTGTGAGAGGACGAATAGTCAATTAATGACTATTCTCCTACTCGATTCAGTTGATATTAAATTTTATTGACCATTGTAAGCTTTATTAATCATTTTGTTAAAGCGTTTTTGATGCGCGTCACTTAATGTGTTCACTTTTTGTTGAGCCGCAATTCGGTCTTGGTAACGATGTGTATCTACATATTGGTTCACTAAAGATTCAGCTTCTCTGACATGGTTACGTCGAATGGCACGTTTTTCTCTTTCTGTGTAACCAGATGTGTCACTTTGGCTGAAACCGTATAAATAGCCTGACTTTTCGAAAGTTGTCGATTCATCAATATCAACGACATGGCTTTCTGTAATCGTTTCAGTTTCTTCGGCTGCTTGCTGAGGTGCCTCTGATGGTTGATCTTGTTGTAAATCTGAAGTTGCTGTTTGTTCAGATGCTTCAGGTGTACTTTCTGCTGGTGCTGTTACTGCGTCAGTTGTTTGTTCACCAGTGACTGTTGTTGAAGATTGAGCGTTGCGACCTTGAAGCTCTTCAAATACTGTTTCTTCCGCCGTTTGTGGTGTAACAGTCATTGGTGTATGTACTGTTGTTTCAGTATAAATCGGTTGTTGTGGTTTTGCAGTTTGTGGTTCTTCAATTTCTAAACTATTGACTGATGGTTGTGCAACTTCTTGATGACTAGATTGAGATGTTGCCTCAGCAGTTTGTTGTTTTTGAGCTCTTGGATGTCTTAAATTCTCGTTTTCCTTAGCTTTTTTAGCATCATCTCTAAGTTTCGCTTTTACTGCTTCATCTTTTTGGTTATAAGCTGTTAAAACAGGAATTTCTTTAGGACGCGCTAAATCAATTTCTTCAAAAAATTCATCAATAATCGTCTCTAGGTCTTCTGTTTTTCTATCTAACATACGTTTATTAACTGCTCTTTTTTCTTTACGCTCATAATTTAAGTTGCCGATGCTCATATCGAGTTTATTATATAAATTGTCTCTTGCATCAACATCGTCAGTAAATGTTTGTCCTAACATTAAAATTTGATTTTCTAAGTCATTTAATTTTTGATCTGCGTCATTTTGCTCTTGACTATCAAAAGTTTTTAAATCAGAGTATTTTGCATTCAATTTTTGTATTTCTTTTGTAAAATCAATTTTATTTTCTTTTAATGCGTCATAAACTGCCTCATATCTTTGATGGGTTAATCCTATGACATTAGCCGGTATATCTTCGTTCTTTTTTTCTTTTGCTTTCTTTATTTTTTCTTCTTGTAAAAATTGGTTCATGGCGTCCATTTCAGCCATAAAACGTTGCTTATATTTTTTAACTGCTTCGTCGTATTCTGGTTCATCATATTTTTCATAACCATGAATGCTTAATCTATAAATTAAATTTTCTAAGCTCTCTTTATATTGTTCAGTTGTAACTGATGATGCATTACTTCGATCTTTAAGCGATAAAGCTTTAGAGGTATATGGGTTTTTCTCCCCAGTAACTATGGCAGATGCTTCTCCTCCAACTAAAAAGTGAGAAGCGAGAATGGCACTCGCAGATAAAACAAGCAATTTCTTTTTCATTAATCAATCTCCTTAATATGAATTTATTTATAATCACAAATTTACTTTTAATCTCCCAATTAATTAATTTGCGAGTTTTGATTATATACCAGTTTGAAATTAAGAGAAATTAACTCGGAATTAATTGATGTTAAACAAATTCTTACGGTGATTTAATAATTGATTAAGAAATGATGTGTGAAACTTTATTTGATACGAGTTAATGATTGGCATGATTACTTGAATTTCAGTCCAACAAAAAAACGGAAAGCTCAAGTTGATGAGCTTTCCGCTATTTTGATTTATTCATTAACATCCATGCCATCGCGCCAAGTGGAATACAACAATTTGCCACCTTGTGCTTTGTATTTTTGGTTATCTGCACCGCGTTCGAATGGTTGTGCTTCTAAAAATTCAATTTGAGGGGAAACGTTCAATTGCTCGGCATACCAAGCTGCCCATGTTTCGCCATCAATCGGTTCGTCATCTGTCACATTGTAAATACCTGCTTCAAAATTGAGCGCTTTGATGGCTGCTTCAACCGTGTCATCAATATGCACGTAAGAAGTGATACCTTTTGATAATTGGACGTTGCCTTCTTTAAATTGGTTATAAATCATACCGTCTTTACCAAACCATGTGCCAGGTCCATACATCATCCCGTAACGTAAAATGACAGCATGTGCTAAACGTTGGCTTTCACCTTCTACACCGATGACACCATCAACTGTAATTTTACGGTCGCCTGATGAATTTGTATCGAGTGGTGTTGTTTCAGTCGCTAACGTATCACCTGGTTCATACATAAACGCTAAACTTTGTGAAATGATATGTTGCACGTCGTATTTGAGTGCGCTGTCTACAAGGTGACGTGTTCCTTCAACGCGCACTTTCGTATTCGCGGCCATATCCACATTTTTTAAATCTGTAATTTGATGCATGATCACTTCTGGTTGAAATGCTTTAATCGCAGCTTCAATCGTATCGGGTTCTAAAATGTTACCGATAAATGCTTGAGCACCGACTTTTTCTAAACGTGCTTTCCCATTTTCTGAAGTGGTAAAGCCCGCGACGTCATGTCCTTCTTGAATTAATCTTTCTGTTAAGCGCATCCCGATTAAGCCTGTTGCACCTGTTACAAATATTTTTGTCATTTTTATATACTCCTTTATTGGAACTTCTTTTGAATGATGACATATTGAGTGACAATTATCAAAACATATGTTCGTATTTATTTCCTTTTTTTGCATTTTTAAACTGATATGAAATAGAACAACTGCAATTTTTTATGACGAATTATTGACAATAAATAAAAAAAATAATGGACGAACCGATTTTTGATTGTCAATTTCTAATTATTATGACATACTTTTATTTAATTAGTATGACACATTAAAAGG
>NZ_PPQH01000176.1 GCF_002902385.1 Staphylococcus intermedius NCTC 11048 | reverse complement strand
ATTGTGATGACTCCTACGGGACTCGAACCCGTGTTACCGCCGTGAAAGGGCGGTGTCTTAACCGCTTGACCAAGGAGCCAAATCATTAGAACTGTAAAGGACTTTTTAAGTATATATTTAACCATTAGAAACGTCAATATGTTCCTATGAAAAATATGTGTAATTTAGATACTTTTTGGCAAAAACATACCTAAAGTGATGAATTAACTTCCCTCCTTCCCCTTTTACTAATCCTATCACGAAACAAACAATCTTAAAAAAAGACTCTCAAGGCGAAAGGAGGGCCTTGAGAGTATATGGAATCTTAAACATGATTAGGAGAATACAAATACGATGTAGAAATGTATCCTACACCTTATATT
>NZ_PPQH01000175.1 GCF_002902385.1 Staphylococcus intermedius NCTC 11048 | reverse complement strand
TTCGTAAGTTGATTTCGCTCCTGATGTTAAGTCGCTGAAGAATTGACTTACTTCTTTCGCGATACTATCTGATTCACTTGTGCTTGTTGAAGTACTTGTTGAGTCAGACGCACTTGTTGATGTACTTGCTGATTCACTTGCACTCATTGACACACTTACTGATTCAGATGTGCTCATCGAAGCTGAACTACTCATTGATTCACTATTCGCTGCTGATACGCTTAATGATTCGTAAGTTGATTTCGCTCCTGATGTTAAGTCGCTGAAGAATTGA